>DAOUGK010000055.1:0-5035 GCA_034429055.1 Anaerolineae bacterium | reverse complement strand
ACGGCCAGCGACGATTCGGAATCCCCGCAAGACGGGTCGCACACGCTCGGCCAGGCTGCAGATGAGGTACACGGCATCGGGATAGAAGGCCCGCTCTATATCCGTCACAGAAGGCGTCTCCGGCCCCTGTGGGTGCGAGTGGTAGATGCCGACCAGGGTCAGGCCAGCCTCCTCGAAGGCGACCTGTTTGAACAGGGTGTCCACGTCCAGCTCATAGGTCACGGCTGGGGTGGGCGATACGTTTATCCCCGGATGCCACTCCGTTGCGTGGTCGTCGTGCCCGGCCAGCAGTCCGCAGACCTCCTCCGGCCAGCCCGTCTGCGCGTGGGCGATCATCGCCCCACGCAGCGGCTCAGGCAAGACCAGACGTTCCATCATGTTATCCTGCTACAGGTACGGATTCGTCCGCCGTTCCTGGCCCACGGTCGTCGCGGGCCCGTGGCCCGGCAGCACAACGTAGTCATCCGGCAGCGATAGAATTTGCACGTCGATGCTGGCGATGAGCGTCTGGCCGTCGCCGCCGGGCAGGTCCACGCGGCCCACGGAACCGGCGAACAATGCATCGCCCGTGAATGCGCGCCGTGTCGCGTGCTCGACCAGGGTGACCCCGCCGGGCGAGTGCCCCGGCGTGTAGCGCACCTCCAGCGCGATGTCGCCCACGCGCACGACCTCGCCTGCGGCCAGGTCGCCCGTGATGGCGGGCGGTTCGCCCGGATCGTAGCCCAGCCATGCCATGCAGCTGCGCTGCATCATCGCGACCAGCGGGCGGTCAGCAGGGTGGACATAGAGCGGTGCGCCGGTGACTTCCTGCAGCGGGCGGCAGCCCAGCAGATGGTCGAAGTGTGCATGCGTCGCCAGGATGCGGTCGAGCGTCAAGTTATGCTGTTGCAGTGCTCTGAGGATGGCCGGGGCCTCGTCGCCCGGATCGATCACGACCGCCCGATGCGTGCGCTCGCAGCCGAGCACATAGCAGTTGACTTCCAGCATCCCGACGGGAAGCGTGGTTAGAATCATGTTTTCCCTCATGTGGGTCTTGAGTAACGAGTAACGAGTAATGAGTAAGTCACTGATTACTCGTTACTCGTTACTCATTACTCTTTCCTTGTCACTCATTCCACCCGAACTGTCCCCAGGTACGCGCTCCCAGCCTCCGTCTCGGCGTCGGGATACAGGCTGAGGCTGAGCCGGTAGGTATCCGGCGGCAAGTCGGGCGGGATCAACAGGTCGTGTTCCCCGCGCACCACATCCCCCTCCTGCCATAGTGTCGTCAGATAGGTCGAACTGACCAGCGGCGCTTCGAGGGTTGCAACGCTGTGCCCGGTGCTGTCGCTGAGCGTCAGCACGAACCACCAGTCCGCGCGCGGCGCAGCGCGCGCCTGCCAGTAGAACGTCAGGTGCAGCAGGTCGCCGGGGTGGAGGGGCTCGTTGCGCGCATGGCTGAAGCCCCGCTTGTACCGGTCATGGCCGAGCAGCGAGATCGCGCCGAAGCCGAACTGCTGCGGATACTGCATGTCCAGCGCGGCCAGCGGGGGCGCCACCTGGCTGCGCGTCACGGTGATGGGCGGCAGCGCGACGAAATCGCTGCCATCGGGCAGCTTCAGCCGCTCCATCGTCTCGACATCGTACATGCCCAGGATGCGGCGGTACGTGCCCGGAGGCGTGCCGGGCGGAATCAGCAGGCCGTGGTTGTCCGCCACGGTCTCACCGGGCGGCCAGGTATCAGTGGGCCGGCTCTCGCCCCCAGGTTCGGCGTCGCGCTGCGCAATGACCTGGTCACGCTGGTCCAGCAGTTGCAGGAAGACCTTGTAGCGCCGTGTCGGCGTTGTCTCCGCGCGCCAGAGCAACTGAAGCTGCGTAACCTCGCCCGCTGACGGGGCCAGGTTCCACCCGCGATAGCCAAGCAGCGTGATGTCGGCGCCGAGCGGGAGGTTCAGTTCGTCAACGGTCTCATCGGGCGGCCGCTGCTCCGGCATGACATAGACGGCCAGCCGCATGTTGCCGTGCCACTGGTCCAGCGTCTTGTAGCCCCGGCTGTTCAGCCAGCCCTGGATCAAGCCATCCGGGTCCGCTTCGCCCGCGGCCCAGTACACGGCATAGACCTTCGTGTGGCCCAGGAGCTTTGCCAGCTCCGCGGTCGTGTCTGCCGGATCGAGCGGTCGCTGTCGCGGGAGCGCATATACCGGGAGGTTGCCGCGGTAGTAGTAGCCGAACACATCGCGCTGGCCCGGCGCAGTCAGGAGGATGGCGTCGGTCGGCTGTGCAGTGGCGTCGATGAAGTGCGTGACTCCGCGGTAGTCGTCGCGCGCCACGGTGGGGTCGGTGTAGTAGCGGGCAAGCGTTGCGCCCAGGACTCCGCCGGTCAGCGCGAGGGCGACGAGCACCCACAGTGCGCCCAACACGCTGCCCAGCCAGTGCGCCTGGGCCGGCGGTTCGCCGGACTGTGCGGGTCCGCTGGCCGGCAAGCCCCGGGCCTGCAGCCAGGCCGCCGGGCCGGTGACCCCGCGCGCCAGGAGCAGCGCAAAGGCCGGGCTGGCAATCAGCAGAAACTTGAGATAGGCTTCACGGTACAGGCCCAGCACGATAATCATGCCGATGGGCGCCAACACCCACAGAAGCGGGAGCAGGAAGCGCAGCCAGTCGATGCGCGGCGTGCCGGATTGCTCCTGGCGGTTGACCAGCGGCCAGGGATATGCGCCGAAGGCGGCCAGGGCCACGAGCAACCACATCGAAGCCTTGCTCTGCTCGTGGAGCCCGACCGGGCCGAGTGCCAGCGTGCCGAATAGACCGGTGAGTTGCTGCTCCAGACTGGCATTCACGTCGACGCTCGGCCAGGTCGTGAGCTGGCGCAGCGCCTCAGGCAGCCACGGCGCATACAGCCCGGCAGTCACACCCAGTAGCAACGCCCAGCGCAGCACCCGCTGGCCGACCAACCCGCGGCGCCGGGAGACGATCAGCCACAGGGCATACAGGCCGCTGGCAAGCGCGATGACCAGCGGGAAAGCGTAGTGCGTGTAGAGACCCGCAACCCATACGAGGATGAGCATCTGGCCGGAGAAGGGCAGCCAGCGCAGCCGCCGTCCGGCGGCGACGGACGCATCTTCGGGCAGCCGCCGGTCCTCCTGGCTGACCCACCACCAGAAGAGCAGGAGTGCCAGCGCAGCCTCCAGTGCGAGGAGGATGTACATGCGCACTTCCTGGCTGTAATAGACCTGGAAGGGCGCGGCGGCCGCAAGGATGCCCGCAGTCAGGCCGGTCACGCGGCTGAAGATGCGCCGGCCCAGTTCCGCGGTCGCCAGCACCAGCAGGACGCCCAGCAGGGCACTCAGCGAGCGCAGCGCGACCTCGGTCGTGCCGAAGATGCGCGTCCAGATGCGCAGCAGGAAGTAGTAGAGCGGGGGGTGGATGTCGTTGGCCGCATCGCGCGCAATCTGGGCGAAAGGCCGCGCAGCCAGCGCCACGCTGTTGCCCTCGTCCGACCAGAGACTCTGTCCGTCAAGGTTGTAATAGCGGAGCCCGGCTGCCGCCGCCAGGACGAGCAGGAGCAGGAGCAAAATCAGGCCCGTATCTCGCCGCGCGGCCATGCTCACCTTCCTTCGACGATGATAGCGGATAACCCCTCAGTGCCACTTTCTGCGCGCAGGGTGAGGCGGTGCAGAGTATCAGCGAGGCCGTCTGCAACTCTCACGGGTTGCGGGGTCTCGGCCTGCGCCATGTCTATGCGGCCCATGTCCGTGTCGTCCACCTGGGCGGTGAAGCTGCCGGTGCAGTCAGTCTGCGGGCAGCCGAGCGAGAGGGCTACGCCTGTGCCCTGGAAGGTGATGACCAGTTCTGCACCCGGCCCCGCAGCCCAGATGCGGCCGAACGGCGCATCGGCAGCATCCATCACCTGCCACTCGCCCGTTGCCTCGATGCCCCAACCCGCGGCCTCGTGCGTGCCCGGATACAGCGCCGGCTGCGTCGTCGTCAGGTAGCTTTGCAGGCTGGCGTAGACCGGCTGGATGGTGAAGTCGGGGTCGGCCAGCCGGAAGTAGGCCTCGGGCCGGGCCTGCTGCACCCATTCGTCGGTGGCGCGCTTGAAATACCAGGTATTGATGACGCCGGCCCACGGCCACTCGGCCAGGGCGCGCTCGTACGCGCCGACGGTGAAGCGCGCCTGCTGATCGAGCGAGGCCTGCCCGAAGCGTTTGTCCGGTACGTCGTCCGGCACCGCGTTCCAGCCCATTTCGCTGATCCAGATGGGCTTGTGGGCGTCGCCGTTCGCCACCATCAGGTCGCGCACGAACTGCGGCCGGCCGAAGTTCATCACGCGCGGGTGCATCCGCCGGTCGGTCGGCCCGCTCCACAGCCCGTAGGCCTGCATCGCCATGATGTCGAAGTAGGGCGCGGCGCCCGCGTCGTACATGCGCTGGAGGAAGATGAGGTCGTTGAGCGCGTTGTTGGGCGGGTCGGCGGCGGGCTGGAGTGCAATCGTGCTGGCGAGCGCGCCCGCGATGATGACCACGTTCGGGTCGGCCTCCCGCGCGCGCGTCGCGCCGATCTTGAGCAGCCGCGTATAGTCCTCCGGGCTGATGGCGTAGCTGCCCCATTCCGGGTAGATGTTCGGTTCGTTCCAGAGCTGATAATAGGTGATGCGGCCGCGGTAGCGGCTGACAAGGGCGTAGACGAAGTCCCCGAAGTCATCGTAGTTGTCGGGCGGTGCAAACGTGCCGACCTCGTCGCCCTGCGCGCGGCTCCATGAGGGGGGCGTGCTCACGCGCACGATGAGGCCCATGCCGTACTGCTCAGCCAGGTCTACGATCTGGTCGTACTTCTCCCAGGCGGACCGGGCAGGCGGGTTGCGGCGGTCCTCGAAGTCACCCTTGCCGTGGATTTCGATGTCCTGCCAGGGGAATTCCTGTCGCAGCCAATCGAAGCCCGCCTCGCGCGCCAGCCGCACGGTCAGTTCGCGCTTGGCCGGTTCGACTTCTTCGTTGAGGAACACATTGATGCCGAACGGACTTACATCCGTGTGCCGGACCGGCGCATCCTCGGCCAG
>DAOUGK010000054.1:0-8809 GCA_034429055.1 Anaerolineae bacterium | reverse complement strand
CGTATTGCGGTAGAATCAGAACGGAGTATTCATCGGGGGCGGGTCTGCGGGGAGGGTAAGCCGCCCTGCCCGCAGACCTGGCAGCACAGGAGGCAGAGATGCGACGTGACAGCGGGCGCCGGCTATCCATCGGGCTTGTCTACCTGGCCGTGACGCTGACCGCAGCGCTTTCCATCGCTGCAGCGCAACCCGGCGCGATCCTGGCTGCGTCTGCCGCACCTGCCGCTTCTTCGGCACACGATGCTCCGGCAGCGCCCGCGATCCCGCCGGTCCCACATGCCTTCTATGGCACGGTCACGATATATGGCGCACCGGCACCGGCCGGGTCCAGCATCACGGCACGCGGCCAGAACATTCTGGTCGACATACCGGGCAATCCGTTCATCACGACCACAGCCGGCGAGTATGGCGGGCCGGGCCGCGACGACCCCAAGCTGATCGTTCAGGGCAACGACAGCCTGGCGAATGGTACGCCGATCGAGTTCTACATCAATGGTGTGCGTGCACAATGTGCCGCGGCCGGCGGCGTATGGCAGGCGACCTACCCGTTCACATCGGGCGCGACCACGCAACTCAATCTGCGCATAGTCGATGTGACGGAAACACCGACGGCGACGCCGACGCGCACGCCAAGCCGGACGCCCACCAGGACCCCCACCCTGACCAGGACATCGACTCCCACGATAACACGGACCATGACGGTCACCGAGCGGCCTACCGAAACTCCGACCGTGACACCCTCGGCCAGCCCCACGCCTACAGAGACGCTCACCTCCACGCCGGCGGTACCGCTGACGAGCACGCCCACCGCATCACCGACGCCGACGCTCACCGCGACATGGACGCCGACCGCCACCTACACGCCTGAGCCTTCGCCCACGGCAAGTCCGACGGCGAGCGCCACAAGCAGGCCGCCACGCCGGGTGTTTCTACCGCTGGTGTTGCAGCAGGAGCCGGGCTGATGATCGCGCCTGCCGGTCAGAAGAAGTGGATGCGCTTCACGCGCGCCGTCACCTGCTTTGCGGCGGCCGCCCTGCTGTGGCTCCTGAATGCAGGCCTGGCTGAAGCGCAGCCACCCCCTCCGCCCCACGCCTTCTTCGGTGAGGTGACCATCGACGGCCAGCCGGCGCCTGCCGGGACGGTGATCGAGGGGCGCGGCGAAGGCATCCGCTTGGGCATCCCGGGGAATCCGATCACGACGACGGTCGCAGGACGCTACGGTGGCCCCCTGCTGCAGGAACCGAAGTTGATCGTGCAGGGCCGCGTGGCCGATGGCCTGGCCCTGGAGTTCTATGTAAACGGCACGCGCGCGGCCTGCGCCCCGCTTGGCGGGACCTGGCAGGACACCTTTCCGTTCCAGGCGAGCGGTCTGACACCGCTCAACCTGCGAGTCGGGGATGCGCAGCCTGCGCCGGACGCGGCGTCTCCGACGCCAACGCCCACCGGACAGCAGCAAGCCGCGCTGGGGCCGGCAGCGCCAGAACCGACTGCAACCGCGACGCTCCCGTCTGTCGGCGCGGATGGATACCGGACCGCCACCCCTCAGACACCCCAGTCAGCACCGACCGGGACCGCGCCTGCCCCCCCGACCGGCGCGCCAATCAACTCCAGAGCTACGCTCCCGCCCGAAGCATCGCCTTTGCCCGGCGCGACGGTGGATTCACCGGTCGGGATGGGCGATCCCATAGCCCTTGCTGAGAAGCCCTCTCCGGCGGCCCAGGCTGCGCCCGCAACCGCAGTCCCGCTCGTGACCGCCCAGTCCATGCCCCCACCGGCGGACGCAGCGCCGCCCCCTACCGCCCAGGCAACTGCCGCGGCCCCGCGGCCCTCCAGCACCCCCTTGTTGCAGTCGATGCGACTGGCCGCGCCCTCAGTCACGCCTGTGGTCCGGGCAGCTCAACCAGCGCGCGATGCAGCGTACCTGCCCGCCCTCGCCATCGGCAGCCTCCTTAGCGCGGCCGCCATCGCGGCTGCCACCCTGCTGCTGCGCAGAACGCAGATGGGAAAGTAGATTTAGCCGGGGAGTTGTGGTCTGGAGCGGCCCACGCGCTACGGCAGCACGGTTACGGGCATCCCGACATACGCCATGTCGTAGAGCTTCTGTGCAAGTTCGTCGCTCAGCATGACACAGCCGAACGTGATCGGGGTACCAACGAGGTCGGTCCAGAGGCGTTCGCCGTTGCTGGCGCGGTAGGGGATGCCGTGGATGCCGTTCTCAGTGTTATCGACATCGCCTGCATCGTAGATGCCGAGCCAGGCGGGCATCCAGAACTCGGCGGCTGTATTGTAGGCGCGTGGCATCTTGGTCTGTACCGTGTAGTTGCCGGGAATCGAGGGGGATTCGGGGCGTCCGGTCGAACAAGTCCAGTGTTCAGCGATCTTGCCATCACGGAAGAGCCAGCACTGCTGCTGTGAGATGCTGGCGACGAAGTGCAAGCCCTGGCCGGTGACCACCGGCCTGCCCCCAACGTAGCGCGCGCTGCCGATCTCGTTGCTGTACGGGAGAAAGAGCTCCATTCCCTCGCGCAGCACCTTGCGGCCCGTGAAACCGTTCTCGCGGGCCAACACCTCCACCGTAATGCCGAACCGCCGCGCAATCAACCACAGGCTGTCGCCCGGCTGGACGGTGTAGTAGAGCGCGCCCGGCGTGTCGCCTGCGACGGTCGGTCCGGTCGCGAACGGAATAGCCGGCGCGCGCACGAGCGGCCGCACGAAGAGATCCACATCGTCGGGCCACTTGGCGTTCGGCGCTGCGGCGGCGCCCAACGGCGTCTGCAACACAGCGAGAGTCAACACCAGCCCATAGACCAGTCGAAGATTCACGGGCGGCATGATACACGAGGGCAGCCCATGCGTCAACGCCGGGCTTGCTCGCGGGCGCGCTTCACGTAAGAGCAGCAAGGAAGCATCCTGAGCGGAGGGCGGCCCGCGGTGCGGACTGGACGCAGCCGAAGGGGCAGCCGCGTGAGAAGGCATCCTTCGACTGGCGATACGTCTTCATCGGCGATGAGCCGTCCACCCGCTCAGGATGCTCGTATCCTGCGCTGCCGCTCCTGCTGCCAGTAGAAGAAGGCCATCCCCACCGTCAGCGCCATCACCCCAATGATGTACGCCCGTACGGTCGGGTGTGCGTGGTTGAATTCGCTGTAGAAGATGATGTTGACAGCGGTCAGCGCGACGCCCAGAATCAGGTTGCCGATGGCAGCCAGGCGAACCTCGTCCCAGTCGGCCGCCTGGATCATGGCCGCAGCCCAGCCCGCCCAGCCGACCCACCAGGCCGAGACAATGCGTGCGTCGAACGGGTTAAGTTCCCATGGCCAACGGGTGTTGAGCCACTCCGGGTTGATGATGAGCGCCAGGCCGAACAGCCCGGTGATGGCGACCTCCACGATCAGGAGACGCCGGAACCAGGGCAGGATGGGACCGCCGCTGGTCACGGGTTCGCCTCGGTCGGCGGCTCCGCGCGGCACGGAGAAGTGCATGATCACCGGCTCCATCGTGTAGAACACAATCCACAAATGGCCGACCAGGCTGCGCCAATGCATGTCTTCGGCGTGCCAGAGCGTTGCCAGCAGCAGCGCGCCCGTGAAGAACAGATTGCCCACGTAGCTCCAGCGCAACAGCCGCCAGTCGGCCACGAACACGAAGAGCAAGAAGAAGAACACGCGAAAGACATAGCCCGCGCCGATGAACGCCTGTGCCATGCGCGGCTGCACATTCCAGGCAAAGTGCACCGGGATGTATTGGGAGAAGAAGAGCATCCACACGGCAAAGGCGGCAGCGACCAGCGCGCCGATGGCGCCCCAAGGCCGCAACGAACGCGGAACATGAATCATGCTTCCCTCCTCGGTCGCCCTACCGGAGCGGTTCGGCTTGCGAAAGTGCCGTACGGATTCTGGCCGCCGCGCCGGATGAGATCGGTTCACCGTGACCGGTGCAGAGCACTTCGGCATCGAGCTCGGCCATCTTGTGCAGCGAGGCTCGGTGCTGCCGCCGGTTCAGCAGAAAGCCCGGCCAGCCCAGCTCGAACCTCGGCCAGGTGACGATAGCATCACCTGAAAACAGGGCGCGGTGCTCCGGCCAGTAGAAAGCCAGATGCCCCGGCGAATGGCCGGGCGTTGCCAGCACCTCCAGCGGGCCGATGCGGTCGCCCTGATGGATGTAGCAGTCTACCTCGCAGGGTGGGTGGCGGGCGAGGTTGAGGTTGTTGGCAACCTGGTACGGGTAGGTACGGTATGCGGGCTGGGGCCGCCAGGAAACCTGCTGCGCAGCGCGGTCGCCCGAAATCAGGTCGGACTCCCACTCGTGCGCGTACACGGGCGCACCGCTTAACTGCTTCAGAACGGCCAGCCCGCCCAGGTGTGACCGGTGCGCGTGGGTCATGATGATGTGCTTCAGGTCGCGCGGGCTGCGCCCGAGCCTCGCGAGCAGGTCGAGGATGCGGTGCGCGTCGCGATCATACAGTGTATCAATAAGAATCAGGTCGCTGCCCTGCTCCAACAGATACGCGTGCACGCGCGCGCCTTGTCGCTGCCCCAGGCTGTGAATTCCGGTAATAACTGCCATATCTCTGCTCCCGTTGCGCTGGTACAACATTTATGCGGTTCTGTTCCACCAAACGGGCATTATCCTCCAGATGGTTGAGAATGTCAATAATTCGCGCATCATTTGTGCAATATTTGACATGATATAAGGCCTGTGCTACCATCGCTCCGGTCCGGAGCAATATCAGGAGTGTACACATGATCGAACAAGGCAACGGTGACTGGCAGCTCTATCCCCCCCGCCCCAGTGACTTGGGATTACGCGCGCTGCAAGACGATGAAGGGGGCGTTTCCTATCGCGCAATCATCGAATCCATTTGCGGCACGACCGATGACTCACAGGACGTCGAGTTGTACAACGGTAATCTCGGCGTGAGCGTGGGTTTCGTTCTGGACCACCAGGCCCCCGTCGGTCAGGTCCAGTGGAACAATAACATCCCTGCCATCTACACCAACGCGGGTAACGTCAACGCCGCGCGCTGGGGCAGCGGGACGCTCATCTCCGATAGCCTGTTTCTTACCGCGGGCCACCTGTTCGACGCGGTAGACGCCAACGGCTGGATGATGCCGCGAGTCAACGGCACAAACAATATCATTCCCCCTGCGGAGATCGCGCGCAACATGCACGTCAACTTCGACTATCAGCGGGACTCCTCGGGCAACCTGCGCCCGGAGCAGCAGTACGCCATCACCGGCCTGCTGGAGTTCCGGCTCGGCGGGCTGGACTACGCCATCATCCGGCTTGCGGGCAACCCCGGTCAACGTTATGGCACGGGCACCATCAGCCGCGTGGATGCGGCCACGAACGATATGCTCTGCATTATCGGTCACCCGGCAGGCGTACCGAAGCGGGTGGAGGCGGGGCCGACCACTGCGATTCAAGGCAACGAGATTCGCTACAGCGACATCGACACCCTGGGCGGCAACTCCGGTTCAGGCATCTGGCACGCGGGCCAGGGCACGCTCGTCGGCGTCCACACGAACGGCGGCTGCACGAACACGGGCGGGTACAACCTGGGTGTGCGCATCGGGCGGCTGCTCGAAGTCTCGCCTCTTCTGCGCAACCTGCCGACTTCGACCAAGCTGGCTGCGGCGTCGTGGGGACCCAACCGGGTGGATGTCTTCGCTCTGGGGAATGACCTCCAGATGTTCCATAAGACGCTGACCGGCAACACGTGGTATCCATCGCCCACCGGATGGGAACCGCTCGGTGGCGCGTTCAGCAGCCCGCCCGCAGTCAATGCATGGGGCGCGAACCGACTGGACATCTTCGCTGTCGGCATGGATAAAGCCCTGTACCACAAGGCATGGGACGGCACCGGTTACTACCCCTCGGCCACGGGGTGGGAACCATTGGGAGGCTATCTCATCGGCACACCATCGGTCGCAACCTGGGGCAGCAACCGGCTGGACATCTTCGGCATTGGCAGCGACGGGCAGATGTTCCACAAGGCCTGGGGCCCCAGCGGCTACTACCCTTCCGCCGAAGGCTGGGAGCCGTTGGGGGGACGCTTTATCAGTCCGCCGACAGCGGTAGCGTGGGGGGCAAACCGCCTCGACATTTTCGGCATCGGCGCCGATGGGCAAATGTTCCACAAGGCTTGGGACGGCGCAAGCTGGTGGCCCTCCGCAACAGGCTGGCAACCGCTCGGCGGCTACTTCACCAGCCCGCCCGCGGTCGAATCATGGGGGCAAAACCGATTGGATATCTTCGGTATCGGCGGCGATGGTCAGATGTACCACAAGGCCTGGTCACCCGCAGGCTGGTATCCCTCAGAGACAGGCTGGCGCGCGCTCGGCGGCTACTTCAACAGCCCACCATCGGTCGTGTCATGGGGCAGCGAACGGCTCGACATTTTCGCGATTGGGGGTGACAGCCAGATGTATCACAAAGCGTGGTCGCCCGCAGGCTGGTACCCGTCCGAGACGACCTGGCATCCACTTGGCGGCCGGTTCACAAGCGCGCCCACCGCGGCGTCCTGGGGCGCTAACCGGCTCGACATTTTCGGCCTGGGGCTAAACCGCAGCATGTATCACAAGGCCTGGACCGGCAGCAGATGGTTGCCGTCCGAAACGGGCTGGACCCCGCTCGGCGGTGTCTTCCGCGGGCCTTGAGCAAGACTTCGGGGATATTGCGCGCGCGAAGCTGTTGAAAATCATACAGCCGCGCGCGCAAACCGTTTTACAATGTTCTCCGTTGGCGTGGATCAATAGCGTGTCGCGGGTTGTAAACGCACAGGAGCAATCTTGACAACCTTCCACGAATGGGTTAAGGTAAGCAGTGTTACGTATAACACTCGATCTTGCACCACGCCAGTTCCACCTGCTAACCAGAGAGTCCGAATCTCATCTTCAAACACACCAGGAGTACACCCACATGTCCACCATCGAAACCATCTACAATGCGGTACTGGACGGCAACGCGCCCGCTGCAAAAGCCGGCGTGCAGGCCGCGCTCACGGAGGGCATTCCGGCAGACCAGATCCTGAAGGATGGTCTGATTGGCGCCATGGCCGAGGTCGGCCGCTTGTTTGAGGAGAACGAGTACTTCGTGCCGGAAATGCTGGTTGCCGCACGTGCCATGCAGGGCGGCCTTGCGCTCCTTAAGCCGCACCTGGCGGAAGCCGGCACCACCTCCGCCGGCAAGGTTGTCATCGGGACGGTGAAGGGCGACCTCCACGATATCGGCAAGAACCTGGTCGCCATGATGCTCGAAGGTGCCGGCTTCGAGGTCGTTGACCTCGGCACCGATGTCTCGCCGGAGAAGTTCGTCAAGGCAGTCATCGAACACCAGCCCGGCGTCGTCGCGATGTCGGCACTCCTGACGACCACCATGCCGAGCATGAAGGGCACCATCGCGGCCCTGGAAGAGGCCGGCGTGCGCGGCAAGGTCAAGGTCATGATCGGCGGCGCGCCGGTCACCGACAGCTTTGCCAAGCAGATCGGCGCAGACGGCTACAGCCCGGATGCCAGCTCGGCGACCCGCCTGGCGAAGAGCCTGGTCGGCTGAACCGGTAAGGTATCCCCTCCACATGCCCACGCTCAACTTCACGGCTGAGGACTGGGCAAGAATCGATCGGGATTATGCGGCCTGGTGGACCGGCGAGCTAGAACGCCCGCTGGTCTACCTCGCCGCGACCGGTCCCTATCCAAATCCCAAGCCCCTCGGCTATCTCAGCAACTATCCCCTGGACATGCCTGCCGACGCCGTTGTGGACCGCGTTGCACCGGCGCTCGCCGCCACCCGCTATTACGCAGATGCCTATCCGTACTTCTGGCTGAACTTCGGCCCCGGCATCGTCGCAGGTTTTCTCGGGTCCACCGTCAACAGCGTCATCGAGCCGTCCGAGACAGTCTGGTTTTCGCCTCATGGCCCGACCGACCTTGCAGAGCTCACCGTGGCCCATGACCCGAATAACGTCTGGTGGCGCCGCGTGCAGGAGCTGGCGCGGGCGTTCACCCGGCGCTACAGTGGACAGCTCCAGGTTGGACACACGGATCTCGGCGGCAACCTCGATGTCCTGGCATCGCTACGCGACACTTCGCAACTGCTGTACGATGTCATCGAGCAACCGGCCGAAGTCGTGCGGCTGGCCGGCGCGCTGACCCGCCTGTGGCTGCGCTATTACGATGAACTCGACGCCATCATCCGGCCCGCGTGCGGCGGCACATCTACGTGGGTGCCCATCCGCTCCACTGGCAAGACGTACATGCTGCAGAGCGACTTCGCCTACATGATTTCGCCGCGCATGTTCGAACGCTTCGTCCTGCCTGACCTGGAGGCGTGCTGCGCGCACCTCGACCACGGCTTCTATCATCTCGACGGCAAAGGGCAGATCCCACATCTGGACCTCCTGCTGGGGATCCCGCGGCTGCACGGCATCCAGTGGATTCCCGGCGACGGCCAGCCTTCTCCCGACCAATGGCTCGACCTGCTCAAACGCATCCGCGACGGCGGCAAGCTGTGCCAGGTCTTTGTCAGCCCGGAAGGCGCGCGGCGCATCGTCTCGACCCTGGGCGGCAAGGGCTTCTACCTCGTCATCCAGCACAACGGCCACGACTTCCGCGACCCTGACATAGCCCAGGCTTTCCTCAAAGCGCTGGCGCAGGACGACGCCCGCACCCGCGCTTAAGCCAGGCCATACCCTCGGAGCAAAGCATCCATGAACCATCGCGAGCGCATCCTCGCCGCCATTCGACATCAGCCGGTCGACCGCATCCCGACCGACATCTGGGCGACGGCCGAGGTGATGCGCAAGCTGTAC
>DAOUGK010000053.1:0-4917 GCA_034429055.1 Anaerolineae bacterium | reverse complement strand
GCGGGCGGCGCGTGGATCGGCTCCAGCACGGGCCTCGCGCACTATCGCCCGGACCGGTCGGCGCCCTGGGTGCGGGTGGACTCGGTGAACCTGCTGCGCGCGGCCGATGGCACCTTCCGGCTGGCCGGCAATACGTTGGAGGATCTGCGGCTGCTGGCCGGTGACCTGACGACGCTCGATCGATCGCTCGTCTTCCTGACCGAGCTGCGCGGCCTGGATGCCGCGCCGCGGGTCTTTGAGGATGCCCAGATTACGGGGTACCGGGACATGCGCCTGCCGGCAGGCACGCATACCCTCCGTATCACGGCGCGCGATACAGCCTTCAACTACTCCGAGCCGGTGGACCTCACGCTCATCGTCCCGAAGTTGGTCCGCTTGCCCGGCGGCGCGCTCGTGCGCGCCGATGCGCTGTATGCGGTCCTCGGCATCGGCGGCATCGTGGTCGTGGCGTTGAGCGTCACCGGCGGCGCAGGGTTGCGCGCCCGGGCGCGGGCCCGCCGGTTGAGCGCAGAGAAGGCCGTCCGCCAGCGCGAGGCGCTCGAACGGGCCTTCAACCCCTATGTGTCCGGCGAACCCATCCGTGACACCAGCATGTTCTTTGGCCGGGAGGACCTGGTACAGCGCATCTTCAATGCCCTGCACCAAAACAGCATCATGATTCACGGCGAGCGGCGCATGGGCAAGACCACGCTGCTGTATCAATTGGCGACGCAGCTGCGCAACGCGGAGGACCCGGAGTGGGCCTTCATCCCGGTGTACGTGGACCTGGAGGGGACGCCGCAGGAGCGCTTCTTCCATCACCTGATGGATGCCATCTGGGGGGTGCTCCAGGCCTACACAGGGGGCGGCGCGCCTGCGCTGCGCTTCGCCATTCTGACGCCGGAGCAGTACACCGACCGCGAGTTCGCTGCGGATCTGCGGGTCCTGCTCGACCGGGTCAAGCGGGTCGTCGCCCCGCGCAAGGTGCGCGTCATCCTGCTGATGGACGAGATGGACGTCATCAGCAGCTACGACACGCTGGTGCAACAACAACTGCGGCGCATCTTCATGAGCCCGCTTGCGGCGAACCTGGGTGCGGTGGTAGCCGGCATCCAGATCAGCAAGGAGTGGGACCGGATGGAGAGCCCCTGGTACAACCTGTTCAACGAGATTCCGCTTGAGCCGTTCACCGATGCGCGGGCCCGCGAGCTGCTCGTCGAGCCGGTGCGCGGGGTGTACGAATGGGAGCCGGACGCGCTGGACTTCGTGCTGAAGCAAGCCGAGGGCCGGCCCTACCGCTTGCAGCAGTACGCGCTCGAAGCGGTCAACCACATGCTACACGCCCGCCGACTCCAGATCACCCTTGAGGATGCGCATACGGCGCATGAGGTGCTGGAGCGGGCGCGCGGGGCCGTGCCGGAGTGAACTGGGGCGCCGCGTTATTGAGAGGTAGATGTGCGTAATCCATATGTGACCGGGTCCTATGTGACCGGTCGCCAGCACTACGGGCGTGAGACCCTCATCGATGGCCTGCTGCATGGAGAGGGCCGCGCGTACTGGGTGGTCGGCAGCCGGCGCATCGGCAAGACCTCGCTGCTGCGCCAGTTGGAGTTGGCCGCGCTGGAGGATGCTGATAGCACGCTCATTCCCATCTTCTGGGACATGCAGGGCTGCAACAGCTTCGCCTGTCTGAGCCGCTATCTGGCAGACGGGGTAAGCGACCATCCGGAACGCTTCGAACCGCTCCAACTGCCGGTCAAGATGCTGCGTTCAGAGGACGCGTCGGTCTTTCTGGCGCAGGCGCGGCGTCGGGCGTTGCAGGCGGGCCGTGAGCTGTTCCTGCTGTGCGACGAGACAGAAGTGCTCATCAACATCGCGCGCAGCGCGCCGCAGGCCATGCAGCAGCTTCACAAGCAACTGACCGCGGGCGCGGGTCTGCGCGTGGTGATGACCTCCACGCGGCAGATCTACCGGATGCATGACATCTGCCGCAACTGGCCGACCTCCTCTTTCCTGGCCGGGTTCGATATGTCGCATACCCTGGGCAGCCTGGGCCCGCGCGCCGCAGTCGAGCTGATCCTGCAGGCGCAGGAGCCGCCGGAGCACCAGGTCCGCACCGATCCGGCCACCGTGGCTGCCATCTCTGAGGCCACCAACAACCACCCGCTGCTGCTGCAGGTGCTCTGCTCGCGCTTGTTCCAGGAGGACGGTACGCTGGCGCCCCTGGCCGACGAGCACCTGTACGTGGATTCCATCCTCGCCGGCTTCTTCGAGCACGACTTCCGGCTGCTCACCGAGGCCGACCGCCAGATTCTCCTTGCCGTACACCGGGCCACCGAGATTACCCCGGGCCAACTGGCTGCAGACGCCGACGGCTTTTCTGCCGAAATGGAGCAACGGTTGTATAATCTGGAGGGCCTGGGATATCTGCGGCGCAAGGCGGGCCAGGTCGCTATCGGCAACCGGTTCCTCGCGAACTGGTTGTCCATGCAGGGCCAGGCGCTGGAGAAGCTGCCCCCGCTGCAGACCTCGGACACCGCAATGCGCAAGGCGCTGACCAGGCACCAGCCGCGCGAGCGCAACGCGCTGCTGGCCCTGTTGAACGCCCGTCGCGCGCGGCTGGTCGAGCTGGAAGCCGTGCGGGCACGCGACTTCCTGGCCGTCACGCCCCAGGTGCTCGACGAGATCGAGCAGGTACAGGGCGAAATCCGCGACCTGCGCAGCCTGTTGCGCCAGCGGTAGCCTATCCACCGCGCTGGCTCGGTGTGCTGTGGCGAAGCCACAGCCGAGACCGGCCAGCGCGGTGGACCAGGTCATAGAAGGAGCATTCGTGAGCGAAGCAATCCCGCTCGTAGATTTGCGCGCCCAGTATGCGGCCATCCGGGAAGATGTGACCGCAGCCATGCAGCGCGTGCTGGATAGCGCCGGTTTCATCATGGGCCCCGAGGTCAGCAACTTCGAGGCTGCCTTTGCGCGCTACGTCGGCGCACAAGAGGCCGTCGGGGTGGCATCGGGCACGGCCGCGCTGCACCTGGCGCTGCTGGCCTGCGGCGTCGGCCCCGGCGACGAGGTGTTGACGACGCCCTTCACCTTCTACGCGACCGCAGAAGCCATCGCGCAGGCAGGTGCGATGCCGGTCTTTGTCGACATCCGTCCCGATACGTATAATGTAGACGCGGCGCAGCTTGAGGCCGCACTTACCCCGCGCACGCGCGCGGTCATCCCGGTGCATCTGTACGGCCAGCCTGCAGAGATGGCCGCCATCAATGCGTTCGCGCGTGCGCATGGCCTGTGGGTCATCGAGGACGCAGCGCAGGCGCACGGCGCGGAGGTCGGCGGGCAGCGCTGCGGGACCCTGGGCGACATCGCCTGCTTCAGCTTTTTTCCGAGCAAGAACCTCGGCTGCTACGGCGACGGCGGCATGGTGACGGGCAACAATCCGGAACTGCTGGCCCGCGTGCGGCGGCTGCGTGATCACGGCCGCGTCGCTAAGTACGAGCACGTCGAGCTGGGGTGGGCTTACCGGCTGGACGCGTTGCAGGCCGCGGTGCTCGGCGCCAAGCTGCCCCACCTGGAAGCGTGGACCGCAGCCCGGCGCCGGGCCGCCCGGTATTACAACGAGCTGCTGGCGGATAGCCCGGTCAGCCTGCCGGTCGAGCTGCCGGGCAACCGTCACGTCTATCACCTGTATGTCGTCCGGTCACAGGCACGCGACGCACTGGTCGAGCATCTGCACCGGCAGGGCATCGGCGCCAGCGTGCATTACCCGCTGCCCCTCCACCTGCAGCCCGTCTACCGGGACCGGGGCTGGGGGCCGGGGAGCTTCCCGGTCGCGGAGCGCGCGGCCGCCGAGGTGTTGTCGCTGCCGCTCTACGCCGAAATCACGCCCGCCCAGCAGGAGCGGGTTGCGGCCGCCGTCCGGCAATTTTCGTCCGGCTGAGGGCGCTGTGTCTATGAGCAACACATGATCGCTGACTCTCTGTCTTCTCCCGCTGTGGGTGCCGCCACCCTCCCGCCGGCCCGCCCGGTCGTCTCCGTCCTGATTCCCGCGCACAACGAGGCCGGCAATGTGGCCGAGCTGGTCGCGCGCGTGGGCCGGGCGCTCGCCGCGAGCGGGCTGGCCGACGGACAGGGCGAGATGGTGTTCGTCGACGACGGTTCGACGGATGGGACCGGCGATGCGGTGGAGCAGCTTGCTGCGACCCATCCCTTCCTGCGCGTCATCCGCCACCGCCGCAACCGGGGCCTGACCGCGGCGCTGCGCACCGGCTTCCGCGCGGTGCGCGGGGACCTCATCCTGTTCCTCCCTGCGGACCTCGAATCGGACCCCGAGACCGACATCCCGCTGCTGCTGGGCAAGCTGAACGAGGGCTATGACGTGGTGTCCGGCTGGCGGCAGGGGCGCAAGGAAGGCAAGGTCTTCGCCTCGGCCATCTACAACCTGGCCTCGCGCTGGCTGTTCGGCCTTCGCCTCCACGACATGAACTGGATCAAGGGCTTCCGCCGCGAGGTGATCGAGTCGCTGCCGCCCCTGCGCTCCGACTGGCACCGCTTCCTCGTCCACATTGCCGCACATCAGGGCTACCGGGTCGGTGAAGTCGCGACGCCGTGGCACCGCCGCAAGTCGGGCCGCTCGAAGTTCGGCCTCAGCCGCATTCCCAAGTCGCTCCTGGATGTGCTCGTGGTCTGGTTCCTGCTGACCTTCAGCCGCGCGCCCATGCGCTTCTTCGGCGGGCTGGGGCTGGCCGCACTGCTCTTGAGCAGCACGACGTTCCTCTGGCTGCTCTGGCTCTGGCTGGCCCAGGGCGCACAGCGCCGCCCCTTCTTCTGGGCTGCCATCGGCCTGGCGATTGCCGGGCTGATCCTGTTCCTGATCGGCTTCATCGCGGAGCTGGTCGTCAGCCAGGCGGAGCAGTTGGCAGAGGTCGAGCGTCTGGT
>DAOUGK010000052.1:0-7121 GCA_034429055.1 Anaerolineae bacterium | reverse complement strand
ATGGAGAGCAACGGCAAGCGCGTGACCCGCGCTGGCGAGCCGGTCGATTACCAGACCGGGCCCATCATCTGGGGCCAGCCGGGCACAAACGGCCAGCACGCCTTTTACCAGCTCATCCACCAGGGCACCAAGCTCATCCCCTGTGATTTCCTGGCTGCGGCGCAGAGCCATAACCCGCTCGGGGAGCACCACACGCTGCTGCTCTCGAACTACTTTGCGCAGACCGAAGCCCTGATGAAAGGGAAGACCGCGGAAGAGGTGCGAGCGGAGTTCGCGGGCAAGGAACCGGCGAATGTCGAGACGCTCGTCTCCGCGAAGACCTTCCTCGGCAACCGGCCGACCAACTCGTTCCTCTACCCGAAGCTGACGCCGGAGACGCTCGGCTCGCTCATCGCGCTCTACGAGCACAAGATTTTCACGCAGGGCGCCATCTGGGACGTCAACTCGTTCGACCAGTGGGGCGTCGAGCTGGGGAAGCAGCTCGCCAAGGTGATCCTGCCGGAGCTACGCACCGGCGACGATATCGCCACGCACGACGCGTCGACCAACGGTCTGATCAATTACTATAAGGTCGTACGATAAAGGGGGAACGATGAGTGTTCTGACCTTGATCCTGGCTGGCGGTCAGGGAAGCCGCCTGAGCATCCTGGGCGAGAAGCGCGCCAAGCCGGCCGTGCCGTTTGGGGGCAAGTATCGCATTATCGACTTCCCGTTGTCCAACGCGGTGAACTCCGACCTCTACCGCGTCGCCGTCCTGACCCAGTATCGCCCGCACTCGCTCATGCAGCACATCGGCATCGGCGAGCCCTGGGACCTCAATCGCACCCGGCCCAACGGTGTGGAAATCTGGCAGCCCTACCAGGGTCGCAAGGCCCAGGACTGGTACCGCGGCACAGCCGATGCACTGTACCAGAACCGCAACCTGATTGCCGAGTCCGGCTGCGACCAGGTGCTGGTGCTGTCGGGCGACCACATCTACAAGCAGGACTATCGCGAAATGCTGCGCTGCCACGCGGATAAGGGCGCGGCGCTGACCGTTGCGGTCATGAACGTCCCGCAGGAGGAGACGTTCCGCTTCGGCATCATGGACACCGATACGAGCGACCGCATCGTCAAGTTCACCGAGAAGCCCAAAAACGCGACGAGCACGCTGGCCTCGATGGGCATCTACGTCTTCAACATGGACTACCTGCTGCATTGGCTCGAAAAGGATGGCGCGGACACCACATCGAGCCACGACTTTGGCAAGAACATCATCCCGAAGATGGTGGACGAGGGCAAGGTCTACGCGTATCCGTTCAGCGGCTACTGGGTGGACGTTGGTACGATTCAGGCCTACTGGGAGACTAACCTGGCGCTGCTGCACGAGAAGCCGGAACTGGACCTGTACGAGCCGGGCTGGGTTCTCCATACGCGCTCGCAGGAGCGGCCGCCGGTCAAACTGGGCAGCGCGGGCCAGTCGTGCGACAGCCTGCTCTCCAACGGCTGCGTCATCGACGGCACGGTCATCAACAGTGTGCTGTCGCCGGGCGTGCGGGTCGAGCGGGGCGCATTGGTGCGCGACTCTGTCATCATGAATGACACGGTGGTGCGGGCGGGGGCAGTGGTAGATCACTGCGTCCTGGATAAGGAGATCGAGGTCGGCGCCAATGCACAGGTGGGTGCGGGCGATGACATGACCGTCAATGCGCTCGAGCCTGCCAACATCAACACCGGCATCACGATTGCGGGCAAACGGGCGAAAATCCCCGCCGGCGCGGTCATCGGCCGCAACTGCCGGATCGATCCGAACACCAACCCGGACGACTACGACCAGCTCGCAGTCCCGAGCGGGGGGACGGTCAGTAAAAGAACGGTGCTGATCGACGACACGGTCCGCTAGCGCGGATGCGGTGCGCTAGACCAACAAGGAGCATCCATCATGAGTCTGCATCCTCTGGCGGGCAAGCCGGCCCCCTACGACATGCTGATCAACGTGCCGAGGCTCATCTCGGCCTACTATACTGCGGAGCCGGACCCGGCTGACCCGACCCAGCGCGTGGCCTTCGGCACCTCCGGTCACCGCGGCTCGTCCGCCAGGGCCAGCTTCAACGAGGCGCACATTCTCGCCATCTCCCAGGCCATCTGCGAGTTTCGCATCGCGCAAGGCATCACCGGCCCGCTCTTCATCGGCATGGATTCACACGCCCTGTCCGAACCGGCGCTTGCCAGTGCCATCGAGGTGTTCGCCGGCAACGAGCAGGAGATCATGGTCGATGCGGGCACGGGTTGCGGGGTCGGCTATACCCCCACGCCCGTAATCTCGCACGCCATCCTCAACTATAACCGCGGCAAGACTGACGGATTGGCCGACGGCGTAGTCATTACGCCTTCCCACAATCCGCCGGATGACGGCGGCTTCAAGTACAACCCGCCCGCGGGCGGACCGGCAGACACGGTCACGACGAAGGCGATGCAGGCTCGCGCAAACGAAATCCTGGAGAACGGCCTGCACGAGGTCAAGCGCATGACGCTGGCGCGCGCGATGCAGGCCCCCACCACGCACCTGCACGACTATGTTACGCCGTATGTCTCAGACCTGCGCCACGTCATCAATATCCCGGCCATCGTAGCCTCCGGACTCAAAATCGGCGTAGACCCGATGGGCGGCGCGACGGTCGGCTACTGGCAGCCGATTGCCGAGATGCACGGGCTAAACCTCGAGGTGGTCAACCCCCGCGTGGATCCCACCTTCGGCTTCATGACCGTAGACAAGGACGGGAAAATCCGCATGGATTGCTCGTCGCCCTATGCCATGGCGAGCCTGGTTGGCCTCAAGGACCGGTTCGACATCGCATTCGGCAACGATACGGACGGTGACCGGCACGGCATCGTGACGCCCAGCGTCGGCCTGATGAACCCCAACCACTACCTGGCCGTCGCCATCTGGTACTTGTACCAGAACCGGCCCGGCTGGCGGGCCGATGCGGCTGTCGGCAAGACGCTGGTCTCCAGCTCGATGATCGACCGCGTGGCCGCGCACCTCGGCCGCCGGCTGGCCGAAGTGCCCGTGGGTTTCAAGTGGTTCGTGGACGGGCTGGTGGACGGCTCGTTCGGCTTCGGCGGCGAAGAAAGCGCGGGCGCGTCCTTCCTGCGCCAGGACGGCACCGTCTGGACCACGGACAAGGATGGCATAATCCTCGACCTGCTCGCCGCGGAGATTACTGCGGTCACCGGCAGCGATCCGGGCGTCCATTACCGCAGGCTGACCGAGCAGTTCGGCGCGCCGGTGTACGAGCGGTCGGATGTCGTGGCGTCACGAGATCAGAAGGCCGTGCTGGAACGCCTGTCGCCCCAGATGGTCGCGGCGCAGGAACTGGCCGGTGAAAAAATCACTGCCAAGCTGACCGCCGCGCCTTTCAACAACGCGCCCATCGGGGGCCTCAAGGTAGTGACGGAGAACGGCTGGTTCGCCGCGCGGCCATCCGGCACCGAGGACATCTACAAGATCTATGCCGAGAGCTTCCGTGGCAAGGAGCATCTCCAGCGTATCTTCGGTGAGGCGCAGGAAATCGTTGCCGCGGCATTCAAGGCCGCGGGGCTGTAGCGCAAGGTGGAAAGCTGGAAGGTTATCAGGTTGAGAGTTAACCCTGACATTCAACCTGATAACCTTCAACCTGGAATACGGCGGAGGGAACATTCGTGGATGCGCATCTGCGGGTGGGTGCATCTCCCGGTCTCGAACACGACGACATCATCAAGCTGCCCGATGGGCCAGCGGCAGTGACCGTCACGTGCGTCGATTACGGCCCGCTCCAGGCCGAGATTCGCGATATCGACGATCTCGGGGCCTTTCTTGCCGTCCACCGGCCTGATTGGTCTGCCGTACGCTGGATCAACGTCGATGGTCTCTCCAACATGGCCGTCATCCATGCGCTCGCGACGAAATACGAGTTACATCCGCTTGCGGTCGAAGACTTGCTGCATCTGCGGCAGCGTGCCAAAGTGGAATCCTATGGAGGCGAAGGCAGCGACCTGCGCGCCCGGCTTTTCATCGTCGTTCGCATGCTGGGCATCGAGGAGGAACGTCTCAGCGCAGACCAGCTTTCACTGTTCCTGGGTCACAACACCGTGCTCACTTTCCAACAGGAGCCCGGCGAGATCTGGGGACCGATCCGCCAGCGCATCCAAACCAAAGGCTCGCGCCTGCGCGGCAGCGATGCCAGCTTCCTGGCCTACTCGCTGCTGGACGCTATCGTGGATCACTTCTTCCCGATCCTGGAACGCTACGGCGAGCGTATGGATGAACTCGAGGCGACGATCCTGGATGGGCCGGAGCGCAACACGCTGGACAGAATCCACTCCATCAAGCGCGATCTGCTGACGCTGCGTTCGGTGGCCTGGCCCATGAGGGAGTTGGTGCTCTCCCTGCAACGCGACCCGCACGAGTGTGTCAGTGACCTCACGCGCGTATATCTGCGAGACCTGTACGATCATGTCGTGCAAATCATCGAGATTACCGAGAGCTATCGCGAGCGGGCCAGCGACCTGACCGACAGCTACATGTCCCGCGTGTCGAATCGCATGAACGAGGTGATGAAGGTACTGACCATCATCAGCACCATATTCATCCCGTTGACCTTCCTGGCAGGCGTCTACGGCATGAATTTCCGCCACTTCCCCGAGCTTGACCTGGGATGGGCGTATCCGGCATTTTGGGTCATCTGCGCGGCGCTGGCAGTCATCATGATCGTGGTGTTTCATAAGAAGAACTGGCTTTAAGCACACCCCCATGCCTTTGACCTTGCATCACAGATGTGGTTGAATTGCAAAATGTCATCATTCCAGGAACGCACGACCAAGACGCCCTATGCGCAGCAACGCAATGCGCGGCAGCAGAATACTTCAGCTCTGCTGTTGGACCTCTGGCATAATGCACCACAGTCGAGGGCTGCTCTCGCGCAGCGCAATGGCCTTACCAAGGCCACTGTCTCGGCTATCTGCGACGAACTGACCGCACTCAACCTGATTCGTGAAGTGGGACAGGATCGTTCCAGCATCGGCAGGCCGGGCAATCTGCTCGCGCTCAATCCGCAGGCGCGCGGTGCAATCGGGCTGGAGATCAGCACTAACTACGTAGCCGTACTCCTGACCAATTTCTGCGGCGATGCACTGTGGCGCGAAGCGGTTCCCACGGTACTGAACCGCCCACAAGCGGAAGTGCTAGGGCAGGCGGAAGCGCTGCTGAGTGAGGCCATCGAACATGCGAGGAGTCGCGGCCTGCCGCTCCTGGGAATTGGCGCGGCGGTGCCGGGCATCGTAGATTCGGATGGGGGGCGGATCATCAGCGCGCCCGCCCTGGGATGGCGTGACACATCCCTCAAAGAGTGGGAGACACGCTTCGCGCTGCCCGTCATCGTCGAAAACAAGGCGCGTTCAGGTGCGATGGCCGAGGCGCTGCGCGGTGCAGCGCGGGGAGCAAGGACCTTCGTCTACATCAGCATCGGCACCGATGTGGGCTCCAGCCTGGATGCCGCCGTGGTCATCGACGGTGCACTCTATCGCGGGGCGCATGGGCTCGCAGTAGATGCCGGACACATGACCCTTGACCCGAACGGCGAACTGTGCTCCTGCGGCCAGCGCGGCTGCTGGCAGGCGCAGGCGGACGTAGCCCGCGAAGCCGTACTGGTGAGTGCCCGACTGGCAGAGGGCGAATCAAGCGCACTGCGCAGTCTGCCAAAACATGAGATAGAGGACCATCGTACCATCCACCAGGCTGCGCTCGAAGGCGACCGCCTGGCGATAGAAGTGTTCCGCAGCGTCATCACGCTGGGTCACGCGCCCGGCATCGTCAACCTGATCTATCTCTTTGATCCCGAGTTGGTGCTCATTGGGTTCGCCAACGTGGGTCTGCCATCTGCGTTCCAGGAGCGCATGGAGGCTCTCACGCATGTCGCGGGGCTGGGCATTGCCGAGGAAGTACGCAAGCGGATCACCGCGCGCGGCCTGACTCCACCGGCCATCGAGCGCGCCTCTCAAGAGCCCAACACGGTCATGCTGGGCGCGGCCATGCTCCTGGTCGATGACTTTCTGCGTAAGCCGCCGGTCGCGGGCAGCTAGGGGCGTTGGAGCAAGGCGACTTCGCCCCTACCGATCTGCCAGGATGGACCCTACAGCCAAGACCTTCGAGGTCAGGCCAACCGAAGGTTGGCAAGAGACCTCGAAGGTCTGCTGTGCAGCTCCAACTGTGAAAGCAGTCTATGTATCTGCCGCCAGTCGTGAATCCTGCCGGATTTCCTCCATCAACTGCCAGCACAGCAGCTCCATGCGCGGCACATGAAACGCGCCCTTATACGTAGTGCCCTTGATAGTGGACGACAGGCGGCCGTCCCGGTGGAGATAGCCGAACCACTCGCCGTATTCCGGGTCGGGAAAACGGGCATAGGTCCAGTCATGGATCATGCGGTGCCAGGCCGCGTACTTCGCATCCCCCGTCAGACGATAGGCCATCAACGTCGCAATGATCGCCTCGTTCTGCGGCCACCAGAACTTCATGTCGTGCCAGTATTCTTGCACGGGCAGCCCGCGTACATCCACGAAGTAGGTGATGCCGCCGTACTCCGAGTCCCAGCCGCGCGGCCATATCCAGTCCAGGATGGTCAGGCCCATCTGCAGCAGCGCGGGGTCGTTGCCGCGCTCGCGGGCCTCCTGCATGATAAACCATGCTGCCTCAATGGCGTGGCCGGGGTTGAGCGTCCGGCCGTCGAAATGATCCAGGAACTCCCCATTCGGCCCGACGGTCTCCAACACGGTCGCCAGCTCAGGGTGCATGTGATAGCGCCGGATCTCCTCGATGTAGCCGTCGATCGCCGCATTGCAGAAGGCAAGGTGCTCTGCATCCTGCAGGACGGAGCGCAAAGCCCGGCGCAGGATCTGTGCGGTGACAAGCATAATCATCGGCACCGCAAGGCCGCGCATCGGGCGGGTCTGCGCATCCCACTTGGGCGGGAGGACGCCGGGCGTGTCGAGGTGATGTTGCACGCGCTGGTACAGCTCGAGAGCTTCCCCGACCGCAGTTGCGTCACCCGCCGCGCGGCCATATGCAGCCAGCCCGGCAATCATGAACGCTTCGCTGAAGATAT
>DAOUGK010000051.1:0-28149 GCA_034429055.1 Anaerolineae bacterium | reverse complement strand
AACGTTGCAACAGCACGGTATTGCTGCCCAAACCACCACTGCGGCGTGAGCGTGTCCCAGCCGGTGCCCGTGAGTGTCACAAGATAGGCGGGTTCGACCTGCCAGAGCGCGTAGGTCAGGGTTTCCTCCCAGCCGACGAGATGACCGCGCAGCTCCTGGCTGACCAGACCCATTGTGTCGAGGATGGGGCGTCCGGAGAGCTGCCCAATGACGCCGATCTCGATGGCCGCAACGCGGGCCGTCGGGTCGGTATTCGCCGCCAGCCACGCGCCTGCCTCGCGATATTCCGGCAGGTAGCCGGGCCGGTCGTTGATGCTGTCGGCCAGCGCGCCCCGCCCCTGGAAGATGAGGATGACTCCGGCGCAGGCCAGCCCTGCGGCTGCCCGCTGCAGGTTGGCGCCGGGGCGGACGGGTGCAGCCACGCTGTCGCCGAGCAAATGGCCCAGGCCGAGCGCAGCGGTAAGTGCGAGACCGGCCAGCGGCGGAACGAAGTACCAGGGGAAGGTCGAAGCCACGTTCAGCGCGGTGTAGGTCCCGATATAGAGGATGACCCAGGCGGGCAGCCACCACCATGCACGCGCGTATCGCACGATGGCGTAAAGCCCCACGGCCAGCGCGACCACCATAGCAACAGCAAGTAGGGGCGAGCCGTCCGTCAGGTGCCGCACGAACTGCGCGATGAAGCTCACGCTGCCGCTCACTTCCATAAGCTGGTTCTGATTGACCTTTGCCAGCACGCTGTTGGGCAGCGGACTCCCGTAGCGCCACGTTGCGTACGCGAACCAGGGCAGGGCGAGCGCGGCTGAAAGGAGCGCCTGACGCCAGAGGAGGCGCCGCCGGCTGACAGAGCGGGCGGCAAAGAGCAGGACAACCAGCAGTCCGGCGTCCAGTCGCGTGAGCACCGCCAGGACTGAGAAGAGAGGGGCCAGTACCGGGCGGTCGCCAGTCCACGCCCAGGCACTCAGCAGGAGCAGCGCCAGGAGAGTGGCCGTCTCCATGCCCAGGGTGGGCACGCCCAGGGGCAGCACCGCGAGGAACAGCGCAGCGACTGCGCCCGCCGCGGGCCGGTCATGCTGCCGGAACAGCGCCAGCGCCGTCCACGCGCTGATGATCCAGGCTGCGACCGAAACCCAGTGGCCCCACCACTCGACCGGCAACCCGAAGCGGCTCAACGCACCGAGCAGGATGGCATACAGCGGCGCCGTGGTGCCCAGGACCCACTCGCCCGGGTTGTACACCAGGCCCAGGCCATCCCGCAGGTGGGCGGCATAGCGGTAGGTGATGAACGCGTCATCGAACGCGTTCTGCGGCGAGCGCAGCAGGCCCCAGGCCACCAGGCACAGGCTGGCAACCAACCCGGCAGCGGCCCAGGGCCGGATAGCTTGTCGGCGGTCCACGGGGCGAATCCTTCCTGGGCCGGCAGGCAGCGGTGCGCTGCTGCGCGGCGAGGGGTCACATGGTTGCCCCGATTCTACTCTCCGCCCGATGGTTCGCCCAAATCAGGGCACCGGGATGTAGTCCACCATGCGTCCATCCGCCGTGAACCAGCCGCAGCCGCCGTCGCTGCTGCACCCGGCAGCCGTGTCTGCGGGCAACTCCACCTTGTATGCGGAGGTGCAGGGCAGGAAGACACGCCGTTTCGCCGCAGGCGCCACATCCGGCAGCTGAGTCTCCCCCGTCGGCGCGGCGGGCTCCTCCGGCATGATAGTCGTCCCGGTATAACCCGCCCCGGCCATATGCAGAGGGATACGCTCAAGATCCGCACTGATTCGGTCCACGCGCAGGTAGGTGACTTTCACAGTGGTTGTGGTGTTATAGATACGGTCGAGCAGGTCACGCGGGCAGCCGCCGTTGACCATGCAGGAGTTGTAGGGGATGCCCGACGGTATGAAGTATTCCGGTCCGGTCAGGCGTACGGGCGTCTTCGCATAGTTGAGGTAGCGTCCGCTGCCCTGGTCGACGTCCTGCCAGTGGCTGTACAGGGGCAGGCCCATGCTGTTGACGTGGTCCACGGACAGGCCCTGCGGAATGCCGATGCGGTATGTGCCGCCCACGGGCCGATCCAGGTTGCCGTGCGGATTGCCGGGGAAAGCTGTGTGGGGGTCTACGAGCGTCGGCTCAAAGTGGACGAAGAAGTAATCGGCGTCGGTCGGCGGATAGAGCAGAACGCTCTCGGCCCGGTCGCGAAAGCCTGCCGCATACAGTTGGCTGACGAGTGAGCCGAGCAGACCGCGGAAGCCAGGCCCCAGGTACGAGCGGAACGCAAACTGCTCGGTCTTGATGGTTTGAATTCGGGTTTTGGCCGGTGCATCGATGATGAAGATCGCACCTAACTCGCGGTAGTTCTTGAACGACATGATGAACTCGCAGCCCATGTTGGGCGGGATGATCAGCGCGCCGTCCACCGTAAACGTGGTCGGAATCATTTCGGATTCGCGATAGCGGTACTGGTTGGTCGACTCGGACACCCGCGGGCTGCGGACAGGCTTCATCTTGCCCGACGGCACGTAGGTGTACAGATCGACTTCCCGGGTCACGCTGCGCCCGTTGTCGAACAGGTGAACGATGGCCGGCGGCGTTGCGGAGCCGAGCTGGTCGATGCGAGCCGGTTGGCCCAGGCAGCCGAACAGCGAGCCGTTCCACCTGCCATCCACGACATAACGTGGGTAGATCTTCGCAGTGATGGTGACGATGTTGCCCTGGCGCTTGCCACTCTCATAGCGCACGATGCCGAAGCCCGGCGTGTGCGAGATGATCGAGCCTGCAAGGATGCTGTCGGGCACCTGGCCCACGAGGTCCACGATGTTGATGCCCTGGGGCTCCATCCAATCGACGCTGGCCGTGACCGCCTCAGGCGGAAGCGCACCGGCGTTCGTGTCATAGTTCTCTGTGGGGGGAGTGGTTTCTGCTGACACACCGGCGGGCACCGCCAGCAGCGCAATCACCAGCCACAGCCGGAGCAGGGGCCGGACGCGCATGTGTGTGAGTTTCATTGACCATAGACCTTTCTGGTGCAGGAGTTTCGGGCGTCGAGGCTGCAACCGGTTGTTTCAGGCCGCGTCGAACACGCGACGAAGACAGCCTCTTACCCTGAGAAAGGATGATGCATGAAGATGAATCGAAACGTAGAAGGTTAGATGGGACGGGCGACTGTGCTGCCGTCCGGTGCGAGAGGCCACATCCCCCCGGTGGTGGCCTCTCGGCAGGAGTGAGTTATATTTTCGTGCTAAGCCTTTCGCCCGACGGCGGCGGCGATAGCCCGCACCTGGCCCACCAACTGAGCGAACTGCTCAGGTCGCAACGACTGGCCGCCATCGGATAGCGCGGCTTTGGGATCAGGATGCACTTCGACGATCAATCCATCGGCGCCCGCAGCCACGGCCGCGCGGGCGATGGCGGCGACGTAGGCCGCCTCCCCCGTGCTATGACTGGGGTCCAGGATGACCGGCAAGTGCGTGCGGGCCTTCAGGACGGGAACGGCGTTGATGTCGGTGGTGTTGCGCGTGGCAGTCTCGAAAGTCCGAATGCCTCGCTCGCACAGCGCAACCCGCCGATTCCCGTGCGACAGGATGTACTCCGCAGCCATCAGGAGTTCTTCGATTGTGGCCGACAACCCGCGCTTCAGGAGCACCGGGTGCTGGCTTTCGCCGGCCGCGTGCAACAGCGCGTAGTTCTGCATGTTGCGCGCCCCGATTTGCAGCATATCGCTGTAGCGCCGGACGAGCGGCACCATGTCCGGCGTCATCACTTCAGTTACGACCGGCAGCCCCGTAAGCTCGCGGGCCTCTGCCAGCAGTTCCAGCCCGGCCTCGCCCAGGCCCTGGAAGGCATAGGGCGAAGTCCGTGGTTTGAATGCGCCCCCGCGCAGGAGATGGCCGCCTGCCTCGCGCACCGCGTGTGCGGTCTCAAGCAATTGGCTCCGGCTCTCGACAGAGCAAGGGCCGGCGATGATCGTGATGGTCGGTCCGCCGACGGTTACATCACCCACGTTGAAGCGGGTGTCATTGCGGACGAACTCGCGGGAGGTCAGCTTGTACGCCTTGCTGACCGGCACGATTTCCTGGATGCCCGGCGCACCGCCGAACATCTCCTCCAGCCGCAACTGGCCCTCGCCCACGACGCCGATGATGGTCTGCTCGGCCCCGCGGAACAGGTGGGCCCGGTAGCCGCGTTCCTGTACGCCGGTGATGACCCGGTTGATTTGTTCGAGCGTGGCCTCCGGGCACATCACGACGAGCATGGCGTGTGCTCCCCGGCAGCCGCCAGCGCCCCGCGCAGACGGCCCACGAAGTCCTGCGCGGCCTGCACCGGATCAGCGGCTTGCGCGACGGTCTTGATGAGGGCTGAGCCGACGATGACGCCATCGGCCAACTCACCCACGAGCCGCGCCTGTTCGGGATTGGAAATACCGAACCCGACTGCGAGCGGGGTGTGCGCAACGCTGCGCGCCCGCTGGACAAAGGTTGCCAGGTCTGCCGGAAGTGCAGTACGCTCGCCTGTGACGCCGGTCAGCGAGACCAGGTACAGGAAGCCGGTGGTGCGCCGTGCGATCTCGGCCAGTCGCCCCGTTGTGGTGGTGGGCGCTGCGAGGTAGATCAGCGCCAGGTCATGTGCGACACATGCCTGTTCGATCGCTGCTGCTTCTTCCGGCGGCAGGTCCGGTACGATCAGCCCATCCGCGCCGGCCTCCGCAGCGTCGGCGGCAAACTGCTTGACGCCATAGGCCAGGATGGGGTTTGTGTAGCTCATAACGATGAACGGCGGAGTTGCGAAATGGATACGCAATTTTTGGATGAGTTTCAGGCTCTTTTTCAGCGTCATGCCCCCGTCTAGCGCAATCTGGCTCGCATGCTGGATGGTTGGACCGTCCGCCAGGGGATCCGAGAAGGGGATGCCCAGCTCGACCAGGTCGGCGCCGGCCTCGATGATGCCGCGCAGGACCGCGGCTGAGGTGTCGAAATCGGGAAAGCCGGCTGTGAAGTAGGGCATGAGCGCCGCGCGGCCCTCGGCTCGCGCAGCGGCGAATGCGGCGTGGATGCGCTGGCGGCTCATGTGTGCTGCTCCTCTCGTTCCTTAAGCGCCTGGAGGACGCTGTCAAGATCCTTATCGCCCCGGCCCGACAGATTGACCAGCAGGACGTGGTATTTGTCCAGGGTGGGGGCCAGTCTGACGGCCTCGGCCACGGCATGGGCCGATTCGAGCGCGGGGAGGATGCCTTCGGTCCGCGCCAGCAACTGGAATGCAGCCAGCGCCTCATCATCGCTCGCGGTCGTGTACTCGGCGCGACCCGTCTCGCGCAGGAACGCGTGCTCCGGCCCGATTGCGGCATAGTCGAGGCCCGCAGAGATGGAGTGCGTCGCGGCAATCTGGCCCGCGGCATCCTGCAAGACATAAGTATGTGTGCCGTGGAGCACGCCCGGCCGCCCCAGGGCCGGATCGGCAAAACGCGCGGCGTGGCGGCCCGAAGTGACTCCCGCGCCGCCGGCCTCCACGCCGATGAGCCGCACGCCGGCATCCTCGCGGAAGGCGTGGAACAGGCCGATGGCGTTGGAGCCGCCGCCGACGCATGCGATGCACGCATCGGGCAGCCGCCCCAGCACGTCGAGCATCTGCTCGCGCGCTTCACGGCCGATGACCGACTGGAAGTCGCGCACGATGGTGGGGTAGGGATGCGGCCCGAGCGCGGAGCCAAGCAGATAGTGCGTCGTGCGGACGTTCGTGACCCAGTCGCGGATGGCCTCATTGATGGCATCCTTGAGCGTGCGCGTGCCCGCATCGACCGGCCGCACCTCCGCGCCGAGCAGCTTCATGCGCTGCACGTTCGGCTGCTGCCGGGCGATGTCGGTCGTGCCCATGTAGACGACGCATTCCAGACCGAGCAGCGCCGCGACCGTCGCGGACGCGACGCCGTGCTGGCCCGCGCCCGTCTCCGCCACGACCCGGCGTTTGCCCGTCTGGCGGGCGAGGAGCGCCTGGCCGAGCGCGTTGTTGATCTTGTGCGCGCCGGTATGGGCCAGGTCCTCGCGTTTGAGGTAGACCTGCGCGCCGCCGAGGTGCGCGGTGAGCCGCCGCGCATGAGTGAGCGGCGTGGGCCGGCCCACGTAGGTGCGCAGCAGGTCGCTGTACTCGGCCGCGAATGCCGCGTCCGAGGCGAGCGCAATATAGGCTGCTTCCAGCTCTGCCAGCGCCGGCATCAGCGTCTCCGGCACGAACTGGCCCCCGTAAGGCCCGAACTTCGCGGGCAAGTGTCCGTTGGTGTGCATGGTTGCTCCCAATTCGTCTTTACTCGTTACTCATTACTTGTTACGAATAAGCAACGAGTAATGAGTAATCAGTAACCTTTTGCGCGCGCGATGAACTCCGCCATCAGCGCCGGGTCTTTGACGCCGGGCGCGGATTCGACGCCGGAGGCCACATCCACGCCCCACGGCTGCACCGCGGCGACGGCTGCCGCGACATTGTCGGGGCGGAGTCCGCCCGCCAGCAGAAGGCGCGTCCCGGCCGCCAGCGCGGCCGCCAGCGCCCAGTTCGTGACTTGCCCGCTGCCGCCGTAAGCCCCGCCCGCAGCTGCGTCCACCAGCAGCGTAGGCGCACCGGCGGGCGGCGCATCGAGGCTGTAGGCCGCGGCCTGTGCCCGTGCTTCTGGGAGGTCATGCGGGCGGATGGCCTTGAAGGCGCGACCGGCAAGCGCGGCGAGGTCCGTAGGCGGCTCGTCGCCGTGCAGTTGCGCCAGGTCCAGCCCACACTCATTGAGGATGGCGGCCACCTGCGCGGGCGGCAGGTTCACGAAGACGCCGACGAGTGTCCCGATCGCGCCGCGCTGCCGCAGGTGCGCGACGAGTCGGGCGCAGGCCGCGGGCGCGATGTTACGCGGGCTGGGCGCATAGAAGTTGAAGCCGAGCATGTCCGCCCCCGCGTCCAGCGCGGCGAGCGCGTCGTCGAGGGTGCGTATGCCGCAGATTTTGACGATCATGGCCGCGCTCCGTCTGACCTGCTCAACTCGCGCGCCTTCGCCGCGACATCCGGTGCGGTGACGAGCGCCTCCCCGACCAGGATCGCATCGACCCCTTGACTGCCATCCGACCGCGGCGCCTGCCCGAGCCACGCGACATCATCCGCGGAGTGGATGCCGCTCTCCGCGACCAGACAGACCTCTCGCGGCACGCGCCGCGCCAGGTCGCGCGTCGTCTCCAGGCTGACGCTGAAGTTGTGCAAGTTGCGCGCGTTGATGCCGACCAGCCCAGCGCCGAGCGCCAGCGCGGTGTCAAGTTCGCCCGCGGTGTGCACCTCGACCAGCGCGGCCATGCCTAGCTCCCCGGCCAGCGCGTGCAGCTCCGCGAGCTGCTCCGTAGGGAGCGCGGCGACAATGAGCAGGATGGCATCCGCGCCCGCAGCCCGCGCCTCATAGACCTGGTACGGGTCAAACACGAAGTCCTTGCGCAGCAGGGGCAGGTCCAGCGCCGCGCGGATGGCCCGCAGATGGCCGAGGGAGCCGCGGAAGTAACGCTCGTCGGTCAGCACACTGACGGCCGCCGCGCCGTGTTGCGCATAGATATGTGCCAGCCGCAACGGGTCGAAGTTACGCACAAGCACCCCGCGCGACGGCGACGCGTGCTTGACCTCTGCGATCAGGCCGGGGCGGACGGCTGACCGCAGCGCGGCCACGAAATCGCGGGGCGCCGGGGTCTCCCGCACCCGCGCGGCCAGTTCGGCGAGCGGCAGCGCGGCGCGCGCCGCGGCGACCTCCGCGCGCTTGGTCTCGAAGATCTCGTTCAACCGGCTCATGCGGCCTCGGTGCGGGCAGGTGTGCCGGTCAGGGCGGCAACCTGGGCCGCCTCTTGCGCCGCGGTCTGGGCGGCGAGGCGCTGGCTGAGCGCGATGAGCGCGTCCAGCTTTGCGAGCGCGGCGCCGCTGTCCAGCGCAGCGGTGGCCTGGGCCAGCGTCTCGGCCAGGATGCCGCCTGGGTCGGCAGACAGGTCGCAGCACTCGACGGCGAGCGCGGCGGCCGCGTTGAGCAGCACGACGTCACGGCGCGGGCTGCGATCCGTGCCCGCCAGGATGCCACGCAGGATGGCCGCATTCTCCTGCGGGTCGCCCCCACGCAGGTCATCCATCGTCGCCCGCCGGAGCGACAGGCCGTGCTCCGTGGCATCGAGGTCGAAGGTTGTTACGCGGCCGTCGCGCAGGTGGCTGACCCGGTTCGGCCCGCCGGTGGTCAGTTCGTCCAGCCCGCCGTAGCCGTGCAGCACGAGCGCGGCCTCGCAGCCCAGCGAGCCCAGCACCTCGGCCAGCACCGCGGTGAGGGCCGGATCATATACGCCGATGATCTGGTGTGTCGCGCCCGCCGGGTTGGTCAGCGGGCCGAGCAGGTTGAAGATGGTGCGCTGGCCCAGCTCGCGCCGCGGGCCAATCGCATGGCGCATGGCTGGATGGAACTTGGGCGCGAACAGGAAGCCGATACCGATCTCCTCGATGCACCGGCCGACCTGGTCCGGGGTAAGGTCGAGGTTGACGCCCAGCGCGGCCAGCACATCCGCACTGCCGCTGCGCGACGACGCCGCGCGATTGCCGTGCTTGGCGACCTTGCGGCCTGCGCCTGCAATGACGAATGCAGCCGCGGTGGAGATGTTGAAGCTGTGCGAGTTGTCGCCGCCGGTGCCTGCGGTGTCCACCAGGCCGCCGTTGTGCGGGACGGCGACCCGGCTCGCCTGGTCGCGCATGGCGCGCGCGCTGCCTGCGATCTCAGGCGCCGTCTCGCCCTTCATCCGCAGCGCCACCAGGTAGCCGCCAATCTGCGCGGGGGTGGCGTTGCCCGTCATGATGATTTCCATCGCCGCGCGTGCCTCCTCCTCGCTGAGGCTCTGGTAACGGAGCAGCTTGCCGATGTAGTTGTCCAACATGGTGAGTCTCCTTCGTATTCACAACCCGCTAGAGCCGGGTGCTCAGGAAATTGCGCAGGATCTGCTTACCGCCTGTGGTCAGGATCGACTCCGGGTGGAACTGGACGCCGTAGATGGGTAGCGTCTTGTGGCGCAAACCCATGACCTCGCCCTCGGTCGTGAACGCGGTGATTTCCAGCGCGTCCGGCGTAGGCTCAGCAACGATGAGCGAGTGGTAGCGGGTGGCCTCGAACGGGCTGGGCAGGCCGACGAACAGCCCGTCACCGTAGTGGTAGACGGGCGACGTCTTGCCGTGGACGAGCCGCGGGGCCCGCACGACCTTGCCGCCGTAGACCTCTCCGATGCACTGGTGGCCCAGGCAGACGCCGAGGATGGGCCGCCGCGTGCCTAGCTCACGGATGACATCCTTCGAGATGCCTGCGTCATCCGGCGTGCCCGGCCCCGGCGAGACGACAATGTGGCTGGGTTGGAGCGCATCCAACTCAGATGGCCGGATGGCGTCGTTGCGGTATACGCACACCTCTGCACCCAGCTCCCCCAGGTACTGGACGAGGTTGTAGGTGAACGAATCGTAGTTATCGATGACGGCTATCATCCTCTACCTCTTCTCTGCTGTCTCGACTGCGGCGGCCAGCGCCCGCGCCTTGTTGACCGATTCCTGGTATTCCAGCTCGGGCACGGAATCAGCGACGATGCCCGCGCCCGCCTGGACGCTGACCTCTTGGCCCTGCATGGCGAGCGTGCGGATGGCGATGCAGGTGTCGAGCGAGCCGTCATAGGAGAAGTAGCCCACGGCCCCGGCATAGGGCCCGCGGGGTTCCCCTTCCAGCTCGCGGATGATCTGCATCGCGCGAATCTTCGGCGCACCGCTGACCGTGCCCGCCGGGAAGGTGGCACGCACCAGGTCGAACCCGTCGAATTCGGGCCGGAGCTCGCCCTCGACGTGCGAGACGATGTGCATGACGTGCGAGTAGCGCTCCACCACCATCTGTTCCGGCACGCGGACGGTGCCGTAGGTGCAGACGCGGCCGAGATCGTTACGGGCGAGGTCCACGAGCATGACATGCTCCGCGCGCTCCTTCGGGTCGGCCAGCAGCTCGCGCTCCAGTGCGACATCCGCGGCGGTGTCTGCGCCGCGCGGCCGCGTGCCCGCGATGGGCCGGAGGCTGGCGCGGCGGCCCTCCAGCCGGACGTGCATCTCGGGCGAGGCGCCGATCAGACACAGCGGCTCATCACCGAGCAGGTGGTTGAAGTCGAAGAAGAACATGTAGGGCGACGGGTTGAGCCGGCGCAGCGCGCGGTAGATATCGAACGGCGCGGCAGAGGTCTTGCGGCTGAATCGTTGCGACAGGACGACCTGGAAGATGTCGCCCGCGGCGATATGCTCTTTGGCCTGCACGACCGCGTTCGTGAACCCCTCGAAGGTGCGATTGGAGGTCAGGTCGGTGCAGCAATCGGGGAGCGGCAGGGTCTGGCGGGCGGGCAGCGGCCCCTCGATGCGCGCCTGAATCTCATCGAGCCGTGCCTCGGCATCCGCAAGGGCTTTCCGTTCGTCGTCTGCGGTCTGATCCACGTTCAGGTGCACATTGGTGATCAGCAGCAGGCGGCCAAAGGCGTGGTCGAATGCAACGACCGTGTCGGCCAGCAGCATGAGCGCATCGGGCAGGCCGGCGTGCGGCTCCAGGTGGAGCGACGGCTCGTAGAAGCGGACGGTGTCGTAGGCCAGGTAGCCGACCAGCCCGCCGGAGAAGCGCGGCAGGCCGGGGAGGTGGACGGGCCGGTAGGCGGAGAGCTCACGGCGCAGGATGTCCAGCGGGTCCTGGCCCGCGGGCAGGGCCTCGCGCTGCACGCCGCCGCTGTGGTGGTCTTCGAAACGGCCGTCACGGAAGATAAAGGCCCGGCTGGGGTGGACGCCGATGAAGGAGTAGCGCGCGACCTGTTCCCCGCCGGTGATGCTCTCCAGCAGGAACGACGGGCCCTGGCCGGCGAGCTTGAGATAGACGGAGACGGGGGTCTCCAGGTCGGCGGGCAGCTCGCGCACCACCGGCAGCAGGTTGGGTTGTGTGGCGTGTGCGGCAGCGGGACGATCCGGGCCAACGCGAGTGGCTGTCCGCGTATCGGTGAGCAACGTGGTCAGTGTCATGGCGACCTCCGCAGGATGGCGGTTTGCGCCGATAGGCGCAAACTTAACAAAAAATCCTCACCCGTTCAGGGACGGGGGAGGATTTCCCGCGGTGCCACCCTGGTTAGGCCGGCATGTCAACTTAACAAAAAGCCCCGTCGTGATGACGACGGGGTCTGAGCCAGCCTCACTCTGTGGAGTACGGCAGCGGTGCGCCATGCGGCGCTTATCGCGGCTTATACTCTTTGCCCAGATAACGGTGGCAACTCCGACGCAGGCTACTTGGATTTTACTCGTTACTCGTTACTCATTTCCACACTAACGAGTAATGAGTAAGAAGTAATCGCGCATCCCGTTCGCCCTGTGGCTCCGAGGTCCATTCAGCGCAGGTTCGCGCACGGGGCTCTCACCTGATCCCCGTTCTCTGGGCCGGTCGCCCGGCGCTTACTCGTCCTCATCACAGCCTTTGGTGCTTGGGTATTCGATTGTTGCTGCTTTATAACAGAGGTCACACGGGTTGTCAAATGCGGAAAACTACCCCTCGGCGCGCTGGCGCTCCGCACGCACCGGCTTGTCGCGGCGGCTGTCCACCAGGATATGCAGCACGGCCAGCACCGGATGCTTGTAGATCATGCGCGGCCCGGCATAGCGCATGACCTGGCGCACCTGCTCGCGCATGGCCGGCTTGTAACAGTGCACCGGGCATTTCGTGCAGGTGGTCTTGTTTTCTTGGAACGGGCACTTTTCCAGCCGCAGGCCCGCATAGTCCAGCAGGGCAGTGCAGTCCGCGCAGAGCTCGCCGCGCGTGCCGTGATGATCGTGGCAGTAGATCTCGATCATCGCCTCGATGGTGCGCGCCTCGCGCTGCATCCGCGGATGTTGGCTTGTCAGTTCGATCTGTTTCACGCTGCTTTTGCCTCGGACGATGATGATCCCGCTATGCGGGTCGTCTGCAGTGTAGCATGGTTTGCGGCTAGGGGAGATGACTTTTGTCTCAGCCGCCGCGGCGCATCCGTTTATCCGTTAGGCGCACGTTCGGTGCGCCATCCGTTGCATCGCCCTTATCATACCGCGGCCGCGGCCAACTGCCGGCGCCGGGCGGTGACGATTCCCTCCACCGAGTAGAGCGCCAGCGCCAACCAGATCAGGCCGAAGCCGACCACCTGGTCTTGCCGAAACCCCTCGCCATAGACGAATGCACCCAGCAGGAATTGCAGCGTGGGCGCGATGTACTGGAGAATCCCCAACGTCGTCATGGTCACCTGCCGCGCACCATACGTGAACAGCACCATCGGGATGGTCGTTGCAAAGCCGGACATGACCAGCAGCACGGTCGTCAGCGGTCCGCTGTTCGTGAACGAGGTGGTCCCCTGCGCGGTCAGGATCCCCAGGTAGGTCAGCGCGGGTACGAACAGTAGTGCCATCTCCACGGTCAGGCCTTCAGCGGATGCCAGGGTTGTCGTCTTGCGGATGAGCCCGTAGAATCCGAAGGACAGTGCCAGCGTCAGCGCAATCCACGGCGGGCGGCCATAGCTGATCGTCAGGAAGATGACGCCCACGGCTGCCAGCCCGACCGCGGTCCATTGCACCGAGCGCGGTCGTTCACGGAGGAACAGCACGCCGAGCAGCACGTTGACAAGCGGGTTCATAAAATATCCCAGGCTGGCTTCGACGATGTGGCCGGTGTTGTTGGCCCAGAGATAGGTCAGCCAGTTGACGGTGACGAGAGCCGCGGTGAGCACCAGCGGGAGGAGCAGCCGCGGCTGCCGGCGCGCACGGCGGAGCCAGCCCCAGTTGCGCGTCAGGGCCAGGAAACCGGCCAGCACCACCAGCGACCAGATGATGCGGTGGACCAGGATCTCGGGCGCGGACAGGTGTTCCAGCGCCTTCCAGTAAACGGGCAAGATGCCCCACATAAAATAGGCCGCGAATGCGGCCAGTGTCCCGCCCTTGATGCGCACGATGGTGAACCGCCTCTCCCAAGAATCAGGCCGCGGTCTCCGCGGTCTCACGAGACGCGATTCTACTCGCCATCCGCCGCGCTGTCAACGCCAGCCGCGCAGCATTGCTTGTCTTTGTGAGGACCTTCCTCTATAATGTCTCGGCTGACCGGATAGCACCCAGCGCGGGCTGTCCGATCCGTGTTTCCCCGTATCAGGCCTCAACGCCGAGTCCAAGGTTGCGCTGCATGGTGGCAAGGCTGAACGCGAATGAGCACGACCTGCGCTCGCGTGGGGTGGCCCCTGTCCCCTCACCACCTGCCTTCGACGGCTGTGCAACTTCCATCGCACGCAGCCCGGCGTCTGCGCAAGCCCCGTCTGTCAGCGAGGCGTGGATTCATCCCATCAGGAGGAAGGTATGATTGTTCAACTCACCAACGGCAGGCAGATTCCCGTCGAATCGCACAAGGTCCGCATCGTCCAGAGCACCCGGCTGCCCTCGATTGACCAGCGCCTGGCAGCAATGGAGGAGGCCGGCTACAACACCTTTCTGCTCCGCACGCGCGACGTTTTTCTCGATATGCTGACCGATAGCGGCACGAATGCCATGAGCGATAATCAGCTTGCATCCATGATGGTGGCTGACGATGCCTACGCGGGCAGCGAGAGTTACTACCGGCTCGCGGATGCCGTCAAAGAAGTGTTCGGCATGACCCATACGATGCCTGTGCATCAGGGCCGCGCCGCGGAACACCTGCTGGCCAAGGTTTTCATCGGGCCGGGCAAGTATGCCATTATGAACTATCATTTCACGACCACACGCGCCCATGTGGAACTGGCGGGCGGCGAGGTACTGGAACTGTTCGGCGAGGGTGCGCTCATCACCGACAGTCAGGAATTGTTCAAGGGCAACATGGATATTGCGCGGCTCGAAGCGGCAATTGCCCGACACGGCGCAGAGAACATCGGCTTCATCCGCATGGAGGCCACGACCAACCTGATTGGCGGGCAGCCTTTCTCGGTCGATAATCTGGCGGCTGTCAAAGAGGTCGCCGGCAAACACAATATCCCGCTCGTCTTCGACGGCAGCCTCATCTCGGAGAATGCGTATCTCGTCCGCCAGCGCGAGCCGCGATATGCTAAGGCTTCAATCAGCGAAATCATCCGGGCCATGATGAGTTACGTGGACATTCTGTATCTCTCCGGGCGCAAGTCGGCAGGGGTGCGCGGCGGGCTGATCGCCACGAACAGCCCCGATCATTACAACCGGCTGTTGCCGTGGCTGCCGGTCTACGAGGGGTTTGCGACCTACGGCGGCATGTCCACCAAGGAGGTCGAGGCGATGGCGGTGGGCCTGCGCGAGATGTGCGACCTGGATGTGGCGGGCAGCGGTGCGGAGTTCGTGCGTTATTTCGTGGACCGCCTTTGCGAGGTGGGTGTGCCGGTGGTGACGCCTGCCGGCGGGCTGGCCTGTCATGTCGACGCCCGGCGATTTGCGCCGCACGTGCCCTCGGCGCAGTACACCGCCGGCGCGGTCGCCGCGGCGATTTACCTGGCGTCCGGCATCCGCAGCATGGAGCGCGGCACCATCTCGACCGACCGGGATCGCGAGGGCAACGAGGTCATGGCCGACCTGGAGCTGGCCCGGCTCGCCGTCCCGCGCCGCGTCTATACCATGTCGCATATCGAATATGCGGTGGATCGGCTCGCCTGGCTCTATCAGCACCGGGACCTGATCGGCGGGCTGAAGTTCGTGCAGGAGCCGCCGGTGCTCCGGTTCTTCTTCGGTCGCCTCGCGCCGCTGGATGGCTGGGGGATGCGTCTGGCAGAAGCGTTCAAGGCCGAGTTCGGCGACCGCATGTAGCGCTTTTGCAGTCCACACGCGACAGCAAGACGCTGGTGGCGCAGATTCAGCGGATTTAGAGGATTGCGGTATGATTGATGAAACATCCGCACCATCTGCGTCATCAGCGTTGGATTCGTTCTGTCCACCCAAAGGAGCATCGTCGCCATGTCTTACGAGGACGGCTGGGCCGCCATCCAGCTTCAGAAACCTGCCCGCATCCCGCGCACCGAATATTCCGTGGAGAGCCATTGGGAGTTACTCAAGGTCGTCACCGGCCTTCCTGTGGCCGTGGATAGCCCGCCTGAGCTCAAGGACCGCGCCAGTCTTGCCTTTATCCGCGCGTGGAACTATGACTTCATGTGGAGTACGCTCATTGGCCGGGACGACTTCGGCGATGTCTACACCGACATGGGCCACGCGGAATATGCCGCGGGAGGCGTAGACCGCCGCGATACGATCTTCTCGCCCTTCAAGACCGTGGATGAGGTGCTGGACTTCGACCCCTGGGAACGGCTCGGCCCGCGCGACCAGGGCGAGCTGACGCGGCGGTTCGAAGCGCACTACCAGCGGAACTGTGTGCGCGTCCCTGACGCGGTCAACATGACCGGCATCTACACGACGCTCATCTCCGGTTTCATCGATCTGTTCGGCTGGGACTGGCTTCTGCTCGCGCTCGGCACGGACCCGGAGCGGTTCGGCAAGCTGTGCGACCGGTACGCAGGGTGGATGCAGCAATACTTCGACGCGCTGGCCGCGGCGCGCGTGCCGGTCGTGATGATTCACGACGACATCGTGTGGTCAGCCGGGCCGTTCATGCGGCCGGCGTGGTATCGGAAGTTCATCTTCCCGCACTACAAGCATTACTTCGCGCCACTGCTGGAGAGCGGCAAGCGCATCATGTTCTGCTCCGACGGCAATTTTACGCCGTTTGTGGACGATATCGCGGCCGCAGGTGCGCATGGGTTCGTGTTCGAGCCGCTGACCGATCTGGAGTATGTGGCCGGCAAATACGGCCAAACGCACGTGATCGTGGGCAACGCGGACACGCGTGCCCTGTTGATGGGGCCGAAGGAGGCGATCCGCGCCGAGGTCGAGCGGTGCATGGCTATCGGCCGCGACTGCCCGGGGTTTTTCCTGGCGGTGGGCAACCACATCCCCGCAAATACGCCCGTAGAAAACTGCCTCTACTACAATGAGGTGTACGAGGAGCTAAGCCGGCGCTGAACCAGGAACTCTTTGTTCGGGTACGCAAGCATCCTGAGCGGGTGGACGGCTCAACGGCGTCGATGAAATGCCGCCAGTCGAAGGATGCCGCCTGCGGGGACCCACTCCGGCACCCTTCGACTGCGTGCCGGCCAAAAAGCGGGCCGGCACTCCGCTCAGGATGCCTCCGCTGGCGGCCACTCTGAGAATCCCAGGTACTGAACCCCCTGCGTCGGTGTCTGCGGCATAACGGAACCAAACCCGCGGCCCCGACGTTGATATTGCTAACGGGCCTGGATTCCTGACACCGGGAAGGCGACCGTTATCTGTGCCGTCACGTCGCCGCATCCAGGCCCGCCCTATTTCCTGCAACTATCCCCCGCCGCCCTGCGTATAGGGAGCAGAAGCAATTCTACACGGAGCGGAGGTGGCTTATGGTGGACAACGAACGGGCGCGCAACATCGGCGTCCTCGCGGTGGGCCTGGGGCTGATTGTCCTGGGGATTCTGTTCCTGGCCGGTCAACTGTTCGGCTTCAATGTCTGGGGCGTGGTCTGGCCCTTCTTCATCATCGTGCCCGGCCTGCTGTTTTTCGTGGGCATGGTGGCGCTCGGCAAGAACGGCGCGCCGCTCGCCATCCCCGGCAGTATTATCACAATGATCGGGCTGATTCTGCTCTTGCAGACCCTGACCGGCCTGTGGCAGACGTGGGCCTACATCTGGGCGCTGGTCTTCCCGACATCGGTGGGCATCGGCATCGCGATTGCCGGGTTGTGGGGGGATGATCCGCGCGCGGCCCGTGCGGGTGGGACGACGGCGCTGATTGGCCTGGTTATCTTCCTGGCGTTTGCGATTTTCTTCGAGCTGCTGCTCAACCTGAGCGGGCTGCGGAGCGGGCCGTTGGGCCGGATTGTGCTGCCCGTGCTGCTGATCGGCGCGGGCGTGGTGACGCTGCTGCTCGCGCTCCTGCCACGGCGTAGATAGGGGGAGGCCGGGGCAACGGATTGACACGGATAAACGGATAGGTGCAGGTGTGCCCTGGTATATCCGTTTATCCGTGGCCTCAGCTAATGGGCGTGGCCGTCGCCGCCGTGCGAGTGGCCGTGTGCCAGTTCTTCCGCGGTCGCGGGGCGCACATCGAGCACCGTCACGTGGAAGTGGAGCGTCTCGCCTGCCAGCGGGTGGTTGTAATCGAGGATCACGGTATCCTCGTGAACCTCGCTGATGTAGGCCGGGTAGGTCTCGCCGTCGGAGTCGTGGACTCCGATGGCCGTGCCCGGTTCGAGCCCTTCGCGCGACGGGAAGTTCTCGATGCTGACTTCCTCGAACGCCTCTTCATCGTACTCGCCGTACCCATCCTCAGGGGATAGGGTCAGGTCCAGCTCGTCGCCGGCGGTCATGCCGGTCAGCGCATCCTCGAATGCGGGCAACAGCTCACCGCTGCCGGCCAGGAAGCGCAAGGGCATGCCATCCTGCGTGGAATCGGCGACCTCGCCATTGTCGAGGGTCAGCGTGTAGTCCAGCGTCACGACCATGTTCTCGCGGATCGCCGGCTTGCCATCAGTCATCTAAGTGCTCCTATCTCTATTGTGCTTCGAGGAAGTATCTCACGCAAAGACGCAAAGGCGCAAAATCCTCACTGCTCTTTGCGCGCTTTGCGTCTTAGCGTGACCAATCCTCTCGCGTTTCTTACGCAACCGCAGCCAGTTCTTCAGCCTCGGCCACGAGGTCGGCCAGAATGCCCAACCCGCCGTGCCAGAACGTCGGGTCGGTCAGGTCCACGCCCAGGGGCGCGACGATGGCGTGCGGCCAATCCGAGCCGCCGCGGGTGAGCATGGCGAGGTACTTCTCAGCAAAGTCGCCGCCTGCCTGCCGGTAACGGGCGTAGAGCGCCAGCACGAGCAACTCCCCGAAGGCGTAGGCGTAGACATAACCCGGCGTCCCGATGAAGTGGGGGATGTAGCTCCACCACAGCCCGTAATCCCCGGTCAGCGTCACGCTGTCGCCGAACATGGCGCGCTGCGTCTCCAGCCAGAGTTCGCTGAACCGTTCGGCGGTGAGTTCGCCTTCCGTGCGCCGCGCGGTGTGGATGGCATGCTCGAACCGGTTCATGCTGATCTGCCGGAACGCAGTCGCAAAGGAATCCTCGATCTTGGAGGTCAGCATCCCCAGCCGCACCTGCGGGTCTGTCTCCTGCGCCATGAGCGCCTGGAACACCAGCATCTCACCGAACACCGAGGCGGTCTCCGCAGTGGTCAGCGGGGTGTGCGCCTGGAGCGCGCCCTGCACGCCCGCGAGCTTCTGATGGACGCCGTGACCGAGCTCGTGCGCCAGCGTCATCACGTCGCGCGGCCGGCCCTCGAAGTTGAGCAGGATGTACGGATGCACCGAGGGTACGGTCCCGTGCGAGAATGCGCCGCCGAGCTTGCCCGGCCGCGGCGGCGCGTCGATCCACCGGCGATCGAAGAACCAGCCTGCCACCTCCGCCATGCGCGGGTGGAACCGGCCGTAGGCATCCAGCACAATCTGCCGGCCTTCATCCCAGGAGTAGCGCCGGTCCGCCGCAGGCAGCGGCGCGTAGCGGTCGTACTCGAACAGCTCGTCCAGCCCGAGCAGCCGCCGCTTGAGCCGGTAGTAGCGCGCCACGATATCATAGCGCGACGTGACCGCCTCCACCAGCGCGTCCACGGTCTTGTCGTCCACCTGATTGGAGAGGTTGCGCGCGCTGACCCACGACGGATACTTGCGCAGCCGATCGTCTGAGGCCTTGTCCGCCAGGATGGTGTTGAAGATGTAGGTGTTGGTGCGGGACAGGTCCTTCAGGCCCGCGGTGACGGCCGCGGCAGCGCGCCGGCGCAGCTCACGGTCGCCTGCGTACAACCGGTTGAGCACCTGATCGCGTGTCAGCTTTTCGCCGTCCAGCTCGTAGCGCGACGCGCCGTGCGTCTCGTCGAAGAAGCGGTCCCACGCGCTGCGGCCCGTGACCGACTTCTCGTCGAGGATCTTCTCTTCGTCCTCGCTGAGCAGGTGGGGCCGGAACAGCCGCACGACTTCGAGCCAGTGGCTGTAGCGGGTCAGCGCGGGGTCGGCTAGCCAGGCGGCCGCGACCTCGTCCGGTGCGTTCGCCAGCTCCAGTTCGAGGAAGACGAGCTTCTGGCCCAGCTGCGAGCCGCGCTCGGTCACGCGCTGGAGCAGCGCGCCGCGGGCCGGGTCCTGCGTGTTGCCGGTCCAGTTGAGGGACGCGAAGCTGCCGACGCGGCCTGCGCGCTCCTGCAGCGCCTCGAACCGGCCAATCATCTCGGCCAGCTCGGCTGCAGTCAGGGATGCGATGCGCCCGCGGTAATCGCGGTCCAGGGCCTCGGCTTCGGCGTCTGCCGCGTCCAGGTCCGCGTTGAGCTGCGGGTCATCCGTGCCCGCGTACAGGTCGCCCAGGTTCCAGGTGATTTCCTCAGCGCCGGTGAGGGTTGCCGTGGTCATGTGACATTCTCTCCATCATAGTGCGGGGTAACAGTCCAAAGTCCGCTCAAGTGAACGCTTTGTCAGACAGGATTTACAGGATTGACAGGATTGTTATCTCCTATCCTGTCAATCCTGTAAATCCTGTCAAAAGAACCAATGACTCGTTTACATTCTGAAGGAGAAGCCTCAGCGTGTCTGTATCCCCGTCGGCATTTGCCCGGACAGAAGGCGAATCCTCAATCTTCAATCCCCAATCTGCAATTCCGTCATACGTCACGCCCGCGGCCGCACGCGCACGCTGCCCTCACCGTGCCGTCCATCCTTCTCGATGTCGATGTCCGCCGCACCGAACGCCTCGATGACCGCTGCGTTGGTGCGCAGGTGGTCGGTGACGAGCGCGGTGCGGAAGCGCGAGTCGCCGTCCGCGAACGCCAGGGGCAGCAGCAGTTGGTCGGCCAGATATTCGTCCATCGAGCCCGTGCTGTCCAGGAACTTCTCCAGCCACAGGCAGGCTTCGTCCGCGACCTGCTCCGCGCGCTTGCCGAGCGCGCCCAGGCTGAAGTAACACGCAGTTGAATGGCGGAACTCGGCCAGCAGTAGAAGCATCGTCCCTTTGGTTCGCGCGGGCATGTCGAGCAGGTCGATGTCCAGCCGGTTGGCGCGGCCCTTGAGCCGTTGCAGCGCGGTCTGCTGCTGGCGTTCTGCGATGCTCATGTCCAGGTTGGCAACCGCGGAGATGCCGCGGATGGCGCGGAGCGCGCCGCGTTCGGGCAGGTCGAGTGGTGCGAGGCGTGTCACAGGCCGGAAGGTTGCGCGCACCTGGCCCTGGCCCTGCGGGTAGAAGCCGGCCAGCAGCATGTCCAGGTCGACATCGCAGCCAAGATCGCGCAGCACGGGCAGCCAGTTGAGGCTGAGGTAGTGGAAGGCCGGACTGTGGGGGACGTGCGTCCCGCCGATGACCATGACTTCGCTGGATTCAGAAACCCGGTTTCTAAGGTGAAGCGGAGCTTCACACAAAACCGGGTTTCTCAGCGCAAGCGGCAGGAACACCGTCTGCACGACGAGCGAGGTCGCGCCGGCGGTGCCGATGTCAAAGCGGTAGTTGCCGGGATAGACCCCGTTGGGCCGGAAGGTGAGTTCAGACGAGCCGATGGCCGCGCCCTCGACTTCCGCGCCGCTGATCTGCGTGGCCGCGCGCACGGCCATCAGGTGCTGCGGCTGGAGGCCGGGCTTGGCGCGCCGCGCGCGGATGTGCGTGATGTGCACCGGCTGCCCGGTCATCACGGCTAACGTGAGCGACGAGCGGATCACCTGTCCGCCGCCCTCACCGAGGGAACCGTCGATTTCGATCATGGCCCAATTGAACGCTGATGACGCTGATGATCATGATCTACAGGATTGATATAAGATCAGTCAAATCATGACCATCAGCGTCATCAGCGTGCTATTCTTTCGTCCTATGCAGCAAGCAGCTCGAGCTCCGGCGTCGTGTAGTGTGCGGTGCGCTCGTGGCGGAACTGCTGCGTGTACAGGCGGTGATACTTGCCGCCGAGTTGTAGCAGTTCGCGGTGGCTGCCCTGCTCTACGATGCGGCCGTTCTCGATGACGAGGATGCGATCGGCCTTCTTGATGGTGGACAGGCGGTGCGCGATGACGAACGTCGTGCGGCCCTCCATCACCTTGTCCATGCCGCGCTGGATGAGCGCCTCGGTCACGGTGTCCACGGAACTGGTGGCCTCGTCCATGACCAGGACCTCCGGGTTCGCCAGCACCGCACGCGCCAGGCTGATGAGCTGCTTCTGGCCCACCGAGAGCCGGCTGCCGCCCTCGCCCACCTCGGACTTGTACTGGCCGTCGAGCTTGACGATGAACTCGTGCGCGCCCGCGATGCGCGCAGCCTCCTCGACCTCGGCGTCGGACGCGTTCAGCCGGCCGTAGCGGATGTTCTCGCGGATGCTGCCGGAAAACAGGTGCGGCGTCTGCAACACCACGCCGATGCGCGAATGGATGCTGTGCAGCGTAAAGTCGCGGTAGTCCTGGCCGTGAATCTTGATCGAGCCGGCCTTCGGCTCGTAGAACCGGCAGACCAGGTTGACGATAGTGGACTTGCCGCCGCCTGTCGGGCCGACGAGCGCGATGGTCTCGCCGGGCTGCACGCGCAGGCTGAAGTCGGTCAGCACGGGCTTGTCGGGTTCGTAATAGAAATCCACGTTCTCAAACTCGATTTCCCCGCGCAGCGTCGGCGTGTGTCGAGCCGTTGTGCTGTCGGCCACTTCCGGCTGCGCATCGACCAGTGAGAAGGTGCGCTCTGCCGAGGCAATGGCGTTCTGCATTTCCGAGTAGACCCGCGCCAGGTCCTGAATGGGCCACATCATGAAGGTCACGTAAGAGACGAACGCTTGCAGCGCGCCGACGGTCATGCCGCCCACCTCTGCGCTCAGGCCCGCATACAACACGATCGTGCCCACGGCCAGCGCCGCGATAATCTGCACTGCGGGCAGGAACAGGGCGGACAACCATGCGGCCCGGTAGGAGGCGTTATACATGTCGCCTGTCAGGTGGCTGAACTCGCGCAGGTTGGCATCCTCCCGGCCCAGCCCCTTGACCACGCGCACCCCAGTGATGTTCTGGTTGAATTCGCCGGTAATCTTCGAGTTGAGCTTGCGCACCAGCCGGAACTGGCGCAGGATCTTCGTCTTGAAGAAGATGGCGACCGCCAGCAGGATCGGGATGGTGACCAGCACGACCAGCGCCAGCCGCCAGTTCAGCCGCAGCATGAAGTACATGGACGACCCGATGTTGAAGACCGCCCACGTCACATCGAGCATGCCCCACGTCACGAGCTGTGCGATGCGCTCCGAGTCAGAGGTGACGCGCGACATGATCCAGCCGACCGGCGTCTTGCTGAAGTACGAGAACGACAGGTCCTGCAGGTGGTTGAACAGCTTCTTGCGCAGGTCATACTGCACGCGCTCGCCCAGCACGCCGGCCAGGTAGATAAAGCCGAACGCGCCCACCGACTGGACGACCATCAGCACGCCGTAGATAATGAGGATTTCGCGCAGAACGACAGTGTTGCGCGCGATGATCCCCTCGTCGATGATGCGCTTGGACAGGAACGTGAAGTAAGCGTCCAGCAGGCTTACCCACATGATGGTGAACATGAAGCCGGCGACCCATTTCCAGTGCGGCTTCACGAGGCCCAGGATGCGCCGGAAGGTGCCGCCGTTGAACTGTCCGCTGAATTCTTCTTCTTCGAATTCGTAGTTGTCGGCCATGGCCCAACCTCTATGATGCTACTGCAAGTTCTTCTTGCAGCTCTTCTTCCACTTTTGCCTGCAACTCGTAGATCTGCCGGTAGAGTCCCTCTTGCGCCAGCAGCGTCTCGTGCGTGCCGTGCTGGACGATCTTACCCTTGTCGAGCACCACAATCTGGTCGGCGTTCATGAGGCTTTGCACGCGGTGCGCGATGATGAAGGTCGTGCGGCCTTCCATGAGCGTCTCCAGCGCGGCGCGAATCTCGGCCTCCGTCTCCATGTCCACGGACGAGGTCGAATCGTCCAGGATCAGGATGCGCGGGTTCTTGAGCAGTGTACGCGCAATTGCCACGCGCTGCTTCTGCCCGCCGGAGAGCGTCACCCCGCGCTCGCCGACGAGCGTGTCGTAACCCTCGGGAAAGGTCATGATCGAGTCGTGGATGGCCGCGGCCTTCGCCGCCGCGATGACTTCCTCGTCTGTCACGGGCCGGTCCACGCCGATCTTGATGTTTTCCTTGATGGTCTTCGAGAACAGGAACGGCTCCTGCTCCACGATGCCGATCTGGCTGCGCAGGTAGCTGCGCGGGTAGCGGGCGAGATCCACGCCGTCGAGCGTGACGATGCCGTCAGTGTACTCGTAGAAGCGTGGCAGCAGGTTGACCAGCGAGGTCTTGCCGGAGCCGGTCGAGCCGAGCAGCGCGATCGATTCGCCGGCGTGGACGCGCAGGTTGATGTTGTTGAGCACCGGCTGGGTCGGGTCATAGCCGAACGAGACGAAGCGGAACTCGATGTCACCCTTGACCGGGCCGTCGGGCCGGTACGTGCCCTCGTCCAGCGGCTCGCGCTCCTGGCTGAGGACGTGGACGACGCGGCGATACGACACCATGCCCGTCGAGGTCTGCACGATCAGGCGTCCCAGGTTGCGCATCGGGAAGATGATCCAGATGAGCAGCCCGACGTATGCCAGGTAGGTGCCGACAGTGATCTCGCCGTTGATCGCCATGATGGCGGCGATGGCGTAGCCGAACAGCATCTGGCCGCCGCACAGGATATCGGACACCGGCCAGAACAGCGAGTGTGCCACGGTCAGGTTGCGCCCGCGCCGGAACTTCTCCCAGTTCTCCTTTTCGAACTTGTCCCGTTCATACGCCTGCCGGGCGAACGCCTTGACCACGCGCACGCCGCTCAGGTTCTCCTGCAGCACGGTGGAGAGCGACGCCTCCTGCTGCTGGTATTTGTCATAGGCGCGCGAGATGCGCTTGAAGAAGATGCCCGAGACGATGACGATCAGCGGGACGACGATAATCGACAGGAGTGCCAGCCGCAGATTGAGCCGCGCCAGCGCCACGAAGTTGATGCTGAACAGCAGGATGATGCGTCCGATGCCTAAGGCTTGATCGGAGTAGAAGCGGCGCAGCGCATCGACGTCCGACGTGCTGCGCTGGATCAGCTCACCGGTCTGCATCCGGTCGTGATAGCTGAATGTCAGCCGCTGGATATGGTCGTACAGGTAGTTCCGCAGTCGCCGGGCGATGCCCTCCGCGGTCTGCGCAGCCAGCCGGCCGCTGAGAAAGGTGAAGCCACCTTCGAGCAATGCGAGGCCAAGGAACCCTAACGCGATGAGCGCGAGAGTGGAGGGCGCGCGTTCCTTGCCCAGCACATTGTCTACGAAGTGCCGGAGGAGCATGTAGGTGGCTGTCTTGGCCGTCGCGCCGAGCGCCAGCGCAGTCACGGCGCCGGCATAGCGCAGGCGGAAGCCGGTCATCATGGCCCAGAGGCCGGCTAGACGGCTGTTCGTGACTGCATTCTTCAGGTCGTAACTATGGGCGGGCGGAGCCGCCGCCAGGCTGGTCGTCACCTCTATCGCCCCTTTCTATCGAAAGTGTCGCGAACAGAAATTCTAACACGTACTCCGTCGAAACGTCCAAAACCGGCCGCTGCTTCCAGGCGTTCCGGCTGCTGGAGGCTGGATTCCAGGCAGCCTGAACAAGCGGGCGGACGGTCGCGGCTCATTCATACTATTACGCAGGTAGTGTCGCCGGGTTGCGGTGTCACCGCAGGAACTCGGCTGTGCAGTCAAAGTGATGGCTGGGCCGTTGCCATCTATTTCTTTTGTAGTACTTCTGACAGGCAGGGCGCATAACCGCCGATAAGATAGCCCGGTGTTGCCAGTCCCGCTTGAATGGCTGCAACACTGTGCCCAGACTCAATACCAAGTCCCCATAATGGAGGCCTATAAATGAAAGAGCGTTTGCTCTTGTTGTCTGGGGTGATGTTCCTGGTGTTCGTGCTGGATGGCGGCCGCGCAGCCGCTGAAGGACCCCTGCCTGTGTCCTCAGACGTCCCGGTCACGTCGGTTCAGCGCGCGTACCTGCCGCTTGTGTTTCAGGCAGGGCCGCCGCCCAGCGCGATGGAGGCGATCGACGCCGCGCTCGAAGCGGGCCAGCTCACCCCGCCCGTGGCGCTGCTCTACCGCGTCTATGCGGTGTACGACGACACCCGACTCCCCGGTCAATACCGCGGCCCGGTCACCGAGGCCGATGGCGAACGCACGATGTTGGAACTGACCCGCGACTTCGCCACGCTGCCCGGCGACGTGCAGCGGCAGGTGTTTCCTTTCTTGCTGCCGCCCGGCTATGCCGGTTCCTGGTATGACCTGCGCCAGTCCGGGATTGCGGCCAGCGCGGTCCCGGCGGCGCCACCTCCCTTCCGCGCTGACTGGCAGTCTATCACGACGACGAACGGCAAGGCGAAGGTGTGGTGGCACAAGCTGCGGCCCCAGGATGCTGCGGCCGCGCAGTTGGCCGCGGACATGCTCAATAACCATGTGTGGCCGAAGCTCACCGGTCTGCTCCGTGAGCCGAAATCAGATGCGGGGGGCGTCGAGTACCGGGTGGACGGCCAGGCCATCATCAGCGGCGACAGCGGCGACGGCAAATTCGACGTCTACATCGTGGATTGCCAGGGCGCAGGTTGCGTCCATGCGCAGAATGTGGGCTACGGTGACTGCAAGGCTGTGCCGACCTTCGTCTGGATCAATGCCAACTACATCGTGAGTAGGACCGGCGTCGTCGATACGAAGCGGCTGGAAGCCACGGTCGCCCACGAGTTCATGCATGCGGTGATGAAGGGCTACAACTTCAAGGCGGATTGCGGCGCATATACACAGATGGGCGAGGCCTGGGCCAACTGGGCCATCGATGACGCCTTCCCGGCCAACCAGACCGAGAACGACTACTGGGACCGCTTCCGCGCGCCGGACTATCCGCTGTTCGCCTTCACCGGCTATGAGGACTGGGTGTTTCCGTACTACCTGACGAAGACCCACGGTCGGGAAGTGCTGCGGAACATCACCGCCGCGACGGAGCAACATGCCCCGCTCGCTGCAGTGAATCAGGGCCTGGCCGTCCACGGCGGACTGGCGGATGTCTGGCACGAATATGCCGTGAAGCTGTGGAACCGGTCGCCGCATGATCTCTACCAGCAGGAGAACCAACAGGGGTTGGGCGTATACGGCAATCCGCTGTTCATCTATGGCCGCGGGGCAACGCGCGCCGATATCCTCCACGAGGTCGAGCTCAACGGCGCGCAGTGGGTGGAATATGTGCTTCCAGCGCGGCTGACCGGCGTCTCCAACCGCTACTTCCGGTTCGCGTTCCCTGATGCCGATGTGCGCTCGCTCGGCGTGTTCAATGCTGTCCCTGACCTGCCTTTCCCGCCGCACGATGACCTGAAGGTGCAGGCGCTCGCCAAGATTGCCGGACGGTCGGATTGGGAGCCGGTGGCGGACTGGACGCAGAAGCGCGAGAAGCAGTTCTGCCTCCAGTTGCCGGAGGAGGACCTGGAGGAACTGGTGCTCATCTTCTCCAACGGCCAGTGGGAGAACCCGGACCAGGAAGTCGATGCGCCGGCCGACTGGCCCTTCAAGGTTGTTGCCAGCAATATCGCGTGTAAGGGCTGGATGGGCAGCATCACCACCCACTTCCGCGATGGCACGCGCTACGAAGTGACGACCGCGACGAATCTGCGGTTCGAACGCCGCATGCCGGATGAAGATGATGCCTCCGACGGGCAGTTTTACGATGTCCAGCAGGGGAACCTGCACTGGGAGCTAAGTGGTACCAGTGGGGGCTGCCAGCTTCGGGGTTCTGGAGACGCCACGGTCAAACCGGATGATGGCGATGTACGGCTCAACAACACGACCCGGAACACGCAATACATCGGCTACGGCGGCCCCATCGGGCAGACGGTTACGGCCTCTACTGCTTACCGGGATTGTTACGGTGGCGCGCCGACGCCCTACACCGCGTATTGGGGCTGGTGGGCCGGCCATGCGATGCCGCAACAGGCGCCCGTCGTCAGCGCAGATGGACTGCGCATCGTCGGGCAGAACTCGCAGGAGCAGGGCGACCAGTCGTACATCTGGGAGTACAACCTCACGGCCATCCAGTAGCCCCTGTAAACAAGATCGTGGCACGTAACACAGGGTCTCGTGCCCGTTCTGGCGTCCAGGATGGGTACGAGACCCTGTGTGATGAGTTATCCGGATGGGCCGTTAGTGCTATACTGCGGTCAGATAAGGAAGGCAGGGAACCAGCCGTGAGCCTGAATCGTCACAACGCTATGAAACACTGGTGGCTGCTCTGCGCCCTGGCGCTGGCGCTGTTCGCTGCGGCGTGCAGCGCAGGCGACCTCTCGGCCGTCTACCTGGAGGCGAACCGCAGCAAGCTGGAACAGCCTGTTGCGACAGCGCCCCGGCCGACGCGCTTCGAGGTCGCGCCGGGCACGCCCGCGCGCACGGTCGCTGAGAACCTGCAGGCCGCGGGCCTGATTGCCGACGCGCGCTTGTTCGAGGCTTACGTGCGGGTGAGCGGTCTGGCGAGCCGGCTGGAGGCGGGGACATTCACCCTCAGCCCCGACATGACCATCCCGCAGATTGCCGCCGCGCTGCAGGATGCCCGCGCGCCGGAGATTGTCGTCCGCGTGGGCGATGGCTGGCGGCTGGAGCAGACCGCCGACCAACTCGACCTCAATACCCCGCTGGACGGGGTGGAGTACAAGCGTCGCGGCCTCTTCAAGGACCTGTCCGGCATCGACACGACCGGTTACACCTTCCTCGCCGGCTTATCTGAAAGCGCGAGCCTGGAAGGGTATCTGTATCCGGACACCTACCGGCTGCCGGCGGAAGATGCCGATGTGACCCATCTGCTGCGCCGCCAGCTCGATCAGTTCGCCGCGCTTGTCGCACCCGCATACCGGGCGGCTGCCGATGTGGGGCAGACTGACCTGACGCTGCACCAGGTGCTCACCGTGGCGAGCATCGTAGAGCGCGAGGCGGTCGTGGACGAGGAACGGCCCATGATTGCCGCCGTCTATCTCAACCGGCTGGTGCAGGGCATGAAGCTCGAGGCCGACCCGACCGT
>DAOUGK010000050.1:0-15790 GCA_034429055.1 Anaerolineae bacterium | reverse complement strand
CTGCTGGGGCAGATCGACCTGGGCACGCAGTCCCTGATGTTGAGCACCGCGCTCATCGCGTTCGTGGACGGCTTCAACCCCTGCTCGCTGTGGGTCCTCTCCGTGCTGCTGGCGCTGACGCTGCACACCGGCTCGCGCAAGAAGGTCTTCATCATCGGCCTGGTGTTCCTGACCGTGACCTCCTTCGTGTACGTCCTGTTCATCGCCGGGCTGTTCACGATGTTCACGATCATCAGCTTCGTCGGCTGGATTCAGGTCGTGGTGGCGCTGCTGGCGCTGTTCTTTGCGGCCGTCAACATCAAGGACTACTTCTGGTATCGAGAGGGGCTGTCGTTCACCATCGCCGACGAGAAGAAGCCCGGCCTCTACAAGAGCATGCGCCGGGTGTTGCAGGCGGGGGATTCGCTGCCCGCGCTGATCGGCGCGACGGTGGTGATGTCCGCCGGGGCATCGCTGGTGGAGTTTTCCTGTACGGCGGGCTTCCCGGTGCTGTGGAGCAACCTGGTCGCCGCGCAGGGCGTGACCGCACTGACCTTCATCGGCCTGCTGGCCGTCTACATGCTGGTCTACCAGGTCGATGAGCTGGCAATTTTCCTGACAGCCGTGTTCAGCCTGCGGGCGAGCCGGTTGGAGGAGAAGCACGGCCGCATCCTCAAGCTGATGGGCGGCATATTGATGCTCACGCTCGCCATCGTGATGCTGGTGGACCCGACCGTGATGAACCGGCTCGATGCGGCGCTCGGCATCTTCGCGATTGCGTTCGGCGCGACGCTGCTCATCCTCCTGGTTCACCGGGTGCTGCTGCCGCGGCTCGGCATCCATGTGGGCAGCGAGTTCGCCGCCAGGCGGTAAGGACGGGCACAAGGCCCTATGCTACACGGCGTGATCTCGGCAGCAGTCCGGACTGGCACGTAGCCTAGCCCCTTGTGGGCGTCCTGACGGGCACGAGAACGGGCACAAGGCCCTATGCTACATCCAAGGACGGGCACGAGGCCCTACGCTACCCCTCTGTAACCGCCGCCTGCACCTGCTGCCACGCCGCCTCGACGCCGTCGGCGCGGGCCGCCGGCACCGGCAGCGGGCTGTAGCGCGCATCGTAGTAGGCCGCCGTGATATCCGCAAACTGCGTACGCTGGGCCGGGTACACTCCGGCCAGCACCCCGGCATAGTCCTCGGGCGTCAGACCCGGCTGCCGCGCCAGGCCGCGCGCTGCCGCCCAGGCCAGGAGGGCCTGGTATGTGCGGCGCACCCGCACGCGCGGGTCATCGCCCGAGATGCGCGCATAGGGCTCCGGCTCGGCTGCGCCGCGGCCCCCTCTCCCCCGCAGCCACCCCGCCAGTTGCGCCTTCAGCAGGTCCAGCGACAGGATGCTCTCGCGCGTCTCCTCCACCTCGCCGTCCTCGGCATAGGTGCGGAAGCGCCGGAACGCCAGCACAAACACCACCAGCAGCACTGCGGCTGCAACCAGCGCGATGAGGATCCACCACGGGAATTGCGAGCCAGGGCCGGTCGCACTCTCCCGGGCCAGCTCCTCAAACTGGTCGGTGAGATCGACCGGCGGCCGGATCTGCAGCGTCTCGGGCTCGCCTTCCGGCAGGTCGATGCGCGACATCAGCCATTCGAGGAGCTTGAAGATCGGGTAGCTGATGATAAAGATGATCCAGGAGAGGAGCCAGCCGACCGCGCGCAGGATGCCGGCCAGGATGTCGGCCACCAGTTCCAGCGTGCCCGGCGCAAAGAGCTGGCCGAGCAGCAGGCCCAACAACAGCAGCCCGGCGACGGTCGTGCCCACGGTGCCCCACCAGTAGCGCGCCATCGGGAGGCCCTTCTCGGCACGCTGGCCCTCGAACCGCCGCGTCTCCTGCAGGCTCCCCACCGCCAGCGCCACCAGCCCCACTGCCACGAACGCCGTCAGCACGGAGATAACGAGGCCCGTCGGCACGAGGTTGGCCGAGTAGGCGACGAGCATGGCCCCCAGGATGGCTGCCAGGCCGAGCGCAAAGTTGCGCTGGAGCGTCTCGTGATACACGCGCTCGCGGCCCGTGAGCAGGCCCCACAGCAGCAGGAGGGCGGCCGGGAAGACCGTCATCAGGGTGGCGCCCGTCCGGTCACGGATGACGCTCAGCCAACGGGGATGCCACAGGGGGGCAACATCGCGGCCCGGCCCCAGGTAAAGCGCCAGCAGCACCATCGCCAGCCCGAACGACCCGCCGATGACGGCTGCGCGCCGCGGTGTGCCGGAGCGAAACGCGAAGACCTGCGCCGCCAGCGTGCCCGCAGCCAACAGGGCGAACACGGTGCCGAAGCCGAGCAGGTCGCCCTCCCCCGGCAGGAGGCTGGTGTAGAGCAGGTGCAGCAGCAGCCAGATCCACAACGCGCGCAGGGCCGCCAGGAGATAGGGCAGCAGCCCGTCATCGATCCAGCTCCAGGTGCGATCTTGCGGGGAGCGTGTCAAGTCAGGGCGCAGGTCGAGGCGCGGACCGCTGGGGTTCATCGCAGCAACTCCGAAGGTAGGCGTACGGTATTGGCCGCGCCGACACACAGCGTCCTGAGCGGAGCGCGTTGCGGCCGGGCGTAGCCTGGCACTGCAACGCACGCAGTCGAAGGATGTGGGCCGTGCGGGCGTTCTTCGACTGCGCCCACCGCCGGCGGCGGCCTCCGCTCAGAATGCCCGCACTCCCCCTTGCACTTGCCATTTCTGGGACTCATCGGCCGGCTCCTTGCGGCTTGGGTGCGAAGGGCGAAATGTCACCCGCAGGCGTTGCAGCCGTTGCGGCCGCCTCACGGGGCTGCTGCCACTGCCGGTGTTCGGTCCACGGCTGGATGCCGTGCTGTGCGCTCCGGGCATAGGCCTCACGGCCGCCCAGCCAGACCAGCGGGATCGCATCCGGCACATCGGCGGGGCGTTCGTCACCGATCGCGAGCAGCGTGACCGCATGGCCGGCGCGGCGGACATCCAGCAGTGCGGCGTAGATGGGTTCGGCGGGCACGGCGGTGATGGCGATGACCGATGCGCCGTAGGGCAGCGAGGGCAGCTCGGCGCGCAGGTATTGCTCCAGCGGGCCGGCCGGCGAGTCGATCAGCCGGGCCAGCGCATCGAGGATGAACTCCCAGTGTTCGGGCCGCCGCGCCGGCGGCAGCCGTACGCCGGTGGCCGTGCGCCGCTGCCAGCCGTTGGCGTACAGCCCGACAGCCTCGCGGCGGTCGAGCAGGAGGCGGGCTACCGAAGCGGCCGTCGAGATGGCGTACTCCAGGTAATCCTCCACCAGGCCCGGCATCCCGCGCACGGTCTGGATGTCGAGGAAGATGGCGGTGCGGGAGGATGCGCCGGGGGCGAACGTCTTGCTCTGCAGCTCGCCCCGCCGCGCCGTCGCCTTCCAGTGCAGGAAGCGGGGGTTATCGCCGGGGACGTAGGGCCGCGTGCCGGTGATGCGCAGCGGGTCGTCGGTCAGCCGCCGCCGGGTGGGCAGGTCGCCGAAGGGGTAGCCGGCGGGCAGCACGATGCCCGACACCGGCACGACGCGGGGGTAGACGACCATCTCGTCCACCTGCTCGTCCACCCGCTGCTGCTGGCGGAAGCCGAACAGGTCGCCGGAGCGCAGCAGCACCGGTCCGAAGGCCAGCACGCCCCGCTTGGCGGCGGTCAGGTGGTAGTGCTTGCGCACCCGCTCGTAGAAGCGCAGCGCGAGCAGGTTCGTGAGCATCTGCCGGTCCGAGCGTGAGGTACGGAACAGCCGACCGCGCGCCATGCTGATCTGCGTGGGGAACTCGTCCTCGGCCTTGAGCCAGGACAGGGGCAACGGCTTGGCGTTGGTGATTTCGATGACCAGGTCGGCCTGTTCGCCCACGAACAGCCGCGTCGCGCTGAGCCGGCGCTGATAGGTCACGTTCGTCAGCGCATACTTGTCCCAGAGCGCGACCATCCCGGCCAGCAGGCCCAGCAGCAGCGCCAGCAGGGCCAGCAGCGGGTTGCGCAGGAGGATCGCGCCGATGCCGGCGACGACCGCCAGCACGTTCAGGCTGCGGGTCAAGGCGCGGCCCCCTCCACCGACCAGCTCTCCTCGACCGGCACCGGCGTGGCGGCCACGATTTCCTGCAAGACTTCGCCCGCACCCTTGCCCCGCACGCGAGCCTGGCTGGTCGTCATCACCCGGTGGCCGAGCACCGGCTGCACGAGCGCCTTGACGTCGTCGGGCAGCGCATAGGCCCGGCCTGCGATGGCCGCGCGCGCCTGGGCCCCGCGATAGAGGGCCAGCGACCCGCGGGGGCTGGCGCCCAACTGCACGGCGGCGTGGCTGCGCGTGGCCCGGACGAGCCGCAGGATGTAGGCCTCGACCGCCGGATGCACGTAGACGTTGCGCACGGTTGTCTGCAGGCGCAGCAGGTCGGCCGCATTGGCGACGGGCCGCAGCTCGGCCAGCGGGTTCTGCGTGCGGAAGCGGCGCAGGATGGCCCGCTCCTCCTCTTCCTCCGGGTAGCCCAGCCCGACGCGCATCAGGAAGCGGTCGACCTGCGCCTCGGGCAGGGGGAAGGTGCCTTCCAGCTCGACGGGGTTCTGGGTGGCGAGCACGAGGAAGGGCCGGGGCAGAGGCCGGGTCTGGCCGTCCACCGTGACCTGGCGCTCCTCCATCGCCTCCAGCAACGCGGACTGCGTGCGCGGGCCCGCCCGGTTGATTTCGTCGGCCAGGACGACCTGGGCGGACAGCGGGCCGGAGCGGAACTCGAATTCGCCGGTCTTCTGGTTGTAGACGCTGACGCCGGTGATGTCGGAGGGCAGCAGGTCGGGCGTGAACTGGATGCGCTGGAACGAGCAGTCGAGCGAGCGGGCCAGCGCCTTCGCCAGCGTGGTCTTGCCGATGCCGGGCACGTCTTCCAGCAGCACGTGGCCCTCACACAGCAGGGCAATCAACAGGAGGTCGATGGTGTCGGTCTTACCGACGATGACCCGGCCCACGCTGTCGCGCACGGCCGTGGCAATCGCGTTGAGATGGGTGATCTCCGTGAGGAGAGCGGGCGCGAGCGTTGGCTCGGTGGCCCCGGCATGGTCTGGAAGCATGAGGTTAGCGTTCCTATCTGCGTAGATGTGCAACAGCCGGTGTGCCCCACAGGTTGCGGGCGGGTGCAGTATACATCCGAGGGGAGAAAAGCGCCAAGCAGGGGGGATTAGGGGGTGGGAGATGCCATATGCAGGCAGGAGTGCAAGCATCCTGAGCGGAGTTCCGGCGTTCTTTGGCCGGAACGTAGTCGAAGGAGCGCCCTCACGAGGGTGCATCCTTCGACTAGCCTTACGCCGTTGGCGACGATGCGCCGTCCACCCGCTCAGGATGCCTGATGCACTTATACACCGCTACTGCAGATCGTCCTCCGGCGGGGCGATGCGGAAGGAGCGCGGGCGCTCGACCGCATAGACCCCCTTGCAGGCCGCCATGTCCTCGACCTTGTCGGCGGGCATCCGGCCCGTGATGACGCCGACCTCGGGGAGCTGCTGTTCGACCTCCAGGCCCAGCGCACGGCCGCGCTCGACGATATCTGCAAAGTCATCCAGGTAAGCGTCGTCTACGGCAATCGAAACCTGGACCGTGTTGGCGTCGAAGCCGGCCTTCGTGGTGGTCCTCCGCCGGCGCGCCGGCGTCATGTCCGGCTCCGGCTCGCCGGCCGGCTGCATCCCGGAGCTGCGGCTCCGGCTCGTTCGCCGCCGCGTTGTGCGGCGCTCTTCATCGTCCATATGTGCCTCTCAGAGCCTATCCGCATGAGGCGTAGCCTAGGGCCTTGTGCCCGTCAGAACGCCCACAAGGGGCTAGGCTACCCTGTTTCGGTCCGGCAAGGTATCAGGGCGCCTGGACCAGCCCGGCGCCGATATCGTTGACGGGCAGGCTCAAGCGCAGGGCGCTTTGCAGCAACAGCCAGCCCAGCGCCCCACCGCGCACGTCCGAGTTCGCCTCGGCGTAGAGCGCCGCGATGCCCGCGACATGCGGGGTCGCCATGCTGGTCCCGCTGATGCTGCGATACAGCGTGGGCCGCGGCCAGGACGAGCGGACGCCCACACCCGGCCCGGCAATGTCCACCTGCCCGCCTTGCAGCTCGCGGCCGCCGCAGGAGAACGGGGCGATGCCCATGCGGCTGTCCAGCGCCGCGACCGCCATGATGGACGGGCAGTTCGCCGGATGGCCGACCGGCGAGATAACGCCCGGCCGTTCGCTCTCGTTGCCTGCGGCTGCGATGATGATGGTGCCTGCGTTGAGCGCGCGGCGCGCCACCTGTTCGAAAATCCGTGAGTATCCCTGGCCGATCATCGTCGGCGCACCGAGGGACATGGAGATGATGCGGCACTTCTGGCTGATGGCCCAACTGATGCCCGCCAGGATGCCCGCGTCGCCGCCGCTGCCTGCATTGCTCAACACCTTGCCCACGTAAATATCGGCGTCATACGCGACGCCGTAGCGCGGCCCCTGCCCGGCCATCTTCGGGCCGCACGAGGTGCCGACGCAGTGCGTTCCGTGGCCGTGGCCGTCCTGCACGGCCTCGCCGGGGATGAAGGAGCGCGACACGATGTTGCGGCCCAGGAAGTCGGGATGCTCCAGGTCGAAGCCGGTGTCCAGCACGGCCACCGCCACGCCCTTGCCGCTATAGCGCGACTCGCTGACGCGTGTCGCACGCAGACCCCAGGTGAATTCCCGGTCATCGCTGAAGGACATCTGATCGACTGAGGAAGCGAGCACCGAACCAGGCGAAACCGCACCTGTGCCCAGCATGGCATCGGCCAGGTGGTTGACCGCGTCCCGGTAGCCGCGCACGTAGTCAGCCGATAGCTGGCTGCCGCCGCCGCCCGTAATCATGGGGGCCGTGAAGCTCATGCCGCCTTCATCGATGGCATAGTTGATGCGCTCAGGCTCGATAGCCATGATGCCGCTGTCGTCGCTGGCCGCCCGGAGCGAACGCAACTGCTCCGGCGGCGTGTCCACGACCGCCACCCCCAGGTTCTCGAAGATGATCGCCTCGGCCTCACCCATCGTCTGGGCATCGACCGCGCCGTTAGCAAAGTCACGTGCGTTGGCAACTTCCAGCCCGGCAACATCCCTGAGCGCACGCACGCCCGACTCAACCGCATCCTCGCTCATCAAGACCAGGTAACGGCCCGTGGTGCCGGGCATAGGGGTGGAGGCCGAGCTTTCGCCCACACCGCTGCCTACCTGCGGCTCATCCTGTGCTGTCCGACGACTGCGCGACCTGGAACGACTCGTAGCCATAGCTAATCCTCCGCTCAACTCAATAGGCTCGGTGAGATGCACCGACACATCGATGATGCTCTGACAAGAGGTAGCATAGCCCCTTGTGGGCGTTCTGCCAGGCGCCGGCAAGAGGTAGCATAGCCCCTTGTGGGCGTTCTGCCAGGCGCCGACAAGAGGTAGCATAGCCCCTTGTGGGCGTACTAACGGGCACAAGGCCCTAGACTACGACTTTTCGGATAGACACTTATGCCACGCACCATCCGGACACGCCATTAGTCGCATCAAACACCTTACTTGTACCACATTTACAGCAGCCTTGTCAATAGCTCGCAGAAAAAGTAAAAGCGTGCCACCCCTCCGGCGCAGCGGGGCTGGTGACCGGCCGGCCATCGCGCACGCGCACGAGGCGCAGCCGGCCCTCCCCGGTTGCGCCGCCGCCGGAGACCGCCGGGCCGGGGAAGCCGTGCAGCGTGTGCCACGTCACGAATCCGCCGTCGACGGTCCACTCCAGGGGGCGGAACGCCTCGAAAGACAGCTCGCCGGTCCAGTCCGTGCCGTCGCGCGCCGGCAGCACCACCTCCAGCCGGTAGCCGGGCCAGTCCGCCGGATCGGGGCCGTGCGTCCGCCAGAACAGCGTCAGCTCCGGCTCCGGCCCGTCCGTGAGCGCAAGCTGTGCGCCCGTCAGGTCAAGCTGCGGGGTCAGCGCGAGCTGTTCTGCGGCTGCCGCCACGACCGGCCCGACGGGCGTGCCCGCTGCAACCTGCAACACCTGCAAGGCGGGCGCACCATCGGGTCCGGCCACCGTGTCCGTCTCCGTGGCAGCCGCCCGCAGCCAGGCGTCCGCCGGGGCGGCCAGGGGTGCGGAGGCCGGAACGAGATAGACCGCCGGCAGATTTGCGGCAGGGAGGGGCAGCGCCGCCCGGCCGTCGAACCAGCTCAACCACAGGTTCGTATGTGTGAAGTAGGTCTGCACGGTCGCGCGCTCGTGCAGGAGCATGAAGGTGGGATGCCGGTAGATGTCCGCCGAGAGATAGACGTGGCGCAGGCGCGCATCCTCGTCGCCGGCCAGCCAGTCCGCTGCCGCCACCATGTCGCCCTCGAACGCCTCATACGTCGCCTGGGACGGGCCCCAGACGTGGAAGTAATCGCGCCAGGTCAGTCCGGCGTGCAGGAGCAGCGCGAGGCCGAGGAGGGTGAACCTCACCCCCTGAGATTCCCCCTCTCCGGGTCGCAACCAGGAGAGGGGGTTGGGGGGTGAGGTCCGCATCAGCCACCCCGTCACCGCCGCCAGCCCGACCGCCGGGAAGAAGTACACGCCGGGAATCACCCCCAGCACGCGCGGCAGCGTGGGCCAGCGATCGGTCGCGAGGAACGACGGCAGCAGCAGCGCCGGGAACCAGAGCAGCAGGAACAGCGCCGGGCTGCTGCGCCAGCGCCAGAGCAGCACGGCCAGCCCGACCAGCGCCAGGAGCGCCGTCACCGGGTCGAAGACCGCCCGGCCCGGCAGGTTGTAGAACTGCTCCTGGTCACCCCGGCCGGGCACGAAGAACTGAAGGACGTTCGCCAGCGCCGCCTGCGCCATGCGCGCCAGGGGGCTTTCGCTCGTCAGGGCCGTCACTGCGCTGGCGCGCTGGGCGAAGCTGCCGGGGTGCTGCACGAAGTAGAGGCCGAGCGGCGCAAAGACCAGCGCCGCCACCACGTACAGCACCAGAATGCCCCGCCAGTGCTGCGGCAGGAGCGCCGGGCGGCGGGTCAGCCGGGCGACGAGCCACTGCACGAGCAGGAACCCGGCCAGGAAGAACGGGAAGAACCGGCTCGCCGTGTAGAAGTGCATCGCCAGCCCAAGGAAGAGGCCCGCCGCGGCAAACCACCCGATCGAGCGGCGGTTGACCGCCCGCCAGAACGCTGCAAACGCCAGCGCGCCGCACAGCGGCGTGAACACGCCCCGGATGCCGAAGCGGGAGAAATGGACGTGCCAGTAGGAGGTCGCGACGTAGAGGGCGGCGGTCAAGGGTAACGAGTAATGAGTGACGAGTGACGAGTAAAGAGTAATGAGTAATGACGAAGATGCGGCCTCCTTACTCGTTACTCCCTTACTCGTTACTTCATTACTCGTTACTCCATTACTCGTTATCGCTTGCAGCAGCTCGCGCCCCAGCCAGTACGTCACGAGCGCCGTCAGGATACCTGCCAGCGCCGAGGGCAGGCGCAGGGCGAGCGGCGTGACGTCGAGCAGGCGGAAGGCCCCCGCCACGAGCCACATGTGCAGCCCCTCGCGCCCGAAGTTGGCCGGGAAGAAGACGCTGCCCCGACCGGCCAGCACGTCCAGCGCATCCAGGCCGTCGGTCGCCTCGTCGCCAAAGAGACCGGGCGGGAGGCTGTCGAGCTGGGTCAGCCGGAACACGGCTGCCACTGCCACGATGAGGGCGACGTGCAGCCAGGTGCGGGCATACCAGGGGCGTGGATGGATGTCGGTCACGGGCTGAGTTTACCATGAAACCGGCCGGGCGGCTATGTGTCGCCGGTTCAAAGTTGCAGGTTGCAGGTTGCCCTGAGCGCACGGTACGCCGCTGGTCGCAGCCGCCGTTCCAGACTGACTCGATCGAGCATCCTGAGCGGGTGCACGACTCAACACCGTTAACCAGCTGCCGCTAGTCGAAGGATGCGGCCCCTCTCCGAACCGCTCAGGCATCCTTCGACTGCATGCCGGCCAAACAACTGGCCGGCACTCCGCTCAGGATGCCTTCGTGGGGTCCGCAGCCTGGTTGCCCGCCTCCTCCGCTGCCTGTGCCCGCTGCCGGGCCTCCTGCCGGTACATGTCCCACTCGGCATCGAGGCGGGCTTGCTCCTCGGGGGTCTCCTTCGGGGTAGACGGTTGCCACCCGCCCGACCGATTGCCCTGAAAGCCCAACAGTCTGCCGGCTGCCGACCACGGATTGTTGCCGCCGCCCCGCTGCGGGATGCCCTGGGTGTACCAGTCGAGCATCCCGGCCACGTTCTGCTTGCGGTAGCCGGACAGCACCCACTGCCGGACGACCTCGGCCCAGTGTGATAGATCGGTCACCGTCTCGCTGATGGCTGCCCGCTGCGTCGCGTCCGGCGTCCGCCCACAGAGCTCCCGATAAGCCTTTACAGCATCATTTTCTTGAGATGGGAGAGCGTGTGCGGGTGATTCACGCTCACGCCCTCTCTCACTCTCTCTCTTGTTCAATTGAGTATTGTTAATTGAGTATAGTTCTGGTAAAGCTGGTTTAGCAGGGTGCTGAACGTCGTTTTGCACGGGTGCTAAAGCAGCTTTCCCACCCTGCTGCACATGGGAAGCAGGGTTTCCCATGGAGGGCAAAGCAGCTTTCCCATCCTCGCCCGTATGGGAAACGTCCTTTACCGTGGGTGATGAAGCCGCCTGACCGTACGGAATGGGCAGCAGCGTGTAGACGTTCACATGCCGCTGGCCCCGGGACGAGCGCGCTCTCACGACCTCGACCAGACCAGCCACTTCCAGCAATTGCATGGCCTTGAGCACGGTCGGCTGGCTGATCCCGAGCTGCCGGCTGAGCGTGCGGATCGAAGGGTAGCATTGGCGGGTGACGTTGTCCGCATACTTGCTCAGGACGGCGTACAGCGCCAGCCCGGCGATGCCGATCTGCGGGCAGAAGTCGGTGATGATGCGGTTGTCGATCAGGGTGAAGCCCCGGGGATAGGCCCGGTGAGCGGGCTCGGCGGCTGCGGGCAGCGGCGTTATGGCGGTCGTTGACATGGCGTGGCCTCCTGAACTCGGCGCGCGATGTGACTCTAACGTCATAATAGCACAAGTGTACTAATGTGTCACGTCCTGGGTAGGCGGGGCGCGCTCAACGCGGGGGGCAGACGCGGCCATCGCGAATATGCGAATGGCGCTGCGGCGCTGGCTACGAATACACGGATAGCCCTGCCGCGACGCATGCCATTCGCAGATTCGTGGCGCGCCCGCAGGCGCATTAGTTTATTCGCGATGGCTGCGACCCCAATGTGAAACGCGCCCGGAAAGATGCTGCATAGGAGGACGCGTCACTATTGGACAGGATTGACAGGATGAGCAGGATTGCGACAGGTGTTCATCCTGTCAATCCTGTGAATCCTGTCTCACCGGCGGCCACAGCACGCCGATTGTTTTGCGGTTATGCCGGGGCGCACACAATTGGCAAGGCGGGGCACCTGGGGTAAACTAAGAACCTGATTCAGGCGAAGAGTAGCATAGCCCCTTGTGGGCGTTCTGACGGGCACGAGACGGGCACAAGGCCCTATGCTACATCCAGATTTCCCGCCCAACAGAGGCCCCGTTGACCCGCCGACACATTCGTGGCATCCTGCAAATCATCATCAGCACCGTTCTGATGGCCCTGGTCCTGCGCCAGGTCCAGTGGGGCGAGGTGGCGGCGGCAGTCCGAGAGATGCAGCTGGGCCGGCTCGGCCTGGCGTGGCTGCTCTACCTGCTGGGGTTTGTCGTGCGCGCCGTGCGCTGGCAGGTATTGCTCGATGCGCTCGGCATCCGCCGCCCGCTGCACGAGCTGACGCTGTGGTATCTCGTCGGCGGCTTCTTCAACGTCATCCTGCCCACCGGCTTCGGCGGCGACGCGGTGCGCGTGGTGGAGCTGGCACAGGACGCCGCCCGCACCGGCGCAGCGTTGAACAGCGTCGTCGTGGACCGCTACCTGGGACTGATGGTGCTGCTGGCGCTGGGGCTGGGCGCGGGCCTGCTGCGGCCGGACCTGGCCGCCGGGCCGGTCTTCTGGTTGATGGCGCTGCTGTTCGCCGGGGGCATCCTGGGCGCCTGGCTGCTCAGCCGCCCCTGGTGGCAGCGCCGGGCGGCGGATACGGGGCTGCCGGGTCGCCTCATAGCCGCCTCGAAGCTGCCAGCCATCGCCGGCGGGCTGGGGCAGTACGGCCGGGCTGCCCTGCTGCGCGGGCTGGCGGCCTCGCTCGTGTTCAACCTGCTGCAAATCGGCTGGAATGCGGCGATTGCGACCGGCCTGGGGCTGCACCTGCCCGCGGCCCTCTACTTCGTGTTCGTCCCGCTGACCTCGGTGGCGTTGCTGCTGCCCGCCTTCGGCGGGCTGGGCGTGCGCGAGCTGACCTACGTCACGCTGCTGGCTGCGTCCGGCGTGGCCCAGCCGCAGGCGCTGGCCCTGTCGCTCGGCGTCTACGCCATTACGGTGGCGACGTGCCTGGTCGGCGGGCTGCTATATCTGGTACAAGGGCTGCGGCGCACCGGCAGAAGTTCCAGGATGCGACTGTAGCATAGCCCCTTGTGGGCGTTCATAGCCCCTTGTGGGCGTTCATAGCCCCTTGTGGGCGTCCAGGCCGAACGGCCACAAGGGCCTATGCTACCGATGGCCCCAGAATCTGCGCCTGCATTGGAGATTCCTGGCGCACCGGGGAGCGCCCCGTGCAGCCGCAACGAAAGGCATAGCATGGTACCGGAGCTTTCCATCGTCATTCCGGTCTATAACGAGAGCGAGAACATCGCGCCGCTCCACCAGGAGGTCACGGCTGCGCTGGCTGAGTTGGGCCGGTCCTACGAGGTCATTGTGGTGGATGACGGCAGCGCAGACGACAGCTTCGCCCGGCTGGCCGAGGTCCACCGGCAGGACCCCCGCTGGCGGGTCATCCGCTTCCGCCGCAACTTCGGGCAGGCGGCCGGGTTCGCCGCCGGATTTGCGGCTGCGCGCGGAGCAGTCGTCGTCACGCTGGACGCCGACCTGAAGAACGACCCGCGCGACATCGGAAGGCTGCTGGACAAGCTGGCCGAGGGCTACGACATCGTGAGCGGCTGGCGCACCGAGCGCCAGGAGCCGTTCCTCAGCCGCCGCCTGCCCTCGATGACCGCCAACCGGATGATCTCCGGCGCGACGCACGTCGCCCTGCACGACTACGGCTGTTCGCTCAAGGCGTATCGCAACGAGGTCGTCAAGGGCATCCGGCTCTACGGCGAGCTGCATCGCTTCATCCCGGCCCTGGCAAGCTGGATGGGCGTGCGGGTGGCCGAGGTGCCCGTGAACGACCGCCAGCGCAAGTTCGGCAAGAGCAAGTACGGCATCAGCCGGACGCTGCGCGTGTTCCTCGACCTCATCACCGTGCGCTTCATGCTGAGCTACTCCACCCGGCCGCTGCACATCTTCGGCGGACTGGGCCTGTTATCGTTCGGCGCGGGCCTGCTCATCGGCCTGTACCTGACCTTCGTCAAGCTGGCGCTCGGCCAGGACATCGGCACCCGGCCGCTCCTGCTGCTGGCCGTGCTCCTGGTCATCCTCGGCGTGCAGATGGTCAGCATGGGCCTGCTGGCCGAGATGATCACCCGCACCTATCACGAAGCGCAGGACAAGCCTATTTATGTGATTCGGGAGCAGCTCGATGGCGATGCATAAGTATCTATCCGAAAACCCGCTCTGGCCGGTCTCTGACCGAGCCAGTGGGGCTCGGTCGGAGACCGGCCCCAGCAATTTCCGGACAGATACCAAGGACCAGCGCGGGGCCGTCCTCGTCACCGGCGCAGCCGGGTTCATCGGCTCGCACCTGTGCGACCGTCTGCTGGCGGACGGCTGGCGCGTGACGGGCGTGGACTGCTTCACGGACTACTACAGCCGTGCGGTGAAAGAGCAGCACCTGGCGCTCGCACGGCAGCACCCCGCCTTCGAGCTGGTCGAGGCGGACCTGCTCACGGTAGACCTCGCGCCGCTGCTGGCCGGTGTGCAGGTCGTGTATCACCTGGCCGGGCAGCCCGGCGTGCGGGGCAGTTGGGGCCCGCAGTTCGAGGTCTACACCCGCAACAACATCCTCGCCACGCAGCGGCTGCTGGAAGCGGCGCTGGCCGCAGGGAAGACGCCCATCGTCTATGCGTCGTCCTCGTCCGCCTACGGCAACCTGCCGGTCATGCCGCTGCACGAAGACATGGCCCCGGCGCCCGTCAGCCCGTACGGCGTCACCAAGCTGGCCGCCGAGCACCTCTGCCGCCTGTATGCCGCTGTGTACGGGCTGCCGACAATTTCCCTGCGCCTGTTCACGGTCTACGGCCCCCGCCAGCGGCCCGACATGGGCTTCCAGCGGTTCCTCGCCGCAGCCGCAGCCGACCGGGAGATCACGCTCTACGGGGACGGCACGCAGACGCGCGACTTCACCTACGTCAGCGACGTGGTGCGCGGCTTCACGGCCGCCGGGCAGGTCTGCCTGGAGCGGCGCGCGGCCGGGCAGGTCGCCAACATCGCCGGGGGCGTGCGCGCATCGGTCAACGAGGTGCTGGCGGAGGTGGCCCGGCTGGCAGGTCACCCTCTGCGGCTGCGCACCCTGCCCGCCCAGCCCGGCGACGTGCGCGATACGTGGGCCGATACTGCGCTGGCTCAGGCGCTCCTGGGGTTCCGCCCGGTCGTCGGCCTGGCGGAGGGCCTGGCGCGACAATGGGCAACGTTTACGGATTGAGGATTGAAGATTGAAGATTGGGGATTAGGGATTGAAAGCTGCGGGTTGAACGTTGCAGGTTGAAATCCAGACGCAACCCCCGGCATTGAACAGCAACCTGTAACCTTCAACCTGCAACCTGTCGTAATCTTCAATCTGCAATCTTCAATCTTCAATCGTATATGACAGGAGGTGTGTTGTGGCCGGGTTGCCGATTCGGAAGATGACGCTGTACAAACACGGGGTGGGGTATTTCGTGCGGCAGGGGCAGACAGAGGGCGACACGGTCGCGCTGGCCTTCCGCACGGAGGAAATGAACGACGTCCTCAAGAGCCTGACCGCCGTCGCAGCGGGCGGGCAGGTGTTGGGCGTGGATTACCAGACGCCGGAGGACAAGGCCGCGCTGCTGGCGCGCTCGTCCATCCAGCTTTCCGACGACGCCAGCCTGCGCGACCTGCTGCGCGACCTGCGGGGCCGTCGCGTCCACCTGACGACGACCGGCGACACCCTGACCGGCATCGTCGTGGGCGTGGACCTGCCCGCCGAGCGCGAGCCGATGGCCGCCGTCATCCTGTCGCTCTGGCTGCCGGAGGCGCGTGCAGTGCGCCCGCTGCGGCTGGGCGATGTGCTGAGCCTCGTCATCGAGGACGAGCGCGGGGCCGCGGACCTGGCCTACTTCCTCGAGACGAGCCTGACCGAGGAAGCGAAGCGGGCGGTGACCATCCGGCTGTCCGGCGCATCCGAGCTGCTGGTCAGCTACATCGCACCGAGCCCCGTCTGGCGGGTCAGCTATCGCCTCGTGGCCGACGAGACGGAGGCGGCCGCCGGCGAATCCACCGCCGGGCTGCTGCAGGGCTGGGGGCTGTTCGACAACACGCTCGACGAGGACCTGGAGAACGTCAGCCTCACCTTCGTCGCCGGGATGCCCGTCAGCTTCATCTACGACCTCTATACGCCCTTCACGCCGCCCCGCCCGGTCGTCCAGGAGCAGGCACGGGGCGTGGCCGGGCCGGTGGAGTTCGAGGAGGCCGTCGAGGCGGCCCCGCGCGGGGCTGCGATGCTGCGCAGCGCCAAACGCGGCATGCCGGCCGAGGAGCGGGCGTTCGGCGCGGGCGTGCAGGCGGCGGGAT
>DAOUGK010000049.1:0-1986 GCA_034429055.1 Anaerolineae bacterium | reverse complement strand
TGAAGTGCGGGCCGTGCAGGTGAATCGGATGGACAAACTGGCCGGTAGAGACCAGCCGGAGCCGGATGCGCTGCCCGACTTTCATCTTGATAGGCTCGATGGCCGGATAGGCCTTGCCGTTGATGGTGAAGTAGTTGGGCTCCATGCCCGCCATCGGCATGGCCGGGTAGGTCAGCCCGCCGATGACGCGCCATTCACCGAACATCAGCGTGACGTCGAGGTCGGGCGCGGGGCCTTGCGGCTCGCGCGGCTCGATGATAAACGGCGCGTACAGCCCCGTCATCACCTGTGCATCGCTCTGCACGTGCGAGTGATACCAGTACGTGCCCGAGGGGTTGGCGTCGAACTCGTAGGCGAACGACTCGCCAGGCGCGATCGCGGGCCGCGGCATGTCGGGCACGCCGTCCATGTCGTTAGGCACGAGGATGCCGTGCCAGTGGATTGTCGTGGAGTAGGGCAGGGTGTTCGTCAGGATGACGCGCACGCGGTCGCCCTCGGTGACGCGAATCTCCGGTCCGGGGACGGCTCCGTTGTAAGTCATCGCGGTCACCGTCACGTCGGGCAGGATATTCCACTTGACGAGCTGCGTCGTCAGTTCGAAGACCTTGACGTCGCCTTCCATGCGGAAGGACAACGGCTGACCGCCGCGGGTCTCGGTGGCGATGGCAACATCCTTGAACGGCAGCGGGTCACCGTGGTGCAGGTGGCTGTGGCCGTCGTCGCCGTGGTCCGCGCTCATCTCGGAAGGGGTGGGCGTTGGGCCGGCCTGGCCGACCGAAGGTACGGCCTGCCCGCGCGTGCACCCGACAGCCAGGATCACCAGGAACAACAGCAGTGGGACTCGTTGGGTCAGTTGACGAGCTTTCATATGTGCTTTCTGTTACATAGTCCTTGAAATGGAGCGAGCGCAATGGTAATCACCATTGCGCTCGGTACGACATTGTGACGGGTGACTGCGAGTCACCTGCTGTTATTTGATCCAGTTGGAAAGAACGGTCAATTCCCGCTTCGGTTGGGCCGGATCATCCGTGTGCACATCGACCCGAAAATCATGCGGCCCTTCCATTCCGGCATGCATCGTAAACTCCAGCGTCAGCGCCGTCTGTTGGCCGGGTTGCAATGTCGTCGAACCGACGACCGCACGCGGCGGTCAGCAGCCCTCTACGACGCGCACCTGCGGCTGGTTGAGGATATTGAGCGTCTCACCGCCCGTGTTCTGGAGCAGGAAGGTGGCCTTGACGACCTTCTCGACCGGCACTTCACCGAAATCGATCAGCTCGCGGTCCACGGTCAGTTGGGGGACGCCTGCGGTCTGCGGGCTGGACGGTGACGCCGTCTCGCCCTCGGGCCGCATCAGCACGACAACCCCGAAGATAATCAGGACGAGTGCAGCCGCGCCCACAAACAGCGGCCAGGGTGTCCGTCTGGGAGCCGGCGCTGCCGCGGGCTTGCGCGGTGTGATGGGCTGTTTTGCCATGTTGTAATCCCTCACTTGTCGAATAAGAACGTACGCAAGTACGCCACCATGCCCCACAGCTCTTCCTCGCTGTAGAGCGAGCCGAATTCCGGCATCCCCGTGCCCATGCCGCCGCGGAGCAGCTTGCCCTGCAGCAGCACGTCGCTGGCCGAGAGCATCTGCCCGGTGTTGGTGAAGTCCGCAGGGCCGGCGGGCATCATCGGGTCCATCTTCGCCATGCCGGGCAGGTTTTTCCCCGCCAGGCCATCGCCGCGGCCGGCCTCGCCGTGACACGCCGCACAGTCGCGTACGTAAAGCGAGGCGGCGCGCTCCAGCGTCTCCGGCGGCACCTCGCGCAGCCATGCCAGCGCCACCAGGCCCCACACGTCCTCGTCGGTGAGCTTGGCCGTGCTATCCGCAGCACGCAGCTGCTCGAAAGCCTCTGCCGGAGCCACCGTGCGCCGCGTCGCCCCGGCGGCCAGTTCGGCGGGCAGCGGCACGTTCAGAGCCGCGCCGCGCTGTGCGGACGG
>DAOUGK010000048.1:0-17699 GCA_034429055.1 Anaerolineae bacterium | reverse complement strand
GGGCATGTCGAACGCGCTGAACGCGCGCATGACCGCGCTGCCCATCATCGGGAAGCTGGCCCAGCGGTTGCCGCCCGCGTGAGGGAACCGTTTGCACTACGGCGCGGCAACGGATAGAGGCAAACCTGCGGTTCGCACCGGATAAACGGATGCGTGCTGTGGCACCCACGTCGGTATCCGTTTATCCGTTTTTCATCCGTTGCGTTGCACTCAACTCCCTTCCCAGCCGCACTACCTCGCTTACCAGCAAGTCAAAGTCCTCCCGGCGGCTCCGATGATTCGTAATAGCCGCGCGCAGCGCATAGCGGCCGCGCAGCGTGGTATATGAGGGCGCAGCCGCCCCGCTCTCGTGCAGCCGCAGCAAGAGCTCCTGGTTGAGCGCGTTGAGCGCCTCGTCATCCAGCCCGCCCGGATTGAAAACGATATGACCCGTCAACAGTTTTCCCGCCTTTTCAGGATCTCAGATGCAGCCGGAGTCGAGGCTTCAGCCGGTTAGGCCGTCTGCGTGTGTATACACCCCCAACCGGCTAAAGCCTCGACTCCCATCTTTGGCCTGGCGATACGTTTGGTTCCGCTGTCCTTCGTCTTTTCGCGCTTTCCGCGGTATACTTTCCTTCACAGGCCATAACCCACCCATCAAACCACATCAACGGAGATAAGCCATGCCAAAGATCACCTTCCTCGGTGCAGGCAGCACCGTCTTCGCCAAGAACCTGCTCGGTGACATTCTCTCATACCCGGAGCTGGCGGATTCCGTCATCAGCCTCCACGATATCGACGCGGAGCGGCTGCGCACGACTGAAGTCGTCGCGCATCGCATCGCGGGCGTGCTGGGGGTCCACCCGCGCATCGAGGCGCACCTGGACCGCCGCGCGGCATTGAAGGGCGCGGACTACGCCATCTCCATGTTCCAGGTGGCGGGGTATAAGCCGGGCACCGTCGTTGACTTCGAGATTCCGAAGAAGTACGGCCTGCGCCAGACCATCGCGGATACGCTGGGCATCGGCGGCATCATGCGCGGCCTGCGCACGATCCCCGTGTTCCTCGACATGTGCCGCGACATGGAGGAGCTCTGCCCCGACGCGACCCTGCTCAACTATGTCAACCCGATGGCGATGAACACCTGGGCCATCCTGCGGGCCAGCAGCATCAAGACCGTCGGCCTGTGCCACAGCGTCCAGGGGACGGCGGAACAGCTTGCGCGCGACATCCACGTACCCTTCGAGGAAGTCAACTACGTCGCGGCGGGCATCAACCACATGGCGTTCTACCTCAAGTTCGAGCGCCAGACGCCGGACGGCGCCGAGGACCTGTACCCGCGGCTGCGTCAGGTGGTCGCGGAGGGTCGCGTGCCCGACTGGAACCGCGTGCGCTACGAGATGATGACCCGCCTCGGCTACTTCGTGACCGAGTCGAGCGAGCACTTCGCGGAGTACACGCCCTGGTTCATCAAGCGCGACCGGCCCGACCTGATCGAGCAGTTCAATGTCCCGCTGGACGAGTACATCCGCCGCTGCGAGGTGCAGATTGCCGGGTGGGAGGCCACCCGCACGGTCCTGGAACACCCGGACGCGCCGGTGGACGTCGCGGCCATGCGCGCCAAGCTCGCCGCAGCCGGCGCATCCGAGGGCGAACTGCGCTGGGTCAGCGCCAGCCTGGAAGGACTGAATAAGGTGGAGCGTTCGCACGAGTACGGCTCCGGCATCATCGAGGCGATGGAGACCGGCACGCCGGCGGTCATCTACGGCAACGTGCTCAACCACGGGCTCATCGACAACCTGCCCGCGGGCTGCTGCGTCGAAGTGCCCTGCCTCGTGGACAAGAACGGCATCCAGCCGGTGCGCATCGGCCCGCTGCCCGTGCACCTCGCCGCGCTGATGCAGACCAACATCAACGTGCAGGCGCTCACCGTCGAGGCCGCGCTGACCGGCAAGCGCGAGCACATCTACCATGCCGCCATGCTCGACCCGCACACGGGCGCCGAGCTGAGCCTGGACCAGATCTGGCATCTCGTCGATGACCTGATCGAAGCCCACGGCGACTGGCTGCCGAAGTACCACTAATAGAACGCAGATAACGCTGATGATCATGATTTGCGCTGATACATGCATTTTTCAAAATCTTCAAAGATCAGCGTATATCAGGGCCAACCTGAGGTTGGCACATCAGCGTCATCAGCGTTCTATCCATCCCAACTCCACCCTAAAGGAGCCCTACATGCGACCTGTGACCGCGCGCCAGGTTCACCTGGACTTCCACACCTCCGAGCACATCCCCGGCGTCGGCAGCCGCTTCAGCAAGACGCAGTTCCAGGAGGCCCTGCGCCTGGGCCGCGTCGACTGGATCAACATCTTCGCCAAGTGCCACCACGGCTGGAGCTACTACCCGACCGAGGTCGGTGCGATGCATCCCACCCTGTCGATCGACCTGCTGGGCCAGCAGATCGAAGCGTGCCACGAGATGGGCGTGCGCGCGCCGATCTACTACACCGTCGGCTGGTCCGTCCACGACGCCGAGACGCACCCCGAGTGGTGCGTCCGCAAGCCGGACGGCGCCATTCTCGCCACCAACTGGGATCCCAACGCGGGACCGGATGACCCCAAGCCCAACTTCTCCTGGCAGTTCATGTGCCCGTCGGGCGGCTATCTCGACCTCATGCTGCGCCAGACCGAGGAAATCTGCCGGCGATTTGCGGTGGACGGCCTGTGGTACGACATCACCGCGGGCCCGCCCTGCTGGTGCGAGACATGCCGCGCGGGGATGGCGGCCGAGGGGATCGACCCGGCTGACGAGGAGGCTGCGCAGCTTTACAACGTCGCCAAGTGGCGGCGCTTCGCCGAGCTGACCAGCGCGATCGTTGCGCGCTATCACCCGGAGGCCAGCGTCTTCTACAACGGCACGACCGTCCTCCACGGCAGCGGCCCCCACGGCCGCCACCCGAAGTACCGGCTGTTCGACGCGAATACGAATCAAGAACTGGAGGACCTGCCGACGACATGGGGCGGTTATGATAAGCTGCCCCTGCGCGCCCGCTTCTTCCAGAACACCGGCAAGCCGCTGATTGCCATGAGCGGGAAGTTCCATACCTCCTGGGGCGAGTTCGGCGGGTTCAAGCACCCGGACGCGCTGCGCTATGAGGCGGGCGCGATGCTGGCCTACGGCGCGGCGTGCAACTTTGGGGATCAACTGCACCCGGCTGGCGAGATGGACCTGGGGACCTACCGCAACATCGGCGCGGCGTTCGAGTACGTCGAACAGATCGAGCAGTACGGACTGGAGGCGGTTCCGGCCGCGGACCTGGGACTGTGGTTCTCCGGCAGCCAGGCCGACGACGAGGGCACCGCGCTGATGCTGCTGGAGACGCAGCACGATTTCGCGGTCGTCGACCCGGCGGCTGACTTCGCCCGCTATCGCGCCATCGTCCTCCCCGGCGCGGCCTGCCTGAGCGCCGCCGATGCCGCGAAACTGGCGGCGTATGCGGCAGGCGGAGGCAAGCTCCTCGTGACCGGGGAGAGCGCGCTGGATCAGGCGGGGACGCACTTCCTGCTGGACGTGGGCGCGGACTACCTCGGCCCGGCGCGCTACGACGACGACTTCACTGTGGTGGAAGCCGGCAGCGCGTTGAGTGAGGACCTGGTCAGCAGCCCGTTCCTCAACTACACCGCCGCGCTGCGCGTGGCGCCGCGGCCGGGCACGGAGGTGCTTGCCGGCCTGCGCGAGCCGTACTTCAACCGCACGTACGGCCACTACTGCTCGCACCAGAACACGCCCAACCAGCTCGAACCCGCTCCGCATCCAGCGGCCATCCGCCGCAGGAACGTGGTCTTCCTGGCCCACCGGCTGGGCAAGCTGTACTACCAGCATGGCGCGCGGGTCCACCGGCAGTTGTTCGCCAACGCGCTGCGCCTGCTCTACACCGAGCCGGTCGTTGAGACGACCCTGCCCAGCGCGGGCCGCGTCAGCCTGATGCACCAGCCGCAGCACCGCCGCTACGTCGCGCACCTGCTCTATGCGCCGCCGCTGCAGCGGGGCCGCTGCCTCGTGATCGAGGACACCCCGCCGCTGTACGATGTGCCGCTCACCGTGCGCGTGCCGGAGACGATCACTGCGGCGCGGCTCGTGCCCGCTGACACGCCGCTACCCCTGAAGCACGATGACGGCGCGGTCTCGGTCACGGTGCCGCGGGTACAGAGCCACCAGGCAGTCGTCCTGGAGTATTAGACCTCAGCGTATCGGATTGCGGCAGGTAGAGACCCGTTTTCTGCGAGAAAACGGGTCTCTGGCAAGGACGGGCCGGCTATTCCGCACAAGCGGAATCAGGGCTGGAAAGGCGGCGGGTCCTGCACCTGCACCTGGTTCACGGATCCCTGTCCGTTCTCCCCGCGCACCTGATCCCCGTCGGCCCAGGCCGGCACTGCCGTTGCAATGATGAGCAGAGCCACGATCAGCAGGCTGGCAAACGTCTTTCTCATGGGGGTTCCTCCTCTAGCTGGGTATGGAAGCGGTAAGAATGATGTGATTCCTGTCTCCACTGCTACAAACGTCGAAACCCATCGCGAACATACGGGGTTTCTCGACGAATATTCCAAATTGCCAGATTGCAGCTTCAGGAGCCCAACTCCACCTTCAACACGGTCACGTACGGGTCCACATTCCATCAACAGGTTATCCCGTCACGCCTCCAATTCCGCGGTCAACTGCTTTCGCAGCGCCGGCATCGCGGCCAGCGTCTCTGCGCTGACCTCAGGGTATTGCGGGTCCATCTCCTTCAGCTTCTCCGCGATAATGCTCACGACGGCCAGGCGGGTGAACCAGCGGCGGTCACCCGGGACGATATACCACGGCGCCCACTGCGTGCTCGTGTGCGTGAAGACATCCTCGAACGCGGCCATGTAGTCGTCCCAGTACTTGCGCTCCTCGATGTCGCCGGGATTGAATTTCCAGTGCTTCTCCGGCGTGTCGATACGCTCCAGTTGCTGCACGGCCTGTTCCTCTTTGGAGATGTTGAGGTAAATCTTGACGATTTCGGTGCCGTTTTCTACGAGGTACTTCTCGAAGTTATTGATCTGTTCAAACCGCATCCGCCAGAATCCATCACCCAGCGTCTCGGGGGGCAGCCGCTGCGGCCCCAGAAAAGACGGATGCACGCGCACGACCAGGACCTCCTCGTAATGCGAGCGGTTGTGGATACCGATGCGCCCTCGCTCCGGCAGCGCCTTGACGATGCGCCACAGATAATCGTGGTCCAGCTCCTCAGCGTTGGGCGCCTTGAAACTGAAGACCTGGACGCCGGTCGGGTTGACGCCACTCATAACGTGGCGGATCACGCTGTCCTTGCCTGCCCCGTCCAGCGCCTGAAAGATGACCAGCAGGCTCTGCCGGTTCTCGGCGTACAGCTTGTCCTGCAATTCAGCGATCCTGGCGACCCCTTCGGCCAGCAGATCTTCGGGATCCTCCGGCTTCTCATAGCCCGCCGTGAAGTCGGCGGCGTAATCCTTCATCCTGACCTTGTGGTCCGGTGGCACGCGAAACTCATCCGCCAGTTTGGCGAGGTCCATCATACCCTCCTGTGACATGATCCAGTGGTTGACTTGTCCCCGATTGTACTATGGACAGATGAAAACGTGAAGAGCGCATGTTACAACCGGCTGAGCATATACACTTGTTTAAGGATGGCTTAAGGTTGGGAGAGGCTAAAGTGGATGGCTTCTCACCTTTTAGCCCGTCCTCCAATGCTACAATAGTGCTGTTTGTAACGGCAACATTGAGCACAACATCAAACAGTGATAGCAGACAGAATACGTCAAAGGAGTGAGATTACAATGGCAGCGAAGAAGTCTATGGAAGCGACGAAGACTGCGCAGCGGATGTTCGAGACCCGCATTGATATCAAGGCAGAAGCACGTGAGCAGATGGTCGAGCTGCTGAACACGCAGCTTGCGGCCACGTTTGACCTGTACAGCCAGAACAAGCACGCCCACTGGAACGTCAAGGGCCGTGACTTCATGCAGCTTCACGAGCTGTTCGACCGGCTGGCGGAAGAAGTTCTGCCCCTTGTCGATGAGATTGGTGAGCGCATCACCGCGCTGGGCGGCGTGGCCGAAGGCACCGTGCGCCGGGCTGCGGGCAGCACCGAGCTGACCGACTTCCCCCAGGGCGTTGCAGACGGGATGCAGGTCGTCGAGACGATGGCGGGCTGCTATGCGGCTATCGCCGCCAGCACCCGTGACGCCATCGACACGGCCGAGCAGGCGGAGGATATGGCGACCGCCGACCTGTTCACCGAAGTCGTGCGCACGCTCGACAAGCACCTGTACTTCCTGGAAGCGCACTTGCAGGCGTGAGGCGAAATAAGTAACGAGTAAGGAGTAATGAGTAAGGCGGAATTGCCCCTCGTTTACTCGTTACTCGTTACTATTTACTCATTACTGCTCACTCGTTACTCATTACTCGTTAATCATTTCTAATTCGGATTCCCCGCCGTATCCAGCCGCGCCATCTGCTCCGGCGACAACACCACGTCCAACCCTTTGAGATTCTCCGCCAGTTGCGCGATGGTCGTGGGCGCGGTCAGCGGGATGACTGCCGGATTGCTCGCCAGCAGCCACGCGTAGATGATCTGGTTGACCGTCGCGCCGTGCTCCGCGGCAACGGCCTGCAACGCAGTCAGTCGCGCGTCCGAATCGGGCCCGGCATACTGCGCCGGCAGCAGGCGGTCTGCCCGCGAATATGCGCCTGCGAGCAACGGGCTGAAGGCCAGCATGCGGAAGTCAGGGTTCTCCCGGCAGTAATCGAGCAGGTCATCGTTGCCGCTGCGCTGTGCGCCGAAGCTGGCGCCGTTGCGCGGCCGCAGGTAGGTGAACCGCTGCTGCACGCAACAGTACTCGGCCCAACCGCGCGCCCGGCTGATTTGGCGCGCCCGCTCGATGCGCCACGCGAGATAGTTGGAGCAGCCGAGGCTGCGCACCTTGCCCGCGGCCACGGCCGCGTCGAAGGCCGCCAGCGTCTCTTCCAGCGGGTCCTTGCGGATGTCCGCGTGCGCGTAGTACAGGTCCACGCACTCCACGCCGAGCCGCCGCAGGCTGCCTTCCAGCTCTGCGTTGATGGTTGCAGCCGAGAGGCTGGGCCCGATGTCCGCCCGATTGAACCCGACCTTCGTCGCGATGACCACCTCATGCCGGTTGCGCCGCAGCTTCAGCCATTTCCCCAGTATGGTCTCGCTCTCGATGCCGATGCCGCCGGGATGCCACATCGAGTAGTTGTTGGCCGTGTCGAAGAAGCGGCCGCCCGCCTCATAGTACGCGTCCATGATGGCGAAGGACGTGGCCTCGTCCACCTTCGTGCCGAACGGCAGGATGCCGAGGCACAGCGCGCTGACCTCCAGGCCGGAATGTCCCAACGTCAATGTGCGCATGGTTCCTCCCCCCAAGTATGGTTGATGGATTGTCCATCTGTGCACAGTCTAGCGTTTGATGCAGCAGGGCGCAAGTCTGCTATAATTGGTGCAATTCATCCTTCATTCCTCGGAGGTCCCATGCCTGCTGCTACCATCCTCGGCATTATCGCGGGTCTCGTCATCCTGGTTGTCGGCGCCGAGCTGCTGGTGCGCGGCGCGTCGCGGCTGGCGATTGCCGTGGGCATCTCGCCGCTTATCATCGGGCTGACAGTAGTCGCGCTCGGCACCAGTTCGCCGGAAATGGCGGTCACAATCGGTTCAGCCATATCCGGCCAGGCCGACCTCGCGGTGGGCAACGTCATCGGCAGCAACCTCTTCAACGTGCTGTTTATCCTGGGACTGGCCGCGGTCATCACGCCCCTGGTCATCTCGCAGCAGTTGGTGCGCATCGACGTGCCGGTGATGATCGGCGTGTCGCTGCTGCTGGTGCTCTTTGCGCTGGACAGCACCATCTCCCGGCTGGAAGGGGTAATCCTGGTGGCCGGCGCGCTGGCCTACACCGCGTTCGCCATCTATGCGGGCCGCCGCGAGAGTCCCGCAGTGGAGCAGGAATACCGGCAGGAGTTTGGACAATCTGCAGATCGAAGTCCGCGCGGGATACTGCTCAACGTCCTGCTGGCAGTCGTGGGACTGGCCGCACTCGTATTCGGTGCGCGGCTGCTGGTTAACGGCGCGGTGGCGATCGCACGCGTGTTGGGCGTCAGTGAGCTGATTATCGGCCTGACCATCGTGGCCGCAGGCACATCGCTGCCCGAAGTCGCCACGTCGGTGCTTGCCAGCCTGCGGGGCGAGCGGGACATCGCCGCTGGCAATGTGGTCGGCAGCAACATCTACAACGTCCTGTTGATATTAGGGCTGGCCGCGGTGGTGGCCCCGGCCGGGCTGGCGGTTGCGCCCTCCGCACTGACGTTCGACCTGCCCTTCATGCTGGCAGTTGCTATTGCGTGTCTGCCGCTCTTCTTCAGCGGCTACCGCATCGCGCGCTGGGAAGGGTTCCTCTTCCTCGGCTATTACATTGTATACACTGCTTACCTGGTGCTGGAAGCGACCGAGCATGACGCGCTGCCTGCGTTCAGCGTGATCCTGTTCGAGTTCGCCGCGCCGCTGACGGCCATCACGCTGGCGGTGATTTTCGTGCGCGCGCTGCGGGGCAACCGAGCGCGCAAACCGTAGGGGCGCACCGATGTGTGCGCCCCGCACCGATGTGTGCGCCCCAGGGCAGGCACACAGGCCTGCCCCTACGGTCACGCGCACAGCCGGTCCAGCTTCGCTTCCACGGCGTCCAGCCGCTTGTGGATGCCGGCCAGCTCCTCCACGATCTTGCCGTAGCCGTTGACCAGGCCGGGCAGCAGGAACGCGGCCCCCGCGGCTGCGGGATGCTCCCACGCCACCTGCTCGACCGCGACCCGGTGCGCGGTTGCGACTGAACCGGACAGTGCCAGCGCGCGCACGAATTCCACGTTGTAGACCACGGCCGCGGCGTCCGTCACCCCGGCCCACAGCCCCACCGTCGTGATGCCGCTCTGGCTGAGCGTCTCGGCCAGGCTCGTCAGGGCCTGGTCGCGCGCTGCGCTGAAACAGGCCGACAGCACCACCACGCTCGGCGGCGCCTGGCGCATCATGCACGCCAGCCAATCGCCGCCCACCGGCCCGTCGGCCAGCAGCAGGCGGCCCGGCGCGCCGTGTCCCGACCACAGGATGCAGTCCCACCACTGGTGCAGCCGCCCGGCCACGGTCGCGCGCAAGGCCTGCTGCCCCCCGCAGACCTCCAGCTCCACCCCCGGCACGGCCGCGATTTGGGTCAGTTCCTGCATCCACGCCAGCGGCGGCAGCCCCCTGGCCTCTGCGGCCACCAGCAACACCCGCAGCTTGCCCGCCATCGTGATCCCCCTATACCTCAAACGACGCTCGTGATCTGTCCGTCGACCACGGACACGGTCTGGCTGCCGACCGCCAGGCTGCCGGTCCAGCCTGCGGCCTGGGCCAGGTAGCGATCGTCGCCCGTCCGCCGGTTGAGCGCATCGTCATCCGCTGCAGCGTCGGCCACTGCGCTGATGCGCTGGCCTCCTGCGGCCAACCCGCCCGCGGCCGATAGCCGGCCCGCGCCGTCCACTTCGATGCGCGTCTGGTTGCCCACCTGCACCTGCATCCGGCTGGCGGCCGCGCCGCTGCCCTTCGTCGTCTCCAGCCGCAGCCGCACGTTCGCGCCGAAGTCGCCGTCCACCTCCAGGTCCAGCCGGCCGTTCTCCGCGGGCGCGGGCTGGGCCGTCGCGAGGCTGACCCAGGGGCCGCCGTCCGCCGTCGCGTGCAGCGCGGCCACGTCCTCGCCTTCCGCCGTGACGTAGCGCAGGCGATTACTCATCCCGTCGCCCTCCCTGAGCGCCAGTCCTGATTCGTCCATCGCCACGGTCGGCGTGTAGAATGCCCCGCGAATGACCAGGTCGCTCCCCGTCCACTTGAGCGAGCGATCCGGCCCGCCAATGTTCAGCTTCGCGGCGCCGCCGCCGTCCACGGCGCCGTTGCCGTCCACTCCGATCCAGAAGCCCCGGTGCGTGTCATCCGCATAAGCCGTCTTGCCGAACCGGATGATGCCGCCCGGCGCGACCTGGAGCACGGAGCGCAGCACGAGCAGCGTGCGCGCCCCGATCCGCTCCGCCACCCGCCCCCAGCCCGTGCGGGGGTCCGGTTGCCATGTCATGTGATTCCTCCTCAATCTGTGCCAGTAGGACGGGTTGGCAACCCGTCCTACTGGCCCGGCCAACCCGTCCGATGTGGGGTTCTTATAGCTCCCACACCGGCAGCGCGACCGGCGGCTGGAAGGTCGGGCCGAGCCAGGCCAGCCGATCGAGCACCTCCTTGTAGTGCTGCCAGGCCTGGGCCGCCGCGTCCTTCAGCAGGCCGAGCGCCAGGCCGCCGTCCGCGCTGACATCCGCCTCCGCTGCGACGACCGCCTGCCACTGCGCCGCGTACTGCACGTAAGCCGTGACGGCCTCCAGGTGCGCGTCGGGCACGGTGAGCAGCGCATCGCCCGCCGCAGGCAGCGCGTGGCCGGTCAGATAATCCACGATGGCCGTCTCGCCGTCGCGCACCGGCTCCGCAAAGACGATCTGTCCGGAAGCGGCGCTCTCCGATGCAGGGTCCTCGGACATGCCGCGCGCCGCATATACCGCCCCGCCCATGCGGAAGATGGCAGCGTCCTCGTCTGCCCAGGCGAGGCAGCGAGCCGGTTGCGCGGCCGCGGGATACTCGACGCGCACCACGGCCTGCAGCCCGTAGCCGCCGGGCAGGTCATAGACCTGCTGCCCCGCGGCCAGGGTCAGCGCCGCGCGCTGCCGGCGCGGGAAGTGTGCTGCGTAGAGCCGGATGCCGGCCGCGATGTACGCGTCGAGCGTGGCGTCCGGCCAGGTCGTCTCATCGGCCAGCGCCAGCCGCACCTGCCCGCGCAACTGAGCCAGTGTTGTCATACCACCTCCTGTTCCAGTCACAGAGGACACAGAGGTCACGGAGTTCTTGCACGTAACTCTGTGTCCTCTGTGACTCATCGGTTATGCCACGGTGTTGCGCTTACGCAACATTAGCCTTATACAGCCCGCGGTAGTCCTGCGGCCCCGCGGCATACACCCAGCGCACCTTGATCGGCAGCACGTCGTTCGTGAACATCAGGCCCGATGTGGGCGAGGCGACCGAGAACAGCTCCGGCGTCTCGCCGTAGCGGAACCCGATCCCGATGGTCGGATAGAGCCGCGGGTCGGCCACTGCGGCCCAGTTATTCGTGTCGGTCCACAGGTCGACCACCACGATGCGCCGCCGGGCCGCGTCCAGGCGCGCGTCGCGCGTGCTGCCCTCCGCCTCCGGGTTGATGTCGTTGTTCGCGGTGCCGGGCAGGTTCTCGCTGGCGAGCAGGGTCAGCGCGGTGTTCTCGAGCTCCGGCGGCACGAGCAGGTACCGGGGCGTGGTCAGCCAGCCGAGCCGCTCGCCGCTGTGCAGCTCCGTCTGCTGGCGCATCGCCAGCTTCGCGGCAGCCCAGCTCGTCGCATCGAGCGCAGCCGTGCCCAGGTTGTCATGGTCCGCATGGAACAACGCCTTGCCATCGCTCATGTTCGGCCCGACGCCCGCATTGGCCGTGAAGATGGCTGAGATGGTCTTGCCCAGCGTGAGCCAGGCAGCCTGCGCCAGTGCGCGCGGCGCGCTCCGCAGCCGCGCGGTGTCATCCTTGTCGATGGCCTCCAGCGTGAGGCCCAGGTAGCCGCCGCGCTTCTGCCAGCTCGCGGTCTCAGCCGCATCGTCCCACGTCAGTTCGGTGTAGGCCGCGCCCTCGTTGACCGCGGGCAGCTCGCCGACGCCGCCCAGCAGCACCCACTTGACATCCTGGAGCGAGCTGAAGTTCTCCTTCGTGACGAACCCTTCCCACCAGCGCGGGTACTGCTGAAACTCGCGGGTGATGGCCTTGTTGAGCACATCCGCCACGAGGTTGGACATGGTGGTGCTGTTGACATTCGCCAGCGTCACCTGTTCGGCCTGGAACTGCCCGGTCATCTCGCGGTCGCCGCTGAGCAGCAGGTACGCCTCGCGGAGGCCCGACAGCCGGGCGACGCCCTGCCGCGGGCTGCGCCCCTCGACCAGCGCGGCCAGCGCCTCCGCGACGTGGTCCAGCCCGCTCGCCATGCCCGTGATGCGGTTCTCCCCGGCCAGCGGCCGCGTGCCCTGGACGGCATGGCGGCCTTCCTCCGCGGCCCAGGCCGCGCGCACCTGCCGGATGCGGGCATCGAGGTCCGCGGCCGTCCACTCGGCGGGCAGCCCGCTGCGCACGAGCGCCTGGAAGGGACCGGGCAGCCCGCTGGTCGCCAGCCGCGTCTCCAACAGGCTCCCGCGCAATGCCTCGATCAGCGCGGCCGACTGCACATCCGCACCGGCCGCGGCCGCAGGCTGCATCCCCTCGAAGCTGTCGTGGCTCGTCAGCGCGACCCGCTGGATCGCCGCGACGCGGTGTACCATACCAGCCTCGTCCGCCGGCACCGTGCCGGCTGCCAACTGCGTTTCCCCGTGTGCCATGTTGTCCCCCTCCTTTGCGTCTGTGAGCCTGGCGGTGAACGCCCCGCCCGCGGCAGGCCGGTACACCGCATCCACCTGGTCCACCTTCACGATATCGAGCACCTCCCGCAGGCCGTCCGGCCCCGCCGGCCCCAGCCGCACCCACGGGACCGCGCTCAGTCCGATGTCCGGCGCGGCCCGGCCCGCGGCCTGTGCCGCCAGCCCCCCGTCGATCAGCCGCCCAACCGTGCGCGCGGCGTCGGTGTCCGCCAGCCGGTAGTCCGCAAGCACCGCCTGCAGCCCCTCGTCCCAAGCCGCGTGCTCGACCACGCCGGCCAGCCGCTCCAGCATGGGGTAGCCGTGCTGACCCGGCACGGGCGGCAGCGGATTGAGGAAGCTCGCCAGGCCCTCGAACTTCGCCACATTCCGCCGCAGCACCTCCGCCGGGCAGCGCAGCCCCTTCCCCTGCCACACCCCGGGCCGGATCAGCACCGCCCGATACGTTGCGCCCATGTGACCTCCTTTACTCGTTACTCGTTACTCGTTACTCATTACTCATTCGCAACCAGTAACGAGTAACGAGTAATGATAATCAATCTGCATCCACCCACGTGCCCGCGGTGGCGTACGCGGCCCAGGTGGTGTTGTCGAGCGCGAGCAGGCAGACGGAGTGACCGGGCGTGTTCGTCGCGATGCGGTCGCCCGCTGCGTTGGTCAGCCCGGCAATCTGGTCGCCGGCTGCCGGGTCCACGTACAGCGACTGCGCGGCCGCGACATAGAAGCAGAAGTTCCGCCCCGCGGACGCCACGGGCAGGCTGCACGTGACCGCAGAGGTCGCGCCGCCGTTGTGAACAAACGCCAGCGTGTCTGCGCCGGTCAGCAGGCAATCCTCAGCTCCGGCCACAACTTCACGGCGGGCCGTGAGCACGAGTTCACTCGCCACCAACCGGCTCGCGGCTGCGTCGATGCGCAGCGCGATGCCCGCATCCGTGTTGCCCAGCTCGATTACCTGCTCAGCATCGCGCACGCTGATCTGGGTGCCGTTGCCCGCGAGAGCCACATCGCCCAGGCTGACCTCCGCGGCGCCCAGGCTCACCGGCCCGCCGACCGCGGTCAGTGCGCCGGCCACGGCCAGGTCGTTGACCGCCAGATCATCGAAGTTCGTCGTGCCCTGCACGGTCATGCCGGGCGAGTCTGCGGCCGGCATGCACGCAGCCACGAGCAGCGCTCCCAGCAGCACCGCCGCCACAGCCCCCAACCACTTGTTCACGTAATGCACGTTGGCTCCTCCTCATTGCTTACTTGTTACTTGTTACTCGTTACTCATCACTCGTCAGCCCGCCGCCGCCAACTCCCCCTCGCTGACCGGCTCGCCCGCGAACTTAAGCACCAGGCGCAGCGCCAGCCGCCGCCATGCGCTCTGCGTCTCACCGGCAGGCGCAGTCCGCTCGATGAGGCTGAGCGCGCGGGCCAGCGACTCCGCAGACTGCGCCAGCGCGGCGTTGTCCTCCGGCGCGATATCCGGCAGCGCGATGCGCAGCGCGCTCAGGGGTTGCTCCGGCCCAGCCACCAGCCCCAGCCGGGCCGCCCGGTTGTACGCAGCCAGCACGACGCTGCCCAGCACGTAGCCGAAGTACGCCTGCCGTGCGGCCATGAAGCGCGTGCGCTGTTCGCCCATCGCGCGGGCCGTCGCGAGGTTCGCCTCCTCCGCCTCACCGATGTCCACGAGGCTCGTGCCCGGCCCGCCCGCGACGATCATCCAACGCATCGCCCGGCCGTCCGCGGCCGCGTCCGCCGCATGCAGGTTCGGCGTGACCGCCTGCCATTCCTCGTTGTCGCGATCCACGACCAGGACCGAGCCGGGCTCCGGCGCGCGGCGATACTCGGCGCGCTTGGCAGGCACCGCGCGGCCCGGCACGCGCACCACCCAGAGGAACGCGCGCACCGCCGCATTGAGCCGCAGCCGGTCCTCCAGCCAACGGCTGTAGCGCCGCACCCACGGCAGCACCGGCGCCAGGTCGCTCTCCCCGCGCACGCAGCCGACCGGCCGGTTGACCGCGAAGTGCAGGCACACCGGCGCATACCGGCCATCCTCCCGCGGGACATCCGCCTCCGGATGGTCGGGGCTGCGCCACCAGCGCCCGCCTTGTGCATAATCCGGGTCCTCCGGCCCGATCGCTTCGTGGCACGCGAGCTCCGTCTCGTAGTCGCCGGGCTGTGTCTCGACCCGATCCACCGCGCTCGCGGGCAGCGCGCGCACGTAGCTCATGCCGTCGGCCCGGTTCAGGTGCAGCGTGATGAACAGCTCGCCCGCGCGGGTCAGCTCATCGCACCACTGGTACTGACGCAGTTCGAGCCGGTTCTGCGGATCGCTCCAGAAGCGGGCCGCGAAATCGGCCAGCACCGGATCGTCCGCGTTGAGCGTGATGCCCTCGCCCACCACGTACGCGGTCACGATAGACACCAGGCGGCGGGCCAGCGCGTTGTGACGCCATGCAGCCCGCGCGTCGTCGAACTCCTGCCGCAGCTCATCCCACGGCTTGTCGAGCTGCGATCCGGCGCTGAACCCCACCAGCCCATCGTGCAGCGTGCCGACCGGCTCCGCCGTGACCTGCGCGAGGGCTGCCCGCCGCTCGGCCAGCCAGCCGGTCAGCCATCGTGGCGAGAGCCGCCTGCTTGTGCGGTTCCCTTGCATCCATTGACCTCCTTTCCCTGGAACAACAGTATGCTTTCTCGCTGGAGTCGAGGCTTCAGCCGGTTCGGCCGTGAACGCACGCAGTCAGCCTATCCGGCTAAAGCCTCGACTCCAGTTTGTGCCGCATCGCTCGATTGGCTGGAGCCAGGGCGACCCTACCTCACCACCCCGCGGTCTCCCGTTCGTCCGCCACGCGTTCCGGCGGGAGGATGACGCTGGCGACGGCCTCCGAGGGCGCACAGTAACGCGCGGCGGCCTGCGCCAGCACCCACGCGGTCGCCCGGTCATCGTGGTCGCCGCTGCCCGCGGCCAGCGTCGTCCCGCGCACCTCCATGAGCTGGCGTAGCGTCTCGCGGTCGCGGACGCGGGGACAGCCGTCGCGCAGCACCTCGGCGGCTGCATCGTACGCCAGCGGCTTGCCCTGCCCGCTGGACAGCCAGCCGGGCCGGCCGTCGCGGCCCCGCAGCACATCGCCCTCGCCGTGCTCGGCCAACCACAGCAGGACTGCATGGCCGTGGTTGTTGCGCTCCACCAGCAGCCCCGCGCCGTACCATTGGCGGAGGGCCGCGAGATAGGCGGCAAACACCGCAGGTTCGAACTGCCCGGCGAGCACCGCAACCTGGTCGCCCGTCGCCGCGTCGAGCACGCACGCGGCGCTCTCGTCCGAGCGCGGGTTGCCCTCCGCCGGGTCCGCGCCGATCACATACCATCGTCCCTCCTGTGGCCCCTCCCAGACGGACAAGCCGGAAGCTGGAAGCTGAATGCTGGAAGCTGGAAGCTGGAAACTGGCTTCTGGAATCTGATCATGCTCAGGAACGGACTCTGTGGGGCAGATGGAACAATCTCCAGCTTCTAGCTTCCAGCTTCCAGTACCCGGCTTCCGGCTTCCAGTATCGTCCGCCCGCGCAAGCCATTCTGCGGCGAAACGCCGGTCGCGCGTCCGGCCCGCGAGCGCCTCCACGTCGCTGGCCGGGTATTCCTGGTAAAGCGAGTCCAGTGCGCCCGTGCGGGCCAGGATGTCCTGCTGCTGCGCGGCATACCACGCGGGGTCGCGCGCGGGCCGCGCGGACCACGGCAGAAAGACCGCGTGCCAGCCGCTCTCCCCCTGTCGCGCGGCCTGGTAGATGCGTTTGAACGCCGACTGGGGCCGGTCTTTGTCCACGGTCGAGAGCAGCACGAGCGAGCCGCCGCCGTCGACCGTCGGCTTGACCGCATCGAGCAGCGCATCCAGGCTGTCGCCGCCCGCAGGGCCGCCCGCCGAGCCGCCCACATGGTCGGCCTCGTCCACAATCGCGAGCGTCGCGGTGTAGCTGCGGCCGCCGGTCGTCGGGAAGGCGAGCGCGGCGGACCCGTTGGACAGGCGGAATTCGTGCGCGTTGCGCACGTCGATCGACCGGACGTGCTGCCACGCGGGCAGCCGGTCGTACATGCCCGCCAGCCGAAAGCCGAGCAGATGCACCGCCTCGTCGTCCCGCTGCGAGAAGAGCAGGACCGTCGCCGCAGGGCGGAAGAGCATCAGCCACAGCGCCCGGCCCACCACCAACCAGGTCATGCCCAGCTGCCGCGCCTTGAGGATAATGACGAGCTGCTGGCGTGCCAGCGAGTCCGCGACCTCTGCCTGGCTCGGCCACAGGTGAAAGCGCGTCCAGCCGCGCGCGGTTGCGTCATAGAGCGTGCCATAACGGTCCAGCCAGTAGGTGAACGACTTGTTGCACGCTTCATACTCGGCCTGCACGCGGTTCATCTTACGTCCGGCGGCCCGCTGCGCGGCCCTATTCGTCGTCTGCATCGGTGGTGCTTCCCGGTGTGCGAGCCGCCTGCTGGCCGGCGAGGTCCTCCAACGTCAGGCTCACCGTGGCCGTGCAGCGGGCAGCCTGCTCGCGTGCGGCGGCCAGCAGCATCTGCGCGGCCTTCAGGTCGCCGTCCAGCGCGCGGGTCCAGAGGGTGCGCGCCAGCCGTTCCTCGCGGGTCAGGGTCGTGACCTCCCCGTCATCGTCGAAGCTGACCTGCTCATGACCGATGCGCTGGAGCAGGTCGGCCCAGCCCTTGGCGCGGATGCGCCGGCCCTTCGGATGCCCCGATTGCCCCTTGACCCACCCTCTCGGCTCGCTGGTGCGCATGATGTCTCCTGTCCGAGGGCAAAACAAACCCACCCACATGGACGTGCGGATGGGCCGTAACACCCCTGCTGTGATTTATCAGTCACCTTCAGTATACACCAGAACATCCGTTCTTGTCAAGACCCAAAATGCCACAATCCTGTAAATCCTGTGAATCCTGTCCAGTCTCAAGGGCAGCCGCACGTGTTATAATGGCGGCCATGCCCACCCTGTCATACATCGTCTTTTGGAAGCCCTACGGTGTTCTGGCGGACGCCGACCCGACCCTGCCTGACGCGCGGCCCACCTTCCGCGATTACGTGCCCGTGCCCGGCGTCCAGCCCGCGGGCCGGCTGGACCTCGACAGCGAGGGGCTGCTCCTGCTGACGGACGACGGCGCGCTCGCCCACCGGCTGAC
>DAOUGK010000047.1:0-5640 GCA_034429055.1 Anaerolineae bacterium | reverse complement strand
CGAGCGGATGCGTGGCTGGCCTACGGGCTGTACACCGCCGATGCGCTGTTTGTCAGCGCACTCATCTGGCGCGACGGCGGCATCAGCAGCCCGCTCTACATCCTCCTGGTGCTGCTGGCGCTCAAGGCGGTCACGCTCACACCCACCCTGCCCGGCATGATCTGGATGCCGTTCTTGTTCGGCCCCTTCTACACCGCGGCGCTGCGGCTGGCCGCGGGCAATTTCGGCTTTCTGGCTGACGGCGCCTTCCAGACGCGCTACATCCTCCTGTGGGCCTGGCTGGTCGGGCTGGTGTTGGTGGCATGGGAACTGGCCCGGCGGACCGCAGAGGCCGTCGAGATGGATGCTGCGCTGACGCAGCAGCAGATTGCGCTGGCGCAGAAGACCGAGACACTCCAGCGCACCGCCACCGACCTGGGCGACCGCGTGCTGGAACTCCGCGCGTTGCAGGAGGTCTCGAAGGCCCTGGCGACGACCCTGCGCACGGAGGAAACGCTCCAACTGGTGCTGGAGAACCTGTGCAGCGTCACGGGCAGCAGTCATTGTGCGGTCGCACTGGTCGAGGCGGGTCGCGATGACGGCACGCTCAGCGGCGCGTCCTTCGCGGACGGCGACGAGCAGGTGCAGCCCTTCGTCGTGCAGCTCTCGGCTGAGCCGGCCGTCCGGGAGGCGCTGCGCGGGGGGCGGCCCGTCCGCGTCGAGGCAGGGCCACGAAAGGAAGATGGAAGATGGAAGAAGGAAGATGACAGACGGGAAGATGGCGACGGTCTTTCTTCTCGGCGAAGCGAAGCTTCGCACATCTTCAATCTTCCTTCCGTGAGTCTCGGCGCATTGCTCGGCGACCATCCCTACATCGTGACGCCGCTCATCTCGCGCGGCCAGTCCATCGGTGCGCTGCTTGTCGCGGACCGTGCCAGCCGCGGCCCGCAGGGCAAGCTCAACCTGACCGAGCAGTTGCTCACCAGCTTCGCGTACTTTGCGGCGACTGCGCTGGAGAATGCGCGGCTCTACCAGGACGCGTGGGAGAAACGCCGTGAGCTGGAGGCCGTCCTGGCGGGCATCGGTGACGGAGTGGTCGTGGTCGATCCGGATATGGCGCTGATCCTGATGAACCCGGTGGCGCGCGACATCCTGGGCCTGGAGGCGGAGCCGCCCGCGGGCGTGCCGCTCCGCCCCTATCTCAGCGTCTCCGCATTCGTGGACCTGCTGGCGGAGACCATGCAGAGCGGCCAGGAGCAGATTCGCGAGCTCGAGCTGCCCTGTCCGGGTCAGGGCGAGATGACGCCTGCGGACGAGTGCCGCACCTACGGCATCCTGGCCTCGCCCGTCCTCGATGCCGAGGGGCAGGTCGGCGGGGTGGTCGCCGTCCTGCGCGATGTCACCGCGCAAAAAGAGCTGGAACGGATGAAGTCCAACTTCCTTTCCGTGGTCAGCCACGAGCTGCGCACGCCGCTGCATTCGATCAAGGGCTTCGTCGAGATCATCCTCATGGGCAAGACCGGCCCGGTCAGCGAGCTGCAAGAGGATTTCCTCAAGACCGTGCGGACGCAGACGCTGGTGCTCCAGCGCATGATCGATGACCTGCTGGAATTCTCGCGCATGGAGGCGGGCCGCGTGCGGCTGCACCTGGCCGAGGTGTCGCTGCCCGCGATGGCGCGCAGCGTCAACGCCAAGCTCGCGCCGCTGGCCGAGGAGGGCGGGCTGCGCCTGACCCAGGACCTGCCGGATGACCTGCCGGAAATCGACGGCGACCGCACGCGGCTGGAGCAGGTGTTGACGAACCTCGTGGAGAACGCGATCAAGTTCACGCCGGGCGGGGGCGAAATCGTCATTTCCGGCGAGCGGGTGGACGACCGCGTGCGGCTGACCGTGGCGGATTCGGGCATCGGCATCCCGCCGGACGAGCAGGAGAAAGTGTTCGACCGCTTCTACCAGGTGGACGGCAGCGAGCGCCGCGCATATCGCGGCGCGGGCCTGGGATTAAGCATCTGCCGCCACATTGTCGAGCGGCACAACGGGCGCATCTGGGTCGAAAGCGAAGGCGTGCCGGGCCGCGGCAGCCGCTTCCATGTGGAGCTGCCCATCCGGCTCCAGATGGACGAGGCGCCGACCATCGACTTCACCACTCCGGCCCGCGCGAGGCGCGATGGGTGAGAATTCGTCCGGAAGTCGCTCTGGCCGGTCTCCGACCGTGCCAGTAGCTCGGGCTGGGGCACTTTGTGCTGTGACGGAGCCACAGCCGAGACCAGGCCCCGGCAATTCCAGGTGCCTCGGCACGCTCCAGGTCGATGTGGATGACCTGTGGGTGTACTATGAGAGCATCGGCCGTGCGACCCCGCCCGCTGCGCCCCCTGCGGCGTTCACGCAGGGCATCCCGCGGCTGCTCGACCTGTTCGACCGGTACGGCGCGCGGGCGACCTTCTTCGTCTGCGGCCGCGACCTGCCGGCCCAGGCGCATGTGCTGGCCGAGATGGTGCGCCGGGGGCACGAGATCGCCAACCATTCTGCCGCGCACCGCAACGGGTATGCCCGGCTCAGCCGCGCGGAGCTGCACGCCGATGTCCTGACCGCACACGAGCGGATTGCTGCGGCGACGGGCCGGCCGCCGGTGGGGTTCAAGGCGCCCGGCTTCAGCTTCAACGCGCACCTGCCCGGTGTGTTAGCGGAGCTGGGCTACCTGTACGATTCGTCCATCCTGCCCACGTACCATGCGCCGCTGCTCCGGCTGCTCCAGCGGGCGCTCTCCGGCGGGCACGTGGACCCGACGCACTATGGGCGGTGGGTGTATGGGTTCCGACCGTTGCGACCGTATCGATTGCAGATTGCAGATTACAGATTGCAGATTACGGATTCCAATCTTGGCGAAGCGGAGCTTCGCACATCTTCAATCTTCAACCTTCAATCCGTCTGGGAGGCGCCGGTCACGACGATGCCTATCCTGCGGCTGCCGATGCACAGCACGTTCGTGTTGAGCGCGGGCCGGTGGCTGTTCGACATGGGGCTGGGGCTGGCGCGGGCGCGCGGGGTGCCCATCAACTATCTGCTCCACGCCGGAGATGTGGTGGACGCGGTGGCCGATCCGGCCCTGGCCTCCTATCGCTTCCTGGTGCAGCCGTGGGATGAACGCCGCCCGCTTTACGAGCATATGCTCGCCCGCCTGAGCAGCGCCTATCAACTTGTACCAACCCGGGAGTTTGTATGCGTACGGCCATGAACGAGCGCCGTCTCATCATCATACCGGCTTACAACGAAGCCGCCAACCTGCCGCGCGTGCTGCCGGAGATCCGCGCGGCCGCGCCGGAGTATGACTTGGTTGTGGTGGATGACGGCAGCCGCGACGCGACCGCCGCGCTCGCGGCCGCGCACGGCGCGGCAGTGGTCAGCCTGCCCGCGAATCTCGGCTACGGCGGGGCCGTGCAGACCGGTTTTCGCTATGCCGTGCGTCACGGCTACAGCCTCGCGGTGGTCATCGACGCGGATGGGCAGCATGACCCGGCGGGCATCCCGTTGCTGGCCGAGGCCGTTGCCTGCTGTGACGCGGACGTGGCCGTGGGCTCGCGCTTTCGCGGGCAGATGCAGTATCATCAGCCGTGGGTCAAGCGGGTGGGCATGGCCGTCTTCGCGTGGGTCGTCTCGCGTGTCACGAGGCGGGAGGTCACAGACCCGACCTCCGGGTTCCAGGCACTCAACCGGGACGCGCTCTGCTTCTTCGCCTATGACAACTATCCGGTGGACTATCCGGATGCCGATACGCTGCTCGTGCTGCACTATGCCGGGTTCCGCGTCGTGGAGGTGCCTGTCACCATGCGCGAGCGCATCGCCGGGGTGTCCATGCACAGCGGGTGGAAGCCGGTCTACTACGTAGGCAAGATGGGGCTGGCGATCACGATGGTGTTGTGGCGGCAGTTGACCCACCAGGGCGCACGCAGGACGGCAGCATGATCGATCCGCGCACACGCGTCTATATGTTCGTGTTGGGGTTGGCCGTGCTGGCCTTTGTGCTCAACCTGGTGCGCACGCGCAAGCTCCAGGAGCGGTATGCGCTGCTCTGGCTGCTGGCCGGCGTCGGGCTGACGCTGGCGCCAGTTTTTATCCACCAGCTTGACCAGCTTGCCTACGCGCTCGGTTTCGCCTACCCGCCTGCGCTGCTGCTGATGCTGGCCGGAGTCGGCCTGCTGCTGATTATCTTCCAGCTCTCGCTGACCATCTCGCACAACAGCGATCACCTGAAGGTTCTCACGCAGGAGTTGGGGCTGCTGCGCCACGAGGTCGAGCGCCTGGCGGCGCAGGTGGACGCGCTGCGCGGCGAACGAGCGCCGCAAAATGAACGAGGAGAGGGACAGGCAGAGGGCTGATGGCAAGCAGGGATATGGCGGGAGACCGCATTCGGATCGAGGACAGCGTCGGCGTATGCGGTGTGCGCGACGACACGCGCGCGCTGGCTGAGGCGGCTGCGCGGCTGCTCGGGCCGGGCCGCGCGCTGGATATGGGCACGGGCAGCGGTTATGTCGGCATCTATCTCGCGCTGCACGGCTGGGAGGTCCATGCGACGGATGTCAGCCCGCGCGCGGTCGAGCTGGCGCAGCGCAACGCCGCGGCCAACGGTGCGCCGGTTCGCGTGTACCAGTCGGACCTGTTCGACCGGGTGGAGGGCACGTTCGACCTGATCCTGTTCAACCCGCCGATGCGGCCCGACGAAACGGAGTTCAGCCGGATCGTGACGAGCCTGCTGCGCCGCAGCCCGCGCATCAGCGCCTGGCTCATGCACCTCGTTGGTCACCGGTTCGAGCGCGGGCGGCATGAGTTCCTCGCAAGCGTGCTGACTGCCGCGCGCGGCCGGCTCAACCCGGGCGGCCGGGTGTTGATGGGCGTGAGTTCGGACGAGATCGAGCGTCTTAGCCGGCTGCCCGGCGTCCGGGTGGCGGAAGTGACGCCTATTCCGACGATGCCCCGCCAGGACATCGTCCATTTCGCGCTGGAGAAGGGAGCTTGACCGTCGCGGCAGGTTCCCAGGTGCGCGCCGGTGGTCGCGTGCGTTGGGAGATGGTAGGTCTGGCAATCAGCCTCGCCCTGGCATTCGCCGTGCGCGTCCACGTGGCGGGCATCCCGCGCATCGTGTGGGGGGACGAGCCGTTCTACCTGTGGCTCGGCCAGAGCCTGTGGGCGGGCCAGGGGTATCAACTCTTCGGATTCTCCGGCGCACACTTCCCCCCACTGTTCCCGGCCATCGCGGGCGGGTTGGCCTATGTGGCCGGGGGGCTGCAGGAGGCGAGCGAGTGGGTGTACGTCCTTACCGGCGTGCTGCTGGTGCTGCCGCTGTGGGCCATCGCGCGGCGGCTGGGGGGTGCGCTGGCGGGCTGGGCCACCGCGCTGGCGACTGCGGCCTACCCCGCGCTGACGTGGGGCGTGCCGTACTGGGGCACGATGACCGAGCCGCTGTATCTGCTGATCGTGGCGGCGGCGCTGTACTTGCTCGTGCGCCGCGTGACGGACGCTGAGGCGGGCGTGCGGCTGCGCGATTATCTGCTGCTCGGTGGGCTGCTGGGGCTGGCCTACCTCGTGCGCACAGAGGCGCTGGTTCTTGTGCCGGTGATGTTCGGCCTGCTGGCCGCGGCCCAGGTGTGGCGCACGCGGCGGGAT
>DAOUGK010000046.1:0-3219 GCA_034429055.1 Anaerolineae bacterium | reverse complement strand
GAGGATGTACAGGCCCTCCGGCCCCACCGCGTCGATGAGCGGAATGACCTCGCCCGGCTGCACGCCGACGGCCTGCACGCTCTTGCCCCCGCGCCGGATGCGCCGGTACAGGTCGAACCAGCAGGGATCGCCGCCGCCGGGCCGCCCGGCCTGGGGCGTCCACTCGATGCCGTTGAGCCGGGGCACTTCGAGCAGCGGCTCGACCTGCTGCAGCGCGTTCGTGCCGTCGAGATGGTAGAGAGAAAAGTCCAGCCACTCGCATTGTGCTGCGAGGTACGGCTGGACGAACCGGCGGAACATCGCAGGCGACAGGTTCGCGGAAATGTCGCGTTGCAGCTTGGCGGTCTTACCCGGCCCCCAAATCTGGAACGCGGAAAAAGCGTTCCCGCCCTGGCTGTCTTTGACCCGCGCATACATCACGTCGAACGCCTCGAAGTAAGCCGTATTGAGCTCTGCCAGCCGGTCGAGCACCCAGCCGGGCCGGTCCACCAGGTCATAAAGCAGGGGTGCATCCCCGCGCAGCGCGGCCAGCGTGTCCAGGTTTTCGATCAGGTCGGGGATGCCGACGAGATAGCGCCCCTCGCTGCGGCGCAGGCCCTCTTCGATGAGCGCCATGTGCGCGGCGAACCAGTGGTTGCCCGCCGGCTGGAAGCGGATGGAGCCGTAGGCTGCCGGATCGCTGATGACCGGCCAGTACCACACCGTCTCCCGGTCGAACTCCAGCCGCGCGCCGAGGAATGCGCCGAGGCTGCCGGGGCCGATCTGCGTGTCGAAGTACGGAAATGCTTCGGCCCAGTAATCGACGTTCGCCATGTGCCATTCGGCGCGGCCGCACCGGTACACGGGATCGGTCCACCACGTTGCGATGTCTGCCGGCTCGGCCGGCAAGGGCTGCACGCCTGGGCGGGGCGTCTCGCGGCGGACGGTCAGGTGCAGCGCCAGGCCCTCGCCCTGCCACCAGCGCAGAAGATTGCGCTGGGCCGCCGGCCAGTCAGGTTTCCAGAGGAGGTTGTCAGTCATAGGTACTTCCTCGACCGGTTACAGGTTGCAGGTTCGCAGGGTACAAGTTGCGGGTTTGACAACCGACCTTCAACTTGGAACCTGCAACCTTTCAATAAACGCCGTACTCGCGCGCCGCCTCGTACATGGCGAGCACGTTCTCCGTGGGCGAGTTATCCTGGAGCTGGTGCGTCGGCGCGAGTGCATAGCCGCCGCCGGGCATCATGATTTCCAGCGTCTCACGCACGTTCTTAACCACGTCGTCCACCGTGCCGTAAGCCACCGGCCCGGCGGTGGAGATGCAGCCGTGGAAAGCCAGCTTGCCCCCAAAGCGCTGCTTGAGATACGCGGGCTGCATGTTCTTGGCCTCCGGCTGGAGCGTATCCACGACCGAGACGCCCATCTCGATGAAATCATCATACGCCCAACTGCTCGACCCGCAGGTGTGCACCATGACCGGGATGTTGAAGTGCTTGCCGATGTCGATGATGCGCTGGTGGCGCGGGCGCAGTTGCTGGCGATACAGCTTGAGGCTGATCATCGGCGCGATCTGCGTACCGAGGTCCTCGCCCATGCCCAGCACATCGATGCGGCCCTGCGCCGCCTCGATGGTGCGGTAGATGACTTCCAGCTCGACCGCGGCCTTGCGGTCCAGGTAGCAGCGGAGCGCCGGGTCATCGGTGATGAGGTCCACCAGCACCCGCTCCATCGTGCGAAGCATCCCCGTGCTGTTAATGATGTCCCCCAGGCCCGCGCCGCCCGCGACGAGGCAGTAGTCGCCGGCCTTGCGGCAGCGTTCTGCGACGACCGAGTAATCGTAGTCGTCGGGCGACGGCATGGGCCACTGCTCGATTTCCTCCAGCGTGGCATCCCGCAGCGGAAAGTCGCAGTAGTCCCAATAGCCGCCGGATTCGTGCTCCACCCACCTGCGATGGATGCCCCAGATATCGACGACGACGCCCGGCACGTCCGCGTGCAGCTTCGGGCCGATATAGGGCGCGCCGATGTGGCGAAAGTCCACACCGAGCGCCTGGCACAGCCCTTCGTGATCATCGGCGGCCAGTCCGAAGTGATCCTTCAGCCGCCGGTCGATGCCGGGGTTCGAGGAATAGTCGATGGGCACGCGGTCAGGTTCGGCGTGGGCGAACGCAGTCAGTACGCGCTCGCGCGGGGTCATGGCGTGACGGATCATGGTGCGGCATCCCTTTCATGGACGATTGTTATCATAGTCTCAGCGAGCAAACGCTCGAAATCGGCGCGGGCGAAGCGGCCCGCGCCTGTCTGCAGGGTGTTCGCGCTGCCGGCGGCCACGCCGCGGCGCAGCGCCTCAGGCAGCGGCAGCCCCCGGCTTAGTCCCCAGGCCAGACCCGCCAGCAGGCAGTCGCCGGAGCCCACCGCGCTCCGGGCCGCGACGCGCGGCGCGCGCACCTCCCAGGCTGCGCGGCCGTCGGTCGCCAGCGCGCCTGCAGCACCGAGCGAAACCACTACGGACGTCTCGCAGCGCGCGGCGATCTCCTGCATCGCGCGGATCATATTCGCCGGGCCTGTCGACGGTGCGCCGGTCAGGTCAGCAAACTCGGCGGCGTTCGGCTTCACGAGCGCAGGCCGCCCCAGGAGCCCCTCGCGCAGCGCCGCGCCGGAGGAATCGAGATAGGCCGGCCTGCCGTGCTCGCGCGCCAGCTCAATCAACGTGCGATACAGGTCGGGCGGGCAGCCGGGCGGCAGCGTGCCGGAAAGCGTCACGCCTGTGACCTGTCCGAGCAGGGTCCGGTACTGAGCGAGGAATTCGGCCACCTGCGACTCAGTGACAGGCTCCCCGCGCTCGTAGATTTCGGTGACGCCCCCGCTCTCGCTGTCCAGGATCGACAGGCAGGTGCGCGACTCTGCATCCGTGTGGACGAAGGCCGCACCGATGTTCTCCGCAAGTAGCCCCTCTTCGATGAACCGGCCCGCGTGGCCGCCCACCCAGCCCGTCACCATCGCGGGCTCGCCCAGTGTGACGAGGGCGCGCGCCACGTTGCACCCCTTCCCGCCAGGCAGCGCCAGGACGTTCGCGGGCCGGTGGATGGCGTTGAGCCGGAAACCGGGCACGACCACGGTCTTGTCGATGGCCGGGTTGGGGTTGACGCAGAGGATCACGCTGAGCCCTCAGCCGCCTTCCGCCGCCTTGCCCGCGGAGCCGAGCACCCGGATGCGCTCGGCCACCTGCGCGGCCATCGC
>DAOUGK010000045.1:0-16869 GCA_034429055.1 Anaerolineae bacterium | reverse complement strand
TGGGCGCGGCGCTACGGCGGCCGGCTGGCGCGGGCACTGCCCGTCCCCGCGGCGTTCTGGGATGAAACCTTCTCGACCGCAGAAGCAGCCCGCCTCGCCGCAGAGAGCAGCACGCGAGGAGGGGCCGGTCGCAGGGATATCGACGCGCTGGCCGCTGCGGTGATCCTGGGAGATTTTCTTGAGGCTCGGCGGGCCCGCAGCCCGCAGCCTTAATTCGGAGCTACGATAGTGTTTCAGCGACTGGTTCACTTTGCCCTCCGGCTGATGCTGTTTCTGGTGCCGGTGCTGGCCCTGGCCGTCCTGGGCTTCGTCCTGGTGAGCTTCGTTTCGGCGCAGCTACAGGACGTGCCCGAGCCCCCGAAGGTCGCGTTGTTGCGGCCTGCCTCGGAGCAGCCATTGGACCTGCGGCCAGAGACGCTGGAATTGCGGGCCCTGGGTGTTTACCTTCGCCTCCAGGAGGAAGCACTGGCACAGCCCGCAGGCAACGACAGTGAGCTGCAACCTTTCACGATCGAATCCGGCGAGACCGCCCTGACCGTGAGTTCGCGGCTCGAAGAGGCGGGCTTCATCCGCGATGGCAACCTGTTCCGCGTCTACATGCGTTACAATGGCATCGACCAGCGGCTTGCCGCGGGCGACTTTGAAATCAGCCGCAGCATGTCCATGAAGGAGATCGCGGACGTGCTGCAGCGCGCCCGCTATGAGGAAATCGTCTTCACCGTGCCGGAGGGGATGCGCGCTGAAGAGGTCGCAGACATGCTGGACGTGCGCAATATCATGGACGGTGACTCGTTCCTCGCGCTGGTGCGCAGCGGCAGCCAGGCGGCGCAGGCGCTTGGCGACTACCCGTGGCTGCCCGCAGGCCTGTCATCTCTGGAGGGCTACTTGTTCCCGGACACCTACCGGCTGCCCGTGCCTGCGACGCCCAACGACCTCGTACGCCGGATGCTTGATAACTTCGAGCTGCGCGTGACGGACGATGTGCTGGCGCCCGCGCAACAGGCCGGACGCGGGCTGGAGCAGATCATCATCATGGCCTCCATCGTGGAACGCGAGGCCCCCCTGGCGGATGAGCGGCCCCTGGTTGCCAGCGTGTATTGGAATCGCGTAAGCGGCGCGTGTTCAGACCAGACCGGCGGTGCATACCTGCAGGCCGACCCGACCGTACAGTATGCGGCAGGACGCCCGGGGGAATGGTGGTGGAAGCCGCCATCGGTCGAGGCATATGCGACCGTGCAGTCGCCTTACAACACCTATCTCCGTCCGGGTCTGCCGCCGACTGCCATCGCCAGCCCCGGCCTGTCAGCCATCGAGGCTGCGGCACAGCCGGCTGAGACGCAGTATTGTTTCTTTGTGGCGATGGGGGAGGGCGCACATGTCTTTGCCACGACGCTGGCCGAGCATGAGGCGAACATCGCACAGTATCAGCGTTAGGGGCAGTGGAGCGCACGGTTCGCCCATCTGGCACCTGCGCCGGATGGGCTTGCTGTGCATCATCGTGCTCTGCCTCAGCGCGTGTATCAGGCCGGGCGGCGCCGCGCCGGTCCTCAAAGTCGGTCTCGTTGCGCCCTTTGAGGGCCTGGGGCGTCCGCTCGGCTACGCGGTGCTGCCTGTTGTGCGGGAGGTCCTCGACTCCGCCAATGCCAGCGGCGAGCTTGGCTCCTACCGACTGCTGCTGGTGGCGCTGAACGACGACCTCGATCCCGCGGCAGCAGTTGTCCAGGCCGCCGCCCTGGCAGAAGACGCCTCAGTGATAGCTGTCATTGGACCCTTCACCATGCCCACTGCGGCGCAAGCTGCACCCATACTCTCCGCTGCTGGCATACCGGCGGTCGTGGCAGCGCCGCTCGATGCCCCACTGGCCGGCATCCACTCCTTATGTCCCGACTTTGCCGTAATTGCCAGCGAGATTGGCCGAGTCGTGAGAGACGGCGACTTGTTTTCGTGTAGTGACAATGCTATTGATATGGGCCCAACCACGTGTGCTGTCAATCCCAACGCCGCGGCCCTATCCGAAGCGGATTTCATGGTTCCGGGCGAGCGTGGAGCTTTGGTATACTGGCCGGGGGAAGCGGCCGAAGCCGCAGCGTGGCTTGCCGATGACAGGAATGTCGCTTTTGAAGGTGTTTTGCTTGGCGGCCCGGATCTCCTTAAGCCGTGGTTCGTTAAGCAGGCAGGGGCCCCAGGGGAGGGCTCGCGTGCGGTGGCGTGTAGTCTGCGCGGGGTAGAGGTGGAGGGGGGAGAACTGCCGGAGGTCGCGCTGGCACGCGCTGCAACCGAACGGCTCGTGCAGGCGATGGCAGCGCGTATACAGACGGGCGCGGACCCGACGCGTGCCGAGATCGCCACAGAATTGCTCGCACAGAAGTTCGAGCCGAGCCTGGTCTGGTACGAGGTCAGGGACGGTGCATGGCGAACGTTGGCTGACCCCTGATCAGACCCTGGATCACCGGATGATCCGGTGGATCAACGGCGGGGGCTCAACCGGGGTGGCACTGAACCGGTAAGCAGCTGCAAGCATTGCGAGCGCGCGGTCACGCGCCCCGGTGTCCTGCGCATGCACCCAGAGCAGGGGCGTGCCTGCCTTCACCTGTCCGCCCACTTTGCCATTCTCCGCAAGAGCGACTCCGACTGCCGGGTCAACGGGATCCTCTTTCCTCTCACGGCCACCGCCGAGCTCCACCACGGCGCGGCCTACCTCCCGCGCATCGAGTTCGGCGACATATCCATCTGACGTTGCAAGCAGCGGTGTGACCAACCGGGCTGCGGGCAGGCGGATAGGGTCGTCCACAAACTCCAGGTCGCCGCCCTGCGCGGCGACGAACTCGCGGAACTTACGCCATGCTCGGCCATCGTAGAGCGCAGCCGCGGCCTGTGCGCGGCCAGCATCGGGCGTATCCGCCTTGCCTGCGATGAGCAACATCTCGCCCGCCACGGCGATGCAGTGTTCGCGGAAGTCTGTCGGCCCTTCGCCGTGCAGCGTGGTGATGGCCTCCTGCACTTCCAGCGCGTTCCCGGCCGTCAGCCCGAGCGGCTGGCTCATGTCGGAGATGAGCGCGGAAGTGCGCCGGCCGGCGCCCTTGCCGATCTTGACCATCAGCTCGGCCAGCTCGACGGCCTGGGGCACGGTCTGCATAAACGCGCCGTGGCCGACCTTGACATCGAGCACGATGGCGTCCGCGCCCGCGGCCAGCTTCTTGGACATGATCGAACTGGCAATCAGCGGCAGGGAATCCACCGTGCCGGTCACGTCGCGCAGCGCGTAGAGCTTGCCGTCCGCGGGCGCAAGCTCCTGGGTCTGCCCGGCGACCACCAGGCCGACCTCGTGCAGTTGATGCTTGAACTGGTCGATTGTCAACCGAACGTTGAACCCGGGGATCGATTCCAGTTTATCGAGCGTGCCGCCGGAGAAAGACAGCCCGCGGCCCGACATCTTGCCGACGGGCAGCCCAAGGCTCGCGACGATCGGCCCAATCACGAGCGTCGTCTTGTCGCCCACGCCGCCGGACGAATGCTTGTCCACGATGAAGGGCGCGACATCATGCAGGTCCAGCGTCTCACCGGAGAACGCGATGGCCTCGGTCAGGTGCGTCGTTTCCTCCGGCGTCATGCCGCGGAAGTATATGGCCATACACCATGCTGCGGCCTGATAGTCGGCGGTCTCCCCACTGACGTAGGATCGCACAAAGAACTCGATCTCGGCGCGCGTGAGCTCGCCGTCGTTGCGCTTCTTGAGAATAACATCCACGATATTCATGCGGACCTCACCGAATGCGTGAATTCAATGACGGCAGTATAACACAAACTGCGGCACGGGGCCGTGCTGCGAAAGGAATTCCAGATGTACGACAGAGTGCCGGCATTCTGAGCGGAGCGCAGCGCAGCGCAGTCGAAGAACGCCGGCTCGGCCTACATCCTTCGACTACGGCCCTCCGGGCCTCTGCTCAGGATGCTTTGCCGCCTACATTTGGAATTCCTGGTGCTGCGAAAGGTCGCTTGACATATGTTCCAGCCTTACATACAATCATCCCGCAAATACTGCACGGGAAGCGGGTAAGGTTGCATGACAGATAGCAAAATGCAAGTAACGGTTGTTGGGGCAGGGCTGGCAGGTACCGAGGCGGCCTGGCAGGCGGCAGAGCGCGGTGCGCAAGTTGTGCTGTACGAGATGCGCCCCACACGCATGACCGCGGCCCACCAGACCGGCGACATGGCCGAGCTGGTCTGCTCGAACAGCCTCGGCTCGAATCTGCCGGATCGGGCACTCGGAGTGCTCAAGAACGAGATGCGCCGGCTGGGTTCGCTGCTTATTCGTTGCGCGGACGCGTGTGCGGTGCCGGCAGGCGGCGCGCTGGCCGTGGACCGGGAGGGGTTCAGCCGTGCAGTGACAGCGGCCATCGAGGAGCATCCGCGTATTACTGTGCGCCGCGAGGAAGTTACGGACCTGGCGAGCCTGCTAGCGGCAGAGCAGGCGCAGAGCGCAACCGTCATTGCGACCGGGCCACTGACGTCGCCGGGGCTCGCACAGGGCATCCGTGAGCTGGCAGGAGAGAACTACCTCTACTTCTTCGATGCTATGGCGCCGATTGTGAGCGCCGAGACCGTCGATATGACCATCGCGTTTCGCCAGAGCCGCTACGATAAGTCCGCGCGACCTCAGCCGGGCGAGTCTGCCATGTTGATGCCTGAGGCAGAGGCAGAAGGCGATTACATCAACTGCCCGTTGAGCAAGGACGAGTACTTTGCGTTCGTGGAAGCGGTCAATGCGGCAGATAAGATCAGCCTGCGGGAGTTCGAGCAGGAAGACGAGGCGCGGCGCTACTTCGAGGGTTGCCTGCCCATCGAAGTCATGGCCGCACGCGACCTAATGGCGCTGGCATTCGGCCCGATGCGGCCCGTGGGGCTGCGCGACCCGCGGACGGGCCGGCGGCCGTTCGCTGTCGTGCAACTGCGTCAGGACAACACGGCCGGAACGCTCTACAACCTCGTCGGCTTCCAGACGAACATCAAGTGGGGCGATCAGGAACGGGTGTTGCGCATGATTCCGGGGTTGGCGGATGCTGAATTTGTGCGCTTCGGGCAGATGCACCGCAACACCTTTATCAACAGCCCGCAATTGCTGCGACCGACCCTTCAGTGGCGCGACCGTGATCGTCTGTTCTTTGCCGGGCAGATCACCGGCACGGAGGGCTATGTCGGCTCTGCCGCGGGCGGGTTGGTAGCCGGGCTGAACGCAGTCCGCGTCCTTCGGGGTGAGCGGGCCCTGACGCTGCCGCCGGAGACCATGCTCGGCGCACTCTTGCACTACATCTCACATGCAGAACCGGCGAGCTTCCAGCCAATGAAGGCTAACTTCGGGCTGCTGCCAGAGTTGGCCCCGCCGGTGCGCGACAAGCGGCTGCGCTACGTCGCCTATGCCGAACGCGCAATGGCCGCGTTGGAGAATGTCCTGGACTGAGCAGCGACGTTAACTGGGGTGTGGGTGGAGGCTAACAGCGCGTCTTTTTTGTGTTGCGTGCGTCTTAATGGTTAATCTGCCAAGCATTGTTACTTTGCCAAATTCGATACATTTGCAACAGAAATACTATTGCATTCGCGCAACACCTGTGCTATAATCCGCGCAGCACTCGTCCTGAGGATCGTCGGTTTGTCCAGCCTCCAATTGCGTTGCCCGGTCAGTGAGGTCACCGGGCCAAATGAAGGGGGATCTATGAGGTACTGGAAGAGCAGGCAACGGCTGGTTAGCGTAGCTCTCGCCCTTGCGCTCCTTGCCACCCTGACCCTGGGGAGCGCGAGCGGCCTGGCAACGGCCGAACAAGACGTACTCGTCAATGGTAACTTCGAGGGCGGATTCACCCAACAGCCCGGTTGTGGTCAGGTAGGTACGGGCTGGGGCTGCTTCACGAACGGCGGCAACGTCACCTACGGCTTCTACGATGATCAATGGAAGCCGGTCGTGGCGAACGGCGCACACAGCCAGCTCATCGAGCTCAATACGATGCAGTTCGCCGCTTCCGAATCGGATCGTTACGCAGGCATTTATCAGACGGTCAACGTCGTTCCCGGCGCCACCTACACCCTCAAGCTTCACGGACTAATGCGGGAACGCGACCCTCAGGCCGGGGAAGACGCCTTCCGCTACCGGGTACAGTGGGGCGTCACGGCTGACGGCAGCCAGGATTGGACCGCCGTCACCAACTGGCAGGAGCTGCCCTGGGATAAGATCGATAACCGCACATCACCCAGCGGCATGGAGAGCTTCTCCACCACCATGACTGCGCCCAGCGGCAAGATCACCCTCTTCGTCCGCGTGTGGAAGAAGTGGGGCACTGCCTACAAGGAACTGGACGTGAACCTGGATGCGATCAGCCTGGTCGGCAAGCCCACGAAGGGCGTGGTGGTCATCCCGCCCGTCACCAAGCCGCCGGTCGTCGTCGTGCCGGGCGACAAGACGCCGCCGGTGGTCGTTGTGCCACCGGTTGAGAAGCCGGTCGTTACGCCGCTTACGTGCGGCGGGACGAACCTCGTATCCAACGGCGACTTCGAGGGCGGTTTCGTCAATGGTGTAGGCAAGGGCTGGACCTCGTTCCACAATGGCGGTGCGGCAGCCTATGGGTTCTATGATGAGATGTGGACGCCGGTCATCAAGGACGGCAAGCACGGCCAGTTGATCGAGATCAACACCTGGGGTCTGGCGGCATCCGATGCGGATCGCACGGCAGGCATCTACCAGACGGTCGGCGGGCTAAAGGCCGGCGCTACTTATGAGCTGGCGCTGTGGGGCATGCTCCGCGAGGAAGCTGCACATCCTGAGGAAGACAAGTTCCGCTACCGGGTGCTGTGGGGCTACGCCGCTGCGGATGCAGACCCGTCTGCTGCCGACATCACCAACTGGGTCGAGGTCTCGTGGGACACCATCTATACCCGGACCAGCCCTGGTGCGATGGCCGGCTTCGCCGCTAAATTCCAGGCGCCCTCCGATAAGGTCGTCATCGCTGTGCGGGCGTTGAAGAAGTGGGGCACTGTCCAGCGCGAGCTGGATGTCAACCTGGATGCGATCTCGCTGGTGCCTTGCACAGGCGGTGGGACCGTTCCGGGCGGGGCCTGCATTCACATCGTGGCGCCCGGCCAGTATCTGAGCATGATCGCCAAGAAGTATCATACGACGGTCGCAGAGCTGGTCAGGCTGAACGGCTTGAAGAACCCGAACGTGCTGCTCGTGGGGCAGAAGCTCAAGATCCCGTGCGCTCAGCCGCCGGTCGAACCGCCCCCACCCCCACCTCCGCCACCGCCGCCTTCGGGCGACGAGTGTACGTGGGTGGTTGTCCAGCCGGGCGACACGGTCAGCAAGCTGGCCGCAAAGTACAACAGCACCATCGCGCTGATTGCCGAGAAGAACAAGCTGAAGAACGTTAACTTGATCTTCGTGGGTCAGAAGCTCTGCATCATCGATCCGTGAGGCCGCCGGCCTAGATCGATCCCAGGATAACATCGACACGGCCAGAACCTCCGAGGTTCTGGCCGTGTCGGCGTCCATCAGACAATCACTTCCCCGATCATGGACCACGGCCCTGTCCACATGATGCGGACGGGGGCCAGCCTGCCGCGCCAGTTCTCAGAGGACTCGAAGAAGACGAGCTTGTTGGTACGCGTGCGCCCGCGCCAGCGGCCTTTGCGCCGCTCCTGGTCCTCCACCAGGATTTCCACCGTTTCTCCCAGCATCCGCGCGTTGATTTCCCCGACAACCTGGGCCTGGAGCGCATCGAGGGTATCCCAGCGCCGCTTCTTCTCTTCCGCAGGCACGTCATCGGCCATGCGCCGCTCGCTGACCGTGCCCGGCCGGGGCGAATACATCGCCAGGTGCGCTTTGTCGATCTTGAGCTCCGCTAGCAGGTCATAGGTGCGCTGGAACTGCTCGACGCTCTCGCCCGGGAAGCCGACGATGATGTCCGTATGGATGGCCGTGCCGGGGATGACCTCGCGAATGTGCTGCACGAGCGCGCGGTACTGGTCGCGCGTGTAGCCGCGTTTCATGTTCGCCAGCACGTCGTCGTCGCCGGCCTGCACGGGCACCTCGATTTGCTCGCAGACCTTCGGCAGTTCAGCGACAGCCTGCAGGATGCGGTCGGTCATGTAGTTGGGATGGCTCGTCAGGAAGCGAATGCGCCACAGCCCATCAATCTCGTGGACGGCATGGAGCAGGTCCGCCAGATCGGGCCGCTGGCCGGGGAAGTCCTTGCCGTAGCGGTCCACAATTTGGCCCAGCAGCATCACCTCGCGCACGCCCTGGTCCACCAGCCCACGCACCTCGGCGACGATCTCATCGATTGGGCGGCTGCGCTCGACGCCGCGGCGGAAGGGGATGATGCAGAAGCTGCACGCGTGCGAGCAGCCATAGACGATCGGCACATGCGCTGTGACGGGTGTCTCCCCCTGCAGCGACAGGTGGCGCATGCTTTGAAGAGGGTAGGCCGGGATAGAACGCTGAAGACGCTGATGATCATGATCATTATGATCAGATACTGCATCATCTTGATGATCACGATCATCAGCGTAATCAGCGTGCCATTCGTTGTCCAGAATCCCGATTGCAGCGGCTTCCGGGCTGCCGCGGTCCTGGAAGTCGTGCCGCGCGAACGTCAGCTCTTCCTCGAACGCCCGCGCGGCCGCATCCACCTCATCGCCGTTCAGGTAGCCGACCAGCGGGCCGGGATCGGAGGGGGGCATGAAGACGTCCACGAAGGGGAAGCGCGCTTTGAGCGCCGGGTTGGGTTTGACGCCGACCATGCAGCCCATCAGCGCGATGACGCGCTGCGGATCCGCATCCTTCAGCGGTTTGAGCGACGCCAGCCTGCCAACCGCCTTATCCTCGGCGCTTTGCCGGACGACGCAGGTGTTCAGCACAATGATATCGGCCTGCTGTGCTTCGTCCGTCGGCGCATAGCCGAGCGCGTCCAGCTCCGCGGCCACGCGGCCCGAATCCGCCTCGTTCATCTGGCAGCCGATGGTCCAGATGTGGTAGTGTTTCATCGAGTGTACCTCACCAAGGCTAACGAGTAAGGAGTAACGAGTAAGACGGTCTTTACTCATCACTCGTTACTTGTTACTCGTTACTTGTCACCTTCGCTAACGCCGCAATCACATCGCCGGGCTGGACGGCTTCGTGGCCTGTAAGTGTGTGTGCGAGATACTGGCCGGTGTACGAACGCTCGACGCGGACCACATGCTCAGGCGTGCCCTCAGCGATGATGTAGCCGCCCTTGTCGCCGCCCTCCGGTCCCAGGTCGATGACCCAGTCCGCGCATTTGATCACATCCAGGTTGTGCTCGATGACTACGACCGTGTTGCCGTGGTCCACCAGGCGCGCGAGCACCTGGAGCAGCTTGTGGATGTCGTCGAAGTGCAACCCGGTCGTCGGCTCGTCCAGGATGTAGAAGGTCTTGCCGGTTGCGCGGCGGCTTAGCTCCTTGCTGAGCTTGACGCGCTGCGCCTCACCGCCCGAGAGGGTGGTGCCGGGCTGGCCGAGCCGGATGTAACCCAGGCCGACATCCCTGAGCGTCGTCAGCTTGTTGCGGATGGGCGGGATGTGCTGGAAGAACTCCAGCGCCTCATCCACGGTCATATCGAGCACATCTGCGATGCTGGCGCCTTTATACTTGATCTCCAACGCCTCACGGTTGTAGCGCTTGCCGTGGCAGACTTCACAGGGCACGTAGACATCCGGCAGGAACTGCATCTCGATGCGGATGATGCCGTCGCCCTGGCAGGCCTCGCAGCGGCCGCCCTTCACGTTGAAGCTGAACCGGCCCGGCTTGTACCCGCGCATCTTGGCCTCGGGCAGCGCGGCGAACAGGTCGCGGATGTCCGTGAACAGGTTGGTGTACGTCGCCGGGTTCGAGCGCGGGGTGCGGCCGATGGGCGACTGGTCGATCTCGACGACCTTGTCCAGGTTCTCGATGCCTTCGATGGTCTCATGACGGCCCGGACGATCTTTCGCCCGGTACATGCGCATGGCGAGCGCCTTGTACAGCACCTCATTGATGAGGCTGGACTTGCCGCTGCCGCTGACGCCGGTAATGCAGATGAGCTTGCCGAGCGGGAAGCGCACATCCACGTGCTTAAGGTTGTTCTCGGTCGCGTTGCGGACGATGAGATACTCGCCGTTGCCGGGGCGGCGAATCTTCGGGACCTCGATGCGCCGCTCCCCGCGCAGATACTGCGCGGTCAGGCTGTCGGCGCACTGCAGGAAGTTGGGTGTCCAATCCGAGCAGACGACGTGGCCGCCGAGTTCCCCCGCGCCCGGCCCCAGGTCGACGATCCAATCTGCGGTGCGCATGGTTTCCTCGTCATGCTCGATGACGAGGACCGTGTTGCCCAGGTTGCGCAGGTCGAGCAGGGTTTCGATGAGCCGCGCATTATCGCGCTGGTGCAGCCCGATGCTGGGTTCGTCCAGGATGTACAGCACGCCCATCAACTGCGAGCCGATCTGGGTCGCGAGCCGGATGCGCTGCGCCTCGCCGCCGGAGAGCGTCGCAGCCATGCGGTCGAGCGTCAGATAGTCGAGGCCCACGTCGGTCAGGAAGCGGATGCGCGCGTGCAATTCCTTGAGGATCTGCCGCGCGATGGTGTACTCGCGCTGCGTCAACGGCGAGCCGGTCGGCACACTCTCCGCGGCGCCAACGCGCGCGGTGGCTCGCCGGGATGCCGCTGCGCCCCTATGGGAACCGTTGCCCCGATCCCCATTGGATGAAATGGCGAGGTCCTCGCCGCTCGTCCCCTGCAAACCGGCCAACTGCTCGATCCAGTCCAGCGCGCGCGTGACTGAGAAGTGGCTGACCTCATCGATGTTCAGGCCGGTGATGGTCACTGCCAGGGCTTCCGGACGCAGGCGCTTGCCGGCGCAGGTGGGGCAGGGGCGGCTGCTCATATACCGCTCCAACTCGCTGCGGATATAGTCCGATGTGGTCTCACGGTAGCGCCGCTGCAGATTCGGGACGACTCCCTCATAGTTGGTCTGGAAATAGCGATCATGCCCGTCGTTGTTGACGTAACGAACGGAGATCGTCTCGCTCTTTTTGCCGCCGTACAGGATCGTGTCCATCTGATGCTTGCTCAGCTCGCTGACGGGCACGTCAAAGGGGATGTGGTGCTGTTGGGCCACCGATTCGAGCATGGCATGGTAGATGGTCTGCGTGTCGCGGTCCCACGGACGGATGGCGCCGTCGCTCAGCGGGCGACTGCGCTCCACGATCAGCTCCGGGTCGAACTCCATCATGCTGCCCAGGCCCGTGCAGGTGGGGCAGGCGCCGTGCGGGCTATTGAAGCTGAAGGTGCGCGGCTCGATTTCAGGCAGGCTGAAGCCGCAGACGGGGCAGGCGAAGCGTTCGGAGAACAGGCGGTCGCGGGCGTGATCGGCTTCGGTAATATCCGCAACCAGCATCACACTGTCGCCCAGGCGCAGCGCAGTCTCCACCGAGTCGGCCAGCCGCGCTTTTTCTGCATCCTCTTGTCCCGGCTCAGGCCGGCGGATGATCAGGCGATCCACAACTGCTTCGATGGTGTGATTCTTGTAGCGATCCAGCTCCGGCGGGTTTTCGACTTCGTGCATCTCACCGTTCACGCGGGCGCGCACGAAGCCGGCCTTGCGGATGTCCTCGAAAACGCCCTTGTGCTCGCCCTTGCGATCCATGATCAGGGGCGCGAGGAGCAGGAGGCGGCTCCCCTCAGGGTATTCCAGCAGCGTATCGACAATCTGCTGGACGGTCTGCGCGCTGATCTCCCGGCCGCAGCTAGGGCAGTGGGGGATGCCGATGCGCGCGTAGAGGAGGCGCAGGTAGTCGTAGATCTCAGTGATAGTGCCGACGGTGGAACGCGGGTTGCGGCTGGCTCCGCGTTGGTCGATGGAGATGGCCGGGCTGAGGCCCTCGATCTGGTCCACATCCGGCTTTTCCATCAGGCCGAGAAACTGGCGCGCATAGGCCGACAATGACTCGACATAGCGGCGCTGACCTTCGGCGTAGATGGTGTCGAATGCCAGGCTGGACTTGCCCGAGCCTGACAGACCGGTGATGACGACGAGTTTGTCGCGCGGCAGTTCGATATCGATATTCTTGAGATTGTGTTCGCGCGCCCCGCGCACGATGAGTTTATCCTGGCCCATATTACCTCGATCCGGTCGCGACTGGTATTTGCCGAACTTTTATTCTAGCAGAAAAGGGGGCCTGGGTCAACTTTGCCGCGCGTTTTGTGGGGTAGGGTGGGACTTTCGCCGTCAACGAATTGGGGAGCGAATTGACAAATCCACCTCGGGTCCGGCAATTCGTGCATTCGTTCTAGAATTCGTTGACGGCCTTCGCGAGCACGAGCAGCCGGGGGCTGTAGCCGGGCAGGTTGCGCCGATACTGGCCGCCGGTGAAGGCGTAGCCCTGCGCCTGCCAGAAGGCCAGCTCCGCCGCATCGTGGGCGGGCACGCCGGTCTCGATCCGGGTGACGCCGTACGCGCCGGCGAGCCACCGCTCGGCCATGCGCAGGGCGAGACCGCGGATATCCGGGTCGTCATAGGGTGGCGCAAGGAGCAGCAGCCCCGCATGAGCCAGCCCGGCTGTCTCGTCGTCGAGCTTGCAGTCCAGCACGCCAACCAGCCGGTCGCCCTCCGATCCAGCCCCGATGAAGATGCCGAACTGAAAGCGGCCCGGCGCGCCGAGCGCCTGCACGAAGTCGCGGGCCGCCTGGTCGGACGGCGCAGGGCGGCCAAGCAGCCGGACGAAGTCCGCGGGGCACGCGTCGTAGACGGCCTGGAGCGCGGGAATATCCGCGTCAGCCAGCAGACGGAGGGTGAGCGTCATGGGGAGGCTTGGCAGCCTAACCCTCCGCTACGCGCCGCGCCAGGTCCTCCAGCTTGCGCTCGGCCTGTTGCAGCGCCTCGGTCGTCGTGCCGAGCGTGGCCTGCTGCGTCTCCACGAACCGGGTATAAGGCGCCATTGCATCGCGAATGCGCGCAAGCGAGCGGCCTAACTCGGTCTCAAACTGGCCGCTCAGCGCAGTGTTCAGCCGGCTGCGCAGCTCGTCGATCTTCTCCTGCAGGTCCAGCTTGGCACGACGGCGCTTGTTGGGGATGACGTAGAACCCGACCGCGGCCAGCGCGCCCGCGGCCAGGACGCCCGTCACGTCCGCCAGCGCGGTCGCCAGCACCTTGACCAGGAGCGCGCCGAGCCCGATCGCGCCGACCTCCACGATGGCGGTCTGCGCGACCGCGCGCTGCACCGACTCGCCCAGCTCGCGCGCCTCGGCCTGGTGGTCGTATGTCGCCACGACCTCGCGCGCGGAGCGCCCGACGGATTCCAGGAGCTGCTGGCGGTTGGACTCGAACGTGCCGCCGACCTGCCCGATGATCTGGCTGGAGTGCCGCGCGATGCGTTTGTTGAGGTAGTCCATCACGCCCTGCCACTGGCGGTAGTCCTGGTCCACCAGCCAGTCGATCATGTCGCGCGTGTGTGCCTCGACCTGCGCAGAGGTGTCGGCCACGACTTCGCGCTCAAACATGCCCCGCACACGGTCCGCATTCACCAGGTCCAGGATGCGCTGAATGCGGATCGTCTCGTCGAAGAAGTTATTGCCCCGCACCGACATGCCGTACAGCACGTTGTCTACATGGCTGAGGTGATACTTGAACTCGCGGCGCATGTCGCTCTCGTACGCGGCCAGCTGTGCTTCGATGGTGCGGACGGTCGCCACGTCTTCCTTGAGCAGAGTGCGCCGCGCCTCTGCGATGTCCAGGTAGCGTTGCACGAGCCGCTGCGCCACGCCGAGCGGGTTGGCGAGCTTCAGCCGCAGCCGCTCCTGCTCGTCCAGCGTCCTGAGGATATAGCCCTCCAGCGGCTCGAACTGGCTGGCGCGCCAAAGCCGGGTGCGCTCGTCCGCGTCGATGCTCTCCTTGGCCTGCCGCGCCTGGCGGGCTGAGACTGCAAACACGGTCGGGATGCGGCCCAGCAGCTTGCGCCCGTTCTCGGTCACGAACTGGACGATATGCTCGACTTCGGCCGGCCCCTCCAGGATGTCGATCTTGTTGATGACGAAGACGACCTTCTTGCCCCACTCGCGGATGCGCTCGATGAAGATGCGCTCGCTCTCGCTGAAGGGCCGGTCCGCGGAGGTGACGAACAGGATCAGGTCCGCGCGGGGCACGAAGTCCTCGGTGATCTCCTGGTGGCGGCGGATGATGGCGTTGGTGCCCGGCGTGTCCACGATGTTGATGTCTCGCAGCCACTCGACCGGGTAGGTTGCCACCAGAATATCCCGTTCATCTTCGACGTGCTGCGCTTCGTCGCCGTACTTGAGGATGTGGATGGCCGCCGTGGTCGGTGTGACGCCCTCAACCAGAAACCGCTCGCCCAACAGTGCGTTGATGAACGCGGACTTACCGCTGTTGAACTCGCCCACGATGACCAGCAGGAAGAGCTCATCGAGCTGCAGCAGGGCGCGGTCGAGCAGCGCCAGGTCCCCGCTCGATGCATCCAAATGGGTCAGCGGCCCGCGCAGCAGCGTCAACTGCTGCCGCTCTTCCTTGAGCAGAGCCTCTTCTTCGTTTGTCAGAAATCGCTTCAACATACTCACTGCTTTCATCCGCCTGCGGCTACCATCGACTCAAATCGTACACGATCTTCAATACCTGGATACGTTCCTCGGGCGTAGCCCAGCGCAACTGGAAGTCGTCTTGAATCACCGAAACGAGCAATTCCGTATTGATGAGCTTGCCGTCGTAGATGGTATGGCGTGCGACTAACCCGGTGCGGGTCGGCCAGCTCCACGTCTGGTCGAAATAAAGGTTGCCCAGGCCGTAGAGGATCAGCCTGTCGCTGCGCAGCTCTACGGCTTGCGGCGTATGCGCCATGACGCCGGTGACCACATCCGCCCCCGCATCGCTCATGGACCGGAAATCGGTTTCCTGCTTTGGGATGGGCTGATACTGATAGTCGCCTGCGTCGTTGAACTCGGTGTGCTGAACCTCTGCGAAGACCAGGTCCACCTTCGGCTTGAGCGCTGCGATATCGGCGTCGATCTGCTCGAGCACAAAGCGGGCCGAGCCGGGATAGTCCGGACCGGCCCATGCGCTCACCTGCTCGCCGGTGCCGGCGCGATACCACTCCGGGCCCCACTCGTTCGCGCCAAGGAAGCCCAGCCGGTTGCCGTTGTGCTCCAGGATGAGCGGCTTGCGTGCATCCTGATCGTTTGCGCCGCCGCCATAGACCGGTATCTGCTTGCTCTTGTAGAACTCGAGCGACCACAGGGCGTTCGAGTAGCCGAAGTCGTTCCAGTGGTTGCCGGTCAGCCCGATAGCATCCACGCCGGACAGCTCCAGGTTCAGGAAGTAGCCGGGGCGGGAGCAGAGGATGAGATTGTTCAGGCTGTTGTCGGCCTGACAATCTTCGACGAAGGGGATTTCATTGCTGATGATGGTGATGTCAGCCGCGGCGAGCTCCGGTCCCACCTGCCGTGCAAGGAAGCCGTCGTCGCCGGAGCGGTCTGTCGCCACTGCTGAGTTCCGCGCCATCGCCGTGACGCCCGTCATTACGAGGATGGTCAGCTTGCCGGGGTCGCGGTTCGTGACCGGCAGGCCTGCCGTATCGAGCTTGCCGAGCGCCTCGCGGCCGCGATCGGTCAGGGGCGCGAGGTAAGCGCGCGACACCAGGGGCCAGGCCGTCACATCGAAGCGATTGTCCGTGGGCCAGGCGCCGTCCAGCTTGACAGCTCGAAGTTTCACGGTCAGGCTCTCAAACGGCACGATGGCGAAGCCCATCGGGTCGCCCCACAGGGCAGCGGTCACTCCGTCGGCGGCTTGCGGCTTGACCGCCGTGCTCGGTGTGCCCAACAGCGCGGTCAGGTCCGGCAGGATATCCTGTGGAACGTAGATGCTGGTGTAGTTAGGTGAGGCAACCGCGCCCGTCCAGACGCCTTTCAGTTCGTCCAGCGTCGTGCCATCGAGTACGGACGACATGCGGTCCACCGGCACAAACACGCGCTCCCACGCCACGATGCTATCCGGGCCGGACTGGGCGGTCAGGCGCAGGTCGGCCTCTGCCGTGACTGTTTCAGTCGGGTCGCTGCCCGTCAGCACGGCCAGCACCCGCTCGCCGGCCTGCGGCGGCAGGCTCGCCTCGATCTCAAGTCCGAGCGCGCCGCGGGATGGCTTGGGCTGCGGAGTGACCGTTGGCGCGGCGGTCGCGGGCGGCTCCGTCGCCGCGGGCGGGGTATCGGTGGGCTCCAGCGTCGCTGCGTTCTCCTGCGCGACCGTCGTCAGCGGCTCAGGCGTGACACGGATGACAGGCGTGGCAACAGGCGATGCGGCCGGCACGGCAGTCCCGCCGCAGCCGGCGACCAGGCTGATGAGTAGGATTGCAATAAGAACACGCAAATGAGAAGTACGAGGCACCTTGACTTCCTCCGTCAGACGGGCATCGACGCACAGATAAAGCACATTATAGCACAACCTCGATTTCACCGTGGCTCAGATCGACCAGGGCCGCGGCCAGGGCTTCGGCGCGTTCCTCAGGCAGGGTGATTTCCCATGTGACGTCAGCGGCGAAATCCTGATTTGTCAGCCGCGCCTCGTAGTCGGGGAGCAGCCGTGCCACCGGCTTCACCCAGTTGTATGGCCCGGAGGCAAGGAACGTGCGCAACGCCACCTTTTCTTTCACCGGCAGCTCGGCGAGCACGGCCTTGACGCCTCCGCCGTACGCGCGTACAAGCCCGCCCGTGCCGAGCTTGATGCCGCCGAAGTAGCGCGTGACGACGACCGCAAGGTCGCCGATGCCGCTCCCCAGCACCACCGCCAGCATGGGCCGGCCCGCCGTGCCGGAGGGCTCACCGTCA
>DAOUGK010000044.1:0-2536 GCA_034429055.1 Anaerolineae bacterium | reverse complement strand
CATCACCGGCGAGGAGTTCTGGGGGCCGTTCGAGCGGCTGACCAGCAGGGGCGACGTGCTCTACATCGGCACCAGCAACTTCCCCGGTTGGGGGCTGGCAAAGTACCAGAGCATCGCACAGCAGCGCGGGCACCTCGGCATCGTGTCCGAGCAGAGCATGTACAACCTGCTCTGCCGCTATCCGGAGCTTGAAGTCCTGCCTGCCGCGCGCGAGTTCGGCATCGGCGTGATTCCCTATATGCCGCTGGCCGGCGGGCTGCTGACGGGCAAGGCGCAGTCCGAGCCCGGCTCGCGCACCAATTCGGTCGAGAAAGAATACGGTATCAGCGTCAGCCAGAATGAGCAGCTCAGCCAGTTCTCGCAGCTCTGCCGTGAGCTGGGCGAGACCGAGAGCGTCGTCGCCACAGCCTGGGTGTTGCACCAGACCGCGATTGCCTCGGCCATCGTCGGCGTGCGCACGCTCGGCCACCTCGACGGCGTGGATCGTGCCGCCGCGCTGAAGCTGGACGCCGATGCGTTGAAGCGGCTGGATGAGATCTTCCCCATCAACCGCGGCCGGCAGCTCCGCACGGGCGCGGAAGCTCCCGAAGCGTACGCGTGGTAATGAGGTGAATGTTAGCCACAGAGGACACCGAGGCCACCGAGATCGGGACAATCCTCTGAGCCCTCTGTGCTCTCTGTGGCTCTTAGCTGTGCCCTCTACAGGCTCCGCTGGGTCAGGTGCAGGGCCAGGGCCTCGAACTCGCCCGTCGGGACGAGCTCGAGCCGGTTCCGGCTCAGCCGGGGCAGCCGCGCATCCGTGGGATAGGCCGCGGCAATTTCCCACTCCCCTTCGGGCAGCGTCACCGCGATCCCCGCGGGCAGCGGCGCGTCAAACGTATGCGCGACGACGAGCGCCTCGCTGCCGTCTGTCGAGGTGCGGACCACCACCTGCGCGCCTTGCGGATGCCGCCAGGCATCGCCGATCTCCTGATACAGCCGGCTCCGGCCATCCGCGATGATCGGCGCCACCCGCTCGTAGAACCGGATCGCGGCCTTCACCAGCTCCCATTGCCCCGCGTCGAGCAGATCCAGCTCGCCCGACAGACACAGCCGGCCCAGCAACCCCGCGGCCAGCGAATAGGCCAGCCGCTGCCGCGTGTCCGCAGCGTGGAGCACGGCCCAGATCTGCGACTGCCGGGGGAGGATCAGCCGGTGCAGGTTGGCCGCGATGATCGGAATCTCGAGCGACTCGTGCGCGTCGGAGAACGACCCCATGCTCGCCAGCCCCAGCATCGAGGGCTCCAGCCGCTGTCCGCCGGACGCGCAGACCTCGATCACCAGCTCGGGCAGCTCACGCCGCATTGTACGGAAGAACTCCTGCACGCCGAGGATGTGCTGGCGCAGCCCCTCGCCCAGAGACTCCGCGCCGTCTACGCCGATGCCGATGGTTTCGTTGTAGTCCACCTTGATGTAGCCGAACCCGGCGTCGCGCAGCAGGGCAGTGACCTTCTCGTGCAGGTAGGCATGCACCCACGGGTCGCGAAAATCCCAGAAGTGCCGCTGGCCCGCAGTCACCACCGCGCCATCGCGCCGGAGAAAATGCTCCGCCATCGCCTCGTACAGCGGCGAATCCCGGCCCACCACCTCGAACTCGAACCAGATGCCGGGGATGAGCCCCTGCTCGCGGATGGCCGCGGCCGTCGCGGCGATCCCGTCCGGGAACAGCGACCGGTTTGGGGTCCACTCGCCCTGCGAGGCATACCAGTTCCCTTCATCGGGCCTGTACCAGCCCGCGTCGATGACGAGATACTGCGCGCCGGAGCCCCGCAGATGCTCGGCCAGGGCTGCCATCCGGTCGTGCTCCGGGTTGCCCCAGGTCGTGCACCATTCGTTGGCGAGCACGGGCAGCGCCTGCTCGCTCGCCGGGGCCTGCCGCGCGGCCGGGAGCTGCATGGCCGTCAGCCGCTGGCACAGGTCGTCGAGGTCGCCCCTGACCGAAGTCACCGTCGCCGGCGGCCCGGCAAACGACTCGCCCGCCGCGACCTGCTTGACCCAATGGCCCAGCTCCCGGTCTGCCAGCCCGCCGGAGATGCACAACTGGTCGTCTTTACGGTAGGCCTCCATCTGCCATGACCCGGCCCACGCGAGCTGTGCGCCCCAGAACACGCCCGCAACCCTGTCCTCCACGGCCATCAAGGGGAAGTAGCCCCGCGCCGGCAGCGAGCCGACCTGCCCGAACCGTTCGGCGCGCACCGCGTGCCCGCTCCACGAGCGTTCCAGCCCCAGTTCCTCCACGGCCTCGCAGACGTGCCTTCCCTCCGCGCTCCATGCGCTGCGGAAGCGGTGCACGTGCAGGCGGTTGGGCGCATCGTCCTCCGCAAACGGCGTGATGCCGGAGAGCGAGAAGCTCGCCAGCAGCTCCAGGTTCAGCGGCGCCTGACCCTCGTTGGTGAAGACTGTCTGCACTGTGAGTGCACCGTCGCCCGCGCGATAGACCAGGCGGTGCTCGCACGCATAGCCCCGGTCCGACCGCAGCGTGGTGACGACCTCGGTC
>DAOUGK010000043.1:0-8040 GCA_034429055.1 Anaerolineae bacterium | reverse complement strand
GCACGGCCCGCGGCGGTTTCCTGTCGCCCCTACCGCGTGCCGCACGCACATTCGATTATTCGCGCCCAGCGCCGCAGCGCCATTCGCGTATTCGAGATGGCCGCTCCCTTCCCCACCCCCCGCGCCATCCCGCATTGAAATCCCCACTCAAACGCGCTATCATACCATCGGGGCGGCCGCCAGCGCCGCGCCCTTCCCCGTTACAGGATCGCAGATCGCAACGCCCGCGAGGTACATATGGCACTCTCGGCCTGGAAGAACCCCCTCTGGCACAGCGAAGAACTGGTCAACCTGGAAGCGCTGCGCCAGCAATTGACGCGGCGCGTCGCCATCTTCGTCTGCTGCGCCAGCGGGGTCGCCATCTGGGGCACGCTGCCCTTCGAGCCGTTCCCTCTCGTCATCTTCGGCCTGCTGCTGCTCACGTTCGGGCTCGGCCTGGGCGTCCAGCGGCTCATCGCGGCCCGCCCCGCGCTCGCGCGTTTCGGCCTGCTATGGGGCCTGACCGGCCTCCACCTGGCCGCCCTGGCCCTCCTGCCCGTGCCGTGGCTTCCGTTCCTCGGCATCCTGCTGATCTTCCTGGCCGCTCTGCTGCTCCCCAATTACGAGTTCGCGACCGCCGCCATCGTCGGGCTCGCCGCCGCCTGGCTGCATGCCGCGGGCCGGCCCTATCCGCTGGCAGGATTCGGCATCAGCCTTGCCCTCGCTGCAGGCTGTGCCTGGCTGGTCGCGCGCACGCTGTATACCGCGCTCGCCTGGACCTGGAACACGCAGCAGGAGGCCGACCGGCTCCTCGAGCAGGCGCGCAACGACCGCGGGGAGCTGAGCCGCACGCTCAAGGCGCTCGACCTGGCCTACTCGCTGCTCCAGCGGACCCAGGCCGAGCTGGTCTACGCGCGCCGGCAGGCGGAAGAGGCGCGGCAGATGAAGGAGCGCTTCGCCGCCAACATCAGCCACGAGCTGCGCACCCCGCTCAACCTCATCCTGGGCTTCTCCGAGATCATGTACCTGTCGCCGGAAGTCTACGGCGACATGGCCTGGCCTCCCGCGCTGCGCCGGGATGTCTACCAGGTCTACCGCGGCACGCGCCACCTGACCGGCATGATCGACGACGTGCTGGACCTCTCACGCTTCGAGATGACGAGCTTCACGCTGACCCGGGAGCTGACGCCGCTGACGCCGTTCCTGGCTGCCACCGCGGACCTCGCTCGCGACCTCTTCCCTGCCCATCCCGCCCCTGGCAGCGCCGCGGTGCGCTTCGAGGTGGACATCGCCCCAGACTTGCCGGCAGTGGAGATCGATCGCACCCGCATCCGCCAGGTGCTGCTCAATCTGCTGAACAACGCGCGGGGCTTCACCGAGCGCGGCCTGGTCCGGCTGGCAGCCGAGGCCCGGCCGGCCGAGGTGCTCATCACGGTCAGCGACAGCGGGCCGGGCATCCCGCCGGAGAACCTCGAGAACGTGTTCCAGGAGTTCTACCAGGTGGACACCTCCCTGCGCCGCAAGCACCAGGGCATGGGACTGGGCTTGGCGCTCAGCAAGCGGTTCGTCGAGGCCCATGACGGCCGCATCTGGGCAGAGAACGGCCCGGCCGGGGGAGCCGTCATCCGCTTCACGCTGCCGCTGGCCGCGGAGGCGCCGGCGCCCTTGGCAGCGCGCGCCGCGGCAGGGCCCACGCTGCCCCGTACGCGGCCCGCGCTGCTGGCCGTCGACACCGATCCCGCGCTGGCCGGGTGGCTGGCCCGCCATCTGCCCGAGTTCGACGTGATTCCCTGCGATGGCGCGCCGGACGAAGAGGTCCGCCTCTATCACCCGGCCGCGGTGCTCTGCAACACGCCCCCGGCCCTGGACGGCGGCATAGCCGGCAGCGATGCGAGCCTGGCCGCGCTGCCGGTGCCCGTGATCTCCTGCTCGCTACCGAGCGAGGCGTGGCTGGCCCGGGACCTGGCTGTCGCCGGCTGCCTGACGAAACCGGTCGCCAGTGCAGAGCTGGTCGGAGCCCTGCGCGCCGCGCTGCCGGCTGGCCGCGGCGAGGCCCATGTGTTCATCATCGACGACGACCGGGGGTTCGTGCAGCTCATCGAGCGGATCACGCAGGCCCTGCCCATGCCCTATCGGACCAGCCACGCCTACGGCGGAGCCGCAGGGCTGGCCGCCATGGCCGAGGATCCGCCCGACATCGTCCTGCTGGACCTGATGATGCCCGATGTGGATGGCTTCACGGTGCTGGCCCGGATGCGCGCAGACCCGACACTGGCAGGCATCCCCGTGCTCATCCTGACGGCGACCAGCTTTGCGGAGGACGCCCTGCAGCAGCGGGGGAGCCAGATTGTCGTCCGGCGGGGAGATGGCCTGCGGCCCCTGGAGGTGCTGAACTGCGTGCGCGTGCTGGCGTCGACGCTGGAGCCCCGCTACGATGAGAAGTCCGCGCCTGCGCTGCCTACAGCAGGTCGGCCTGGCGCAGTGCAGCCAGCAGCGCCTCCCGGCTGACGGGTTTGGACAGGAAATGCGAGGCCCCGAGTGCCGCGGCCAGCTCGGGATCGTCGAAGACCGAACAGATGATGACCGGGATGCCACGGGTCTCCGGCTGCGTGCGGAGCGTCTGCAGGACCTCCCAGCCATCCACGTCGGGCATCATTACGTCCAGCACGATTGCAGCCGGGGCGAGCTCGCGCGCCAGGGCCAGGCCCGCAGGGCCGTTCCCGGCCGCCACGACGTGGAGATCCAGTCCGGTCAGATAGCGATCGAGCAACTGGGCCAGGCCCTCGTCGTCGTCTATGACCAGCAGTGCGGAGCGGCACGCGGGCAGCGCCAGCGACAGGACCTCCCGGCCGCCTTCCTCTGCGCGCCACGCAACCTGCCACCCCAGCTGGTCGAGCAGCCGGGCCGCGGCCGGGCCGAGCGCGGCCGGCGGGAGCTGGCCCGCAATGGGCGTGTACGCGCACGTGAGGATTGACCCCCCTGCCGCGGTGCTCAGCCTGACCTGCAGGCTGCCCGGCCCCGCGCGCTGTAGCGCGGCCGTGAGCGCGCTGACTACGGCCTGGTGCGCGAGCAGGGGATCGCAGCGCACCGTCGCCGCGGGGCCGTCCGCCGTGAACTCCAGGCGCACTTCCCGCTGCGCGGCCAGGCCCTCGACCACCTTCTGCCCGCGCTCGACGAGCGCCAGGAGGTCCACCGCCCGCGGGTGTTCTGCGAGGCGCGCCCCGCCCGCCGCTGCACCGGGGTTGAGGCGGTTCGCCAGCTCCGCCGCCACCTGCTCTTCCCCCGTTCGCAGCTCCCGGTAGATCTGGCGAGCGGACAGGCCCAGCTCGCGCGCGGTCTCCTCGATCGTCAGCCCTTCGACATAGTGCAGGTGCAGGACATTGAAGATGCGCGCGTCGGTCGCGTGCACCGGCGTGCCGGGCCCCGGGCTCAGGGCTTCGACCGCTGTCAGCAGCGCGCGGCGGAGCCCCTGCCCGCCGCGCGCTGCGGCGTGCTCCGGGTCCTGCCCGGACAACTGTGCAAGAGGATGGCGTTCCAGCGCCGGGAAGTCATAGAGATGTTCGAGGGCCTGGCGAACCAGCTTCAGCCAAGCCTCGGCCTCCTGTTCTGCGGGGGCAGATGGCAGGGCGGGCGGGTCGGTCTTCGACTCGCGTGGCATATCCATGTCACCTTTCTGACAAAAATCGATGGCTTTCGACCGCCGGCCGCGCTACAATACCATATAATCACCCGAGCGTCTATGGCAACCCGCCTGCCCCGACGTAGTGCAAAACTGCCGGCTCTAGTCCAGCCCCTCGCGGGCGTCCGAAGACGGAGAGGAGGTGCAAGGCTGCATCACTTCGTGCATTCGCCCCAGTCACTTTTGTCGCCTTTTCATAGCCCTGTCCCAATCGCGTCATGCCCTGACCATTGCCTGCTTACAGCAGCCATGCTTCTGAGGAGGATTTCCCATGAAAGCTGATCCCAAGTTGACCCGTCGCGATTTCCTGCGTGCTGCCGGCGTCACCGTGGCCAGCGGCGCGCTCGCTGCCTGCGCGCCACCCGCAGTTGCGCCGGCCCAGCCCGCGGCCACCGGGGGTGAGGCGCCTGCCGCAGCGCCGGCCGCCGGCCAACCCATCACGCTCGTGCACTGGCAGCACCACTCACCCAGCCGCGCGCAGACCGTCGAGCAGTTCAAGGCACGCTTCGAGGACGAGCGCGAGAACGTCACGATCGATTTCCAATCGATCCCCTGGGCCGACTACTGGGGCAAACTCGCCTCGGCCATCGCGGCCGGCAAAGGCTCGGCCCCGGACGTCTTCCAGATCCCAATGGGCCTGGTCGAAGAGTACGTGGCAGGCGGCAACCTGGTGCCGGTTGATGAACTCGTCGTCTCATCCGAGACGATTGCGAACAGCTATCTGCCGTGGACTGTCCAGCGCGGCAAGAAGGGCAACGAGTATTACGGCCTGCCGCTGGATGTGCAGACCCTGCTCATCTATCGCAACAACGCCCTGTTCGAGGAGGCCGGCCTGGACGTCAAGAAGCCGTTCGATGGATTCGAGGACTTCACGGCCATCGCCGCGCAGTTGACCAAGAAGGCCGGCGATGTCACCGACCAGATCGGCATCGACACCGGTTACTACTCAGCCTGGATGACCATGTTGTTCCAGCAGTTCCTCCAGCGCGAGCAGAACGGCAAGCCCTGGGCCGATCCAGACAAGCATGTGCTCGTTTGGCCCGACCACCCGGAGATCTTCGAGTCCTTCGAGTGGTTCTGCAAGCTCTCCGCGGAGAGCGATGACAGCGCATTCCTGACCGGCCAGGATCGCTTCGCACTGGGCAAGGCGGGCATGATGCTCGGCCACCCGGTGTCGCGCGGCTCTCTCAAGGCAACCGCGCCCGAGCTGGTATACACCATCAGCGAGTTCCCGGTTCGCAAGCCGGGGCAACAGCCCTACACGGCCGGCTCGCACTGGATGTGGGTCGTCGGCAAGTGGGCGCCCGACACCAAGATGGCCTGGGACTGGGTTTACTTCTGCACGAACAAACCGTCTCAGCTCGTCTGGAGCGACGTTGGCGGCGACCTGCCCAGCCACCAGGACCTGGTCGACGATCCTCGCTTCCGCAAGGACGAAAACGCGGTGGTGGTCATGGAATCGCTGAAGTACGCCTCGCCGTGGGAGTGGATCGGCTGGGCCGAATGGGTGAAGGAGACGGGTGACGCGCGTGACCGTGTGGTCATCGGCGGTGAAGACACCAAGACCTCCTTCAACACGATGGTCGAGAATCTTAACAAGGTGATCGAGACGCATACAGTAAAGGCATAACCTGGCGCCTCCAGAGGCCGGGTTTTTGAAGGAGACCCGGCCTCTGACCAGGCATAAGGAGGAGCACACATGGCGACCCTGGCGCCCTCATCGCAACAGGTTAAGAAACGCCGGTGGAGTCCTGAGCGCCGCCGCGAGACCCTGTGGGCCTATGCCTTCCTCAGCCCGGCCTTCTTCTTCCTGTTGGCCCTGATCCTGTTCCCGATCATTCTTGCGTTCTGGATGAGCCTGCATGATTGGAGCCTCATCCCGCGCGAGTTCCCGTTTATCGGGATCGAAAACTACATCGAGGCCGTACAGGACAAACTGACCGTCAAAAGCCTGCGGAATACCTTGATCTACACAATCGGCGCGGTGCCGGTAGGCATGATTATCTCGCTGGCCCTGGCGATGATTATGAACCAGGAGAAGCTCCCCTTCCGCACGGCGTTCCGGACGGCCTACTTCATCCCGGTCATCACATCGTGGGTGGCGGTTTCCTTCGTCTGGGTCTGGATGTTCGAGCCGCGCTACGGGGCGGTCAACACTTTCCTCGGTTGGCTGGGCGTCCACGGCCCCACGTGGCTCGCCTCGCCCTACTGGGCTCTGCCCGCCATCATCATCGTGTCCATCTGGAAGGGCCTGGGCTATAACATGGTCATCTTCCTGGCGGGCCTCCAGGGCATCCCGCGCGAGCTTGTGGAGGCCGCCCGGATTGATGGCGCCAATCGCTGGCAGGTGTTCCGTTCGATCACCTTCCCGTTGCTCAACCCCACCGTGGTGTTCATTACCGTGACCGCGGTCATCGGCTCGCTCCAGGTGTTCACGCCCGCCGTCATCATGACCACGCGGCAGGGCGAGGCCGGCGGGCCCATCGACTCGACGCGCGTGATGGTGTATCACATCTACTCCACGGCGTTTCGCTACAACCGGCTGGGCTACGGCGCGGCGCTGGCATTCCTGCTGTTCGCCCTGATTCTGATCGTCACGCTGGTCCAACTGCGGCTGACCCAGCGCGATATCGAGTATTAGAGAGCGAGGTGCGATCATGGCTCAGGCTACCGCAACCCTTCCTGCTGCCTCCCGCGTACGGCGCCGTCTGCACATCGGCCAGATCATCAGCATGCTCCTGGGGCTGTTCATCCTGCTCGTCGGGGCCGTCTGGATGCTGTTGCCCCTGGTCTGGATGATCTCGGCGTCGCTGATGCCCTTGTCCGAGGTCATCAAGGTGCCGCCGGTCTGGTTTGCGCCCGCGAAATACTCGCTCGCGAACTATGTCGAAGTGCTGGGCCGGATCGGGTTCACCCTGTTCTTCCGCAACAGCGTTTTCGTGGCCGTGGCGATCACCGCCGCGCAGTTGCTCACGAGCTGCATGGCCGGCTTTGCCTTCGCGCGCTATAACTTCCCCGGCCGCACTGCCATCTTCGTCATCATCCTCTCCACAATGATGATCCCGTTCCAGGTCATCATGATCCCCCTCTTCATCATGATGGCCCGGCTGCACATGGTCAACACCTATTGGGGCCTGATTATCCCGGCCGTCGTATCGCCCTACGGCATCTTCATGATGCGCCAGTTCATGCTCGGGGTGCCCAAGGCGCTCCTCGAAGCCGCCCGGATCGACGGCGCATCGGAGCCTTACATCTTCGTGCGCATCATGCTCCCGCTCTGCAAGCCGGCCATCGCGACCCTCGCCATCTTCACCTTCCTGGGCAGTTGGGACAACTTCCTCTGGCCGCTGATTATCACCAACAGCAAGCAGTTGTGGACGCTCCCGATTGCCATGTCCCGCTTCACCGAGCAGTACATCAGCCAAACCCACCTGCAGATGGCCGGGGCCAGCATTATGTTCATCCCGGTGCTGATCGTGTTCCTGCTGATGCAGCGCAACTTCATCGAGGGGATTGCCCTGACCGGCCTGAAAGGATAAGCGCTCATGATGACTTCACGCCAGCGCCTGCTCGCCACCCTGCGCCACGAGACCCCGGACCGCTATAGCTGGGCGCCGCTCCTGGACGATTACTTCATGAAGAGCCTCCCGCCGGAGCAGGCTGCTGGAGGCGTTCCGGCCTTCCTGCGCAGCATCGGCGCGGACATCCTCCTGCGCCACAGCCCCTACTGCGCAGTAGCAGCAGAAGGCGTCACCGTGGAGGAGCAGCGGAGCGGCGATAGGATCATGCGCCGGGTCAGCACGCCGGTGGGGACCATCGCTGAGAATAGCCTCCACATCTCGGGGGCCGAGACGGATTTCATCACCGAGCCGTTCATCAAGACGCCTGAGGATTATGAGACGGTCTGCTATGTCCTGCGGCGCCAGCGCATCACGCCCGACTACGTGACCAATCAGCGCACGATCGACGAAATCGGCGAGGACGGCCTGGTGACCATCGACGCGGGCGCGCCGCCGCTGACCGCGTTTTTCCGCTACCTGTCGCAGGAACAGGTCATCTACGACTCCCACGACCACCCGGAGCGGCTGGACCAGTTGGCCGCTGCCGTGCACGAGCACCAGCTTGCGATGTGCCGGACCGCGGCCGCGGCCCCGGCAGAGGTCGTCATCGCCTACTCCGCAGATATCACCACCCGCCTGATCTCGCCGCGCATGTTCGAGCGGTATGCGCTGCCCTACCTCCAGGAGTATGCAGACATCCTCCACGCGGCCGGCAAGCTGTTCATCATCCACACCTGCGGCGACGTGCGCGCCCTGCTGCCGATGATGCGGCGGTCGGGCATCGACGGCATCGACTCGCTGAGCGAGCCGCCCCTCGGCAAC
>DAOUGK010000042.1:0-2404 GCA_034429055.1 Anaerolineae bacterium | reverse complement strand
CGAGGCGCTGCGCGTCAGCGAGTCCAAGTATCGTTTGCTCTTTCAGAACATGGTGGAGGGTTTTGCGCTGTATGAGCTATTGTATGACGAGCAAGGCCGGCCGGTGGACTGGCAGATCCTGGAGGTCAATGACGCCTATACCCTGCACACCGGTGTAGCCCGCGAACAGATCGTAGGCCGGCGCATCAGCGAGTTGTTCCCCGCTGCGATCGTTGAGTATCTGCCGCGTTTCGTGCAGGTGGTTGCCACGCAAACGCCGATCGAATTCGAGACATATGCGAAGGCCGTCGACCGGTACCAACGCGTCAGTACCTTTCCGGCGGGGCCGCACCGCTTTGCCAGCATCATCGAGGACATCAGCAAGCGTAAGCTGGCAGAGGACAACCTGCACCGCGCGCAAAACGAGCTCTTGCTGGAATTGCAGCAACGTACCGCCTTGGAGGAGCGGCAGCGCCTGGCGCGCGAACTGCACGATTCTGTCTCGCAGGCGCTGTACGGCATTTCGCTGGGGATTAATACGGCGCTGGTCCTGTTCGATTCAAATCGAGTCAAGGCGCGTGAGGCCCTGGACTATGCGCTCTCACTGGCGCACGGCGGGCTGTGGGAGATGCGGACCCTCATCTTCGAGTTGCGCCCCGAATCGCTGGAGCTGGAGGGTCTGGTGGCCGCGCTTACCAAACAGGTGGAGGCCGTCAAGTCACGCCACGGCATCTCGGTGGAACTGAGTCTGTGCTGCGAGCCGGCGGTGCCGCTGGCGGTCAAAGAGACGTTGTACCGTGTTGCGCAGGAGGCCCTGCAGAACGCAATCAAACATGCGCAGGCCCACCGGCTGGAAGTCAGCCTGACCTGCGAGCGCAATATGCTCCGGCTCGGCATTTGTGATGATGGGCTCGGCTTTGACCCGACGGCGCAATATCCGGGCCACCTGGGCCTGCGCTCCATGCGCGAGCGGGTGGCGAAAGTCGGCGGCGCCATCGAGATTGCCAGCGCACCCCGGCAGGGCACGCAAGTCCACGTTTCGGTTCCCATCTCCTCAAGCATGGACTTCTGCGACTGACTTCAGACTTACATCTCGTACCGCAAACAAGCCGCATCCAGGATGTCGTTAATCAGCCCTGCGTAGTCCGTTCCCTCAGCCGCGGCTTCCAGCACCAGGTCGCTCAACCCGGGATAGAGGCCGGGCAGCGGATTGACTTCCAGGATATAGGGCCGGTCACCATCATCCGCATCGAGCCGGAAGTCGACGCGCGCCACATCCCGGCATCCGGTCACGCGGAAGACCGCGGCCGTCAGCCGGTTGAGCTGCTCGACCAGCGCAGCGTCCAGCGGCGCGGGACAGAGGTAGTGGAAGTCGTGCGCCCACTCGGTCTTCATGCGGTTCGTGTACACCCCGCCCTCGGTCTCAGGATAGGCGCGGAAGTCCACCTCCAACGGCGGCAGGAAGCGCAGCCCGCCCAGCACGCGCCGCGCGGTCTCGTCGTCGGGCATCCGGCGTGCGACGGGCGGCCGCAGGTTGCCAATCACCCCGACCGTGACCTCGCGGCCCCGAATGAAACGCTCGACCAGGATGGGCTGGTGGTAGCGCGCCAATTGCTCGCGCAACTGCTCGCGCAGTTCTTTTTCGTCGTGGACGATGGACTGCCCGCTGACGCCCATGCCCGTGCCTTCCCGGCTCGGCTTGACGAACAGGGGGAAGCGCAGGTCATCGTCCAGCGGCTCGTCCGCCCGCTCGAACACCTGGAACGCCGGCGTGGGCAAGTCGTGGAAGGCGAGCACGCGCTTGGTCATGGGCTTGTCGAGCGTCAGGGCCAGGGTCAGCACGCCGCTGCCGGTGTAGGGTTGGCGCAGCATCTCCAGCAGCGCGGGCACGTGCGACTCGCGGCTGTCGCCCCAATGGCCTTCGCAGATGTTGAAGCAGATATCCGGCTTCAGCCTGGGCAACTCCTCGATGAGCGAGAGGTTGCCCTCCAGGAAGGTGGCGCGGTGGCCGCCGGCCTCGAGCGCGGCGACGAGCGAGTCGACCGTGATGTCCGAATCCAGGTCATCCCACGCATCCGCGGGCATACCGTCATACCTGGGCGCGTTGCGTTTGAGGTTCGCCAGCACGGCGACGTTAAGAGGCATCCTGTCATCCTATTATCTGGGGTGATAGTTCACCGCCAAGACGCGAAGGACGCAAAGATGTACCTGCTTCGTGAATCTTCGCGCCCTTCGCGTCTTAGCGGTTCAATCCCGATGCTTGCCGTTGCCGCTGACCGGCGCAGGCACCGGTGCAACCGTCATCGTCAGCGGCGCCGGGTCCCACGTGACGCTGCCGAGCCGGGCGTGCGTGCGGTCGAAGCCTTCCGGCTTGATGTGGCTGCGCTGGCCCGCGAGCAGACCGGCTATGCCGGACTGGCCCGGC
>DAOUGK010000041.1:0-42037 GCA_034429055.1 Anaerolineae bacterium | reverse complement strand
AGCCCGAAGTTCTTGGAGAAGGATGACGCAATCAGCACTTCGTCCAGCTTGCTGCACAGGTGTTGCACACCGGCCGCGTCGGATTCGAGCCCGCGCGCCAGCCCCTGGTACGCGAAATCCACGAACGGAACCAGGCGGCGCCGCGCAAGCAGATCCGCCACTGCGTCCCATTGCTCCAGCGTCAGGTCCGCGCCGGTCGGGTTGTGGCAGCAGGCGTGCAGCAGCACGACGTCGCCCTCAGGGATCTGCTCCAGCGCCGCAGTCATCCGGTCGAATGCGAGGCCGTTGGTTTGGGCATCGAAGTAGGGATACGTCTCGACGGCCAGGCCCGCGGCCTTCATAACGCCGGGGTGGTTCGGCCAGGTCGGCTGGCTGAGCCAGACGCGCGCATCGGGCTTCGCGCGCTTGATGAAGTCTGCAGCCACGCGCAGCGCACCCGTGCCGCCGGGCGCGTGGACGGTCACCGCGCGTTTTGCTTCGACTACAGGGTGATGTCCACCGAGGACGAGGGACTGCACACACGCGGCATATTCCGGTGCGCCGGCGATGCCCAGGTAGCTCTTGCTCGTCTCCTGCTCCAGGATGGACGCCTCTGCCAGCTTGACGGAGCGGAAGATGGGGGTATTGCCGCTCTCGTCCTTATACACGCCCGCGCCGAGGTTGATCTTGGCCGGGTTCGGGTCACGTTTGAAGGCTTCTTCCAGACCCAGGATCGGGTCGGGCAGCGCCATTTCAATCTTCTCGAACATGGTCATGCTCCTGAGGGGGATAAGTCACGCAGAAGGCCATTCTACCACATCCTCCGCCGGTTGCACGCACGCGTCGGGTGTGCTACATTCAGCCCATGATCGAGTCCAGGCAACAAGCGGCAGAGATACTGCGTGTCGCCGAGATGCTGGCCGCTGCGCAGCACGCCGTCGTGCTGACGGGCGCAGGGATCAGCACACCATCCGGCATCCCGGATTTTCGGAGTGCGCGCGGCGGGCTGTGGCAGCAGGCCGACCCGCTGGAGGTGGCCTCGCTGTGGGGTTTTCACGACGACCCTGCGCGGTTCTACCGCTGGCTGAGGCCGCTGGCTCGCAAAATGCTCAAGGCGCAGCCCAATCCAGCCCACGTCGCGCTTGCGCGGCTCGAGGCCGCGGGACATATCCGAACGGTGATTACGCAGAACATCGACTCCTTGCATCAAGCTGCGGGCAGCCGGCATGTGCTGGAGCTGCACGGCCATGCGCGAACGTTCAGTTGCCTGGGCTGCGGGCGGACTGAGCCGGCGGATGGGCACCTTGCCGCGGTATGCGCCGGACAGATGCCGATGCCATGCGCGGCGTGTGGGGGACTGCTCAAGCCGCACGTCATTCTGTATGGCGAGCCGCTGCCCTACGCCACGCTCAACACGGCGCAGCAGGCCGCGCTGGCGTGCGACCTCATGCTGATTATCGGCACATCGCTCGAAGTCATGCCCGCTGCCGACCTGCCGCTGCTGGCCCGGCGTCGGGGCGCGCGCCTTGCACTGATCAATCTCACGCCAACCCCTCTGGACGCGCAGATGGATGTCTGCATCCGCGCGGATGTGGTGACCGCGCTGGCCGCGCTGTATCGCGCCGTGTGCGAGTGATTCGAAGGAAGAAGGAAGATGAAAGAAGGAAGATCGGAGCTTCCGCTTGTTCTGGTCAGCCATGCGCTGCCCGCGGAGTGGCTGGCATCGCTGGAGGGCCGCTGCCGGATGGTGATCGGGCCGACGAGCGCGACCGCGCTTGCGCCGGAGCTGGCCGCGCACCTGCCGGAGGCGGAGGGCTTGTTCAGCCTCCTGACGATTCCGGTGAATGCCGCGCTGCTCGACGCCGCGCCGAAGCTGCGGGTCGTAAGCAACATGGCCGTCGGCTACGACAATGTGGATGTGGCGGCTTGCACGCGGCGCGGGATTCCCGTGGGCAACACACCGGGTGTGCTCACGGACGCGACGGCAGACCTCGCATTCGCGCTGCTGCTCTCGGCCGCGCGGCGCCTGCCCGAGGCCAGCGCCGATGCGCGCGCGGGCCGCTGGACGACGTGGGAGCCTGCCGGCTGGCTGGGCGCGGACCTGGCAGGCGCGACGCTCGGCATCGTCGGCATGGGCAAGATCGGATACGCCGTTGCCCGCCGCGCCCACGCCTTTGGCCTGCACATCGTCTATTCCGATCCTGGCGCGCACGATGCCGCCGAGCGCGAGTTCGGCGCGGTGCACGTGCCGTTCGAGCTTCTGCTGCGGACGAGCGATTTCGTCTCGCTGCACTGTCCCCTGACCGCCGAGACGCGCGGGCTGATGGGCGAGGCGGCTTTGCGGCAGATGAAGCCCACGGCCATCCTCGTGAACACATCGCGCGGCCCGGTGGTGGACCAGGAGGCCCTCCACCGCGGCCTGACGGAAGGCTGGATTGCGGCTGCGGCGCTGGATGTGACGACGCCGGAGCCGCTGCCTGCCAGCCACCCGCTCTACAGCCTGCCGAACTGCCTGATCGTGCCGCACATCGGCTCGGCCACGCACGGCACCCGCCGGCGCATGGCCGAGCTGGCCTGCGCCAATCTGCTGGCCGGGCTTGCGGGCGAGCGCCTGCCGCACTGCGTCAATCCGGCGGTATATGAGTAACGAGTAATGAGTAACGAGTAAGCGGGACGGTTCACGAGCCCTTCACTCGTTACTCATTATTCGTTACTTGTTACTCACCCATTAATGCGCGATACCCGATGACATGCAGGCCGCTGTTGCGGACGAATGCGGCAAGTTCATCGCTCATGAATGCCTCGTAGTCTGCGACGCGGGCACGCCAGTCGGGCGTGATGGCCCGCAGCTCCGGCGTATCCTTCGACGGGTGGATGATGAAATGGGTCAGGCCCGGCGGCAGGCCGCCGAGTGCGGCCTTTGCCTGCGCCACACGGTCGTCCGGTTGGTCCAGGTGCAACCCTATGATGCTGTCGAACAGCGGGACGCCGTCTATCTCCAGCACCCTGACTGCGGCTGCGGCCTGTTCTGCCGTCTCGACATCATAGCCGCGCGCCTGCCAGCGCGCGGCATCCCATCGCAAGACCATCGCGGGTAGGCGGTGCTCACGCGCCAGCCTGAGATAGCCGTGGATAAACTTCGGGTGGACGATGGTGCCCATGTGCGTGTCGATATGGGTGACGGCAATGCCGGCGGCCAGTGCCCGATCGAGCTGTGCAGCCAGTTCTGCCGTCCCGGCGCCGGCATCGGCGTGCGCCCACACTTCCGCCGAACTGCGCCACAGATAGCCTTCGGCATCGAGCAGGCCGGTCGCCCTGTCGCGCGTGGACACCGGACCCCAGCGATAGCCGGTCCATTCGCTGTTTAGCGTCAGATGCACGCCCATGTCCACCGCGGGATGCTCGCGGCAGTAGGCCGCGACCGCGGGGAACCACGGGCAGGGCGTCATCGTTGCGCCCGAAGAGATGAGGCCGAAGTCTGCCAGGTCGATGAATGCGGCCAGACTGGCATGACACATGCCGATGTCGTCCGTGTGGATGATGACAACGCGGTCGTCTGCCGCGAAGCCGAGTTTGCGCAGGGTTGGATTGGGCTGCACGGGAATTCCTCCTATTCTTCCACAATGTCCGCGGTGGTCGCCTTCAGCAAGGTCAGGAGCGGCTCCACCGGCACGAGCACGCCCGCGCCGACCTTGCCCGCGCTGACCTCGATGCGGTCGAACAGCCACACGGTTTCATCCACGATGACCGGCCAGGTCTTATCCATCAGGGCCAGCGGTGAGATGCCGCCCTTCTGCAAGCCGGTCAGTCGCTCCGCGTCGCGCTGCGGAGCCATCTGTACCTTTTTCTCACCCGCGGCCGCGGCCAGCTTCTTGAGGTCGAGCTGAGAGTCGCCGGGGACGAGTGCAAGGATGGGCCGCGCGCCGGGCCGCTCGGGGAGGGCGACGAGCGTCTTGAACGTCTGCTCCGCGGGGAAGCCCAGCGCGGCCGCGACCTCTGCCGCTGACAGATGATCCTTGACCTCATAGCTGACCGGCTCATAGGGGATGCCGTGACCCTCCAGCACCCGCATTGCCAGCGTCTTTACCGTCTTCATGCTGCCTCCGAACTTCTTGTCTCACCGGCCTGGAACCGGGGAAGTGTTCACCGTTACAAATCCGGTTTCTCCGAGAAACCGGATTTGTCGACCTGCTGACGGGCACGAGACCTTATGTTACGAGGCAGCGCTGAACACTTACGGAACCGGATGGTTTGGTTCGTCGTCATCGGCTATGATATAATGCTGCGCGCCCGGTCGGCCAGATCGGTGTCGATCAGCGCGCCCGCGTGTGCCACGCGGCGCGCGGGCCTGGCTCCCTGCCCAACCGCAAGGACGTGGACGACCATCTGGGCTTTCGGCGTCCTGAGTCTTGCCGGGCTACTACCTGCAAGGAGGCGAAACTCATGCACCGCTCACCGTGGTTGAGCATTTTACTCGTTCTAACGGTGCTTGTCACACCCCTGGGCGGGCTCTTGCTGACTCCCGCCGTGGCTCAAGCTGCTCCACTGACCCAGACGACTGCCGTCGACGATGAGATCATCGTCATCGAGGCGGGCACAGGTCGTATTCGCGCGATTGATCCTCATACGGCTCCGGCATACAAGCCGGTGGTGTGGGACTCGGGTGCGGACACCGGCTTTGTGACGGTCGCAGCCGGCGACTTCAATGGCGACGGTGACCAGGAACTGGTGGGCATCGGCGGCGTGCGGCTTAAGGTGTTTGATCCTGTAGTTCCCACAGGCAGGGCCGCAGTTAGTTTTTCGACAACGGTGGCGAGCGGTCGCTCCTACCGGCTGGTTGCCACGGGCGACTTCGACAAAGATGGGCGGGATGAGATTGCCGTCACAGACTTCTCCGGCAGCCAGGAAACCCTGCGCATCTACGACGGCGGTACCAATGCCACGGCGGGCGAATGGCAGCAGGTGTTGTCAGCCGCGTACGGCGCGCTTTGGGCTGACATGAGCACCGGCGACATGAACGCCGACGGCAATGACGACCTCATTCTCGTCCGCACCTCCGATGCCATGCTGACGCTGTACAGCGGCGCGGGCCTGTCGGCCGGCGCGTTGACCAAGCTCTATGAAGCCAAGTATCAATTCCCGTGGGTCGCGGTTGCGATGGGCAACATCTCGAAGCTCTACAACGGCAGCGAGGTGGCCTTGAGCCGCACCCAGGTGCAGGGATACTTCGATTCCATCATCATCCTCAGGCTGGCCGGCTCCACCCTGGAGAACCTGCCGCAGGAAAACACGACAAACCGCAAGTTCGACCCGTATTTCCGCTCCCTGGCCACCGGTGACCTGAACGGCGATCAGGATGACGAAATCGTGGCCTTGCGCGATCCGGTCATCGACAAGGTGTCGCTGATCGTCCTCAATCCGAACGGCCAGGTCATGCGGCAGTTCGAGGTTGCAACGGGCATCGGCGGGAACCTCTTCAAGCTCGTGCGGACAGGCGATGTGGATGGCGACGGCCGCGATGAAATTCTGATCCAGCGGAGTGATCGCGTTCGCACGTTCACTGAGCCGGAGCTCTCGAATGCGTTTGTGGATACGACCGGGTCGTTCTACACGGCGGGTAGCGTCTCTAACTTCCCGACGATGGCCGTGGCGAATCTGGACGGTGAAGGAATGCCGCTGGGCCCTACGCTGACCGTCACGCCGGGCAGCCTCACCTTCAACCTGGAGTACAGCCAGGCCGTTACGCCGCAGACGCTCCGCGTCGAGAACAGCGGCACTTCGGCCTCGATCAACTGGCAGGCCCAGGTCATTACGGCTTCGCCGTGGCTTGTGCTCAGCAAGACGAGCGGCGTCACGAACGATACGCTCAACGTGAGCGTGGACACCCGTGCGGTCGGCCCTGGCACGTATACCGGGACCATACGCTTCACCTCGAACACGCCGGGCGTCGTGAACGCCACCCAGGATGTGCAGGTCACGCTGAACCTGACCGGCGTCGGCATGGTGGTGACCCCAAGCCGGGTTTCGTTCGAAGTCGAGTACGGGAACACGGCTGAAAAGACCGTCTCCATCACCAGCGCGGGCGGCAGCGCCCAGTTCAACTGGCAGGCTGCGGTCATCGACGGCGCCTCGTGGTTGAGCGTGTCGCCGGTGCAGGGCACCAGCCCGTCGACCATGCGCGTAATCGTCAACGCGACCGCCGCCGGCCCCGGCGTCAAGCAGGGGACGATCCGCGTGTCCGCGCTGGACCCGAACGTGGCAAACGGTGTGCAGTATATCACCGTTGACCTTAACGTGCCTGATCCTGGTTTCGTGGTGCTGCCCAAGCAGCTCACCATCTTCCAGGAGCGCACCGGGCCGACCGTCACGAAGCAGATCAGCATCTGGCGGCCCGGCGGCTCGGTGAACTGGGTCGCGAGTGCAGTGGATGTGCCGACGGCGGCTGATGTCGCCGCGCTGGCGGCTGACGGTAAGCTGGTCGTCACTGAGCAAGGCCTGACTATCGATGGCATCGACGCCCTGCCTGCCTGGCTGAACTTCAGCCCGAGCAGCGGCACGACTCAGCCCAACACGCCCTCGATCATGAACGTGAGCGTCAAGCCGGGCACGGCCAACGGCCGTTATCAGGCCGTCATCACGATCGTGGCCGACGATCCGACCCTCGCCAACCGCATCCAGACGGTCGAGGTGACCGCCATCGTGGTTGACGATGTGAAGGTGCTCTTCTTGCCGCTGGTCATGCGGTAGCCGGCCCTTCGTGATACGCCCCCTCTTCTGGACCTGGCAAGGCCCGGGGGAGGGGGCTTTTTTTGCGATTTTGTGCTGCAAGGTGCCATCACTGTATGCATATGTACAGCCCTGCACGTCTGCTTGTGGCTTAATCATCGCGGTAACATAAACATGGGAGATTGCCACGATGAAGCGATTTGGAGCAGGGCTCTCGATATTGATCCTGGCGCTGGCAGTGAGCGCGTGTATGAGCGGAGGCGTCTTGCCTACACCTGTCGCAATCCGCAGCACGGAGACAGCGGTGCCTGCGCCGGTGCAGGCGGAAGGTACGGCGCCGACGACCATCACGGCAACACCCGCTGCAACGGAAACTCCAACTGTGACGGTGCAGGCGGAAGCGACGGAGACGGAAGCACCCACCGCAACAGAGACGGCGGTTGAGTCGGCTGCGACTGTGGCTGCGACAGGTGAAACCCCGCGGCCCACCGCATATGCGACCGGCCTGAGCGGGGTGCGTGTGCGAGTCGAGCCGGTGATCGAGGGACTGGCGGCTCCGCTGTGGTTGACCCATGCGGGAGATGGCAGCGGGCGGCTCTTCGTCCTTGAGAAGACGGGCACCATCCGCATCGTCCGGGACGACCAGCTTGTGGAGACGCCCTTCCTCGATATTCGTGACCGGGTTGGCAGCAGTTCGTCCGAGCAGGGCCTGCTGGGCCTGGCGTTCGCGCCCGACTACACGGAAAGCGGCCACTTCTTCGTCAACTACACTGACAAGAACGGCGACACGGTCGTCAGCCGGTTCCAGGTGACCAGCGAGGCCGACGTAGCCGACCCCGCGAGCGAATTCAAAGTGCTTACCATCGACCAGCCCGCGGCGAACCACAACGGCGGCGGGCTCCTCTTTGGGCCGGACGGCTACCTGTGGATCGGCACGGGCGACGGCGGCGCGGCCAATGATCGGTTCGGCAACGGGCAGAACCCGGCGACGCTGCTGGGCAAGATGCTGCGGCTGGATGTCACGAGTGATCCCACACAGCCCTACTTGATTCCCGCTGACAATCCGTGGATGGATACGGACTGGAACGGGCAGGACGTGGTGGACGAAGTGTGGGCTCTGGGGCTGCGCAACCCGTGGCGCTACAGCTTCGACCGGGCGACCGGCGACCTGTGGATTGCCGACGTGGGGCAGAATACCTACGAGGAAGTGCATCTTGTGCCCGCCGGTTCGGCAGGCGGCCTGAACTTCGGCTGGCCCATCATGGAAGGGCTGCACTGCTTCTCCGCGCAGAACTGCGACCAGGCAGGCCTGGAGCTGCCGGTGGCCGAGTATCGTCACGGCGCAGACGGCTGCTCCATCACGGGCGGCTATGTCTACCGGGGCGCGGCCTTCCCTGCACTCACTGGCGCATATCTTTTCAGCGACTTCTGCAGCGGCAAGGTTTGGGGCTTGCAGCAGAGCGGCGATGCCTGGGAGCGCGTGGAGTTGGCCGACACAAACCTGGCTGCGAGCTCCTTCGGAGAGGATGAGGCCGGCGAGTTGTATGTGACCGATCTGGGAGGCGGCGGAGTCTATCGCATTGTGGTAGAATAGGGGCATGTTGCCCATCCTGAATGCAATGCGCTATGTCATGCCCTTCCGCCAGGGAGGCTCGCTGCCCGCGCTGGTCGAGGCCAGCGACGGGCAGCTTTACGTGATGAAGTTCGCGGGCGCGGGTCAGGGCGTCAAGGCCCTGACCGCCGAGTTGCTGGCCGGCGAGATTGGTCGCAGCCTCGGCTTGCGCGTGCCGGAACTGGCCCTGATCGACCTCGATCCGGCCTTTGCCGCAGGCGAGTCGAACCTCGAGATTCGCGACCTGCTCAAGGCCAGCATCGGGCGCAACCTGGGGCTGCGCTTTCTGCCCAATGCGCTCGAATACAACCCCCTGCGCACGCCCCCGCTGACCCGGCTCGAAGCGGCCGCGATTGTGTGGTTCGATGCGTACGTGACCAACGTGGACCGCACCCCGCGCAATGTCAACATGCTGCTGTATGAGCGGGAGCTGTGGCTGATCGACCACGGCGCGAGCCTCTACTTCCATCACCGGGCCGACTGGCAGCACCATCCCGAACGCAGCCGCGTGCCGTTTACGCAGATCAAGGATCATGCGCTGCTGCCGTTCACCGCGCCGATCGACGAGGCTGACCGCCTGCTGACCCCCAAGCTGACCGATAATCTGATTGCCCAAGTCGTGGACATGATCCCCGATGCCTGGCTGCACAACGGCACCACACCGGAGCAGGCGCGGGCCGGCTATAACGCCTGGCTGACGGCCCGGCGGGATGCCTCCGCGGTCTTCGTGGAAGAGGCCAACCATGCCCGCAGCCAGCGCATTTGAGTACGCAGTGGTGCGGGTCGTGCCGGAGATCGTGCGCGAGGAGTTCATCAACGTCGGGGTCATCGTCTACTGCAAACAGCGCCGCTTCCTGGATATGCGCATCCACCTCCATGCCGATCGGCTACGCGCGCTCTGTCCCGCGGCGCAGGTCGACCTGCTGCGCGCCGAGCTCGACCTGATGGCCTGCGTCTGTGCAGGCGGCCCGGATGCGGGCGTCATCGGGGTGCTGCCGCCTTCGGAGCGTTTTCGCTGGCTGGCCTCCCCGCGCAACACGATGGTGCAGATTTCGCCGGTCCACGTCGGGCTGTGCGATGACCCGCACGGGACCCTGGAACGACTCTTTCGGGAGCTGGTAACGACCGAAACCGATGGCAGACATCCTGGGTAAGGTCACCGCCTTCATTACGCGATCCACGCCGCGCGGCGATGAATTGCTGCTCTTTGAGCACCCCTATGCGGGCATCCAGATTCCCGCCGGCACGATGGAGCCGGGCGAGACACCGGAACAGGCGGCTCTGCGCGAGGCGCGCGAAGAAACCGGGCTGACCGGGCTGACGGTAAGCCGGCTCCTGGGCGAGGCCGATTTCAACTGCGCGCCGGATGAGCGCTACATGCTCCGCCGGTCGACCGTCTACTCCCGCCCCGATCCGGCGAGCTTCGATTGGGCCACGCTTCCCCGGGCCGCGTATGTCAGGCTCCACCGGCAGACCGCCGGATTCAGCCAGGTCAGCTACCAGGAAACAGACCGCTATCCCGATCTGAGGTATATCAGCTACCAGATTACAGGTTGGGTGGCAGATGACGCTCTGACCGACAGGCAGCGCCGGTACTTCTACCTGCTGGCGTGCGACGAAGAGACGCCGGAAAGGTGGACTGCGTCCACCGACAACCACATCTTTACCCTCTTTTGGGCGCCCTTGACCGCATTGCCGGAGATTGTGGCGCCGCAGCAGGCATGGCTGGAGTACCTGCCGCGATGAGCACTGACCGGCAGGCGGCTGTAGCGCGGAAGGGCGAGGTCCAGGCGGCGCTGGGCCGATTGCAGCGGGAACTGGCCCATGCTGAGGCGCAGGCCGCCGCGCTGACCGGCCTGCGCGCGAAGCTCGCTGCTCGCAGAGTTAGCCGGTTGCAGGCAGAGGCGGATGCGCTCATGGCCGAGGAAGCGCGGCTGCGCCTGCTGATTGATCGCAGCAAGTGAAGGGCTGCAAAGGAGCCGTCGTATGGCAGTGCGTAACCCCGAAACCGAATGGCTGCGCGTGCAGATCTACCGGCGCATGGCGCCCCAGCAACGGGTCGCCATCGCGCTGGAGATGTCTGCGGCCGAGATAGAGATGGTGCGGGCCTCCATTCGTTACCGCCAGCCGGATATCGACGATGATGACTTGGAATTCGAGGTGCGGAAGCGCATCTTGCCGCCTGGCCTTGCAGAACTGACAGAATCCGCACGGAGGGAGCATGTCCACGGTCGAAAATAGCGCCCTCGACCAAGTGCTCGATGCATTGGAGACCCTGGATATTCCGTATATGGTTGTCGGGTCCTTTGCGTCTGCCTTTTGGGGTCGCCCGCGCACGACGCACGATGCTGATCTGGTGATTGAGCTCTCTGAATTACAGGTGATGCCACTGGTCCGCCTGTTGGCCCCCCACTTCTATGCACCCGAATTCGTGATCGCAGACGCTGTCGGAAAGCGCGATCAGTTCAATGCAATACATCTTGAGAGTGCCTTCAAAGTCGACTTTTGGCTTCTTAAGGATACACCCTACGCCCAGGCGAGCTTCCAACGTCGACTGCTTGGGTTGATCTCCGGCCGAGAGGCTTGGGTGACCAGCCCCGAAGATACTATCCTGAGTAAGCTGGTGTGGTACCGGGAGGCCCCATCGCTGGAGCGCCAGTTCCAGGATGTGCTCGAGGTCTATGAAGTCCAGGAGCCGTACCTTGAGCAGACATACCTCGACCATTGGGCCGACTTCCTTGAGGTGCGCGAGCTGTTGGACCGGGTGCGCGGCCAGGCTGCGCTGCCGCGCGAGTAAGGAGGCCATGTGACCGATCTCAGGCGTGTACTACTGCTGCTGGTCGTCGTTGCGCTGCTGGCAGGCTGCGGCGGTGGGGAAGCCGCGCCGACTCCGTTCCCGACGCGGCCGGCGGTGCGTGCGGAGCCGGGCGTGCCCTGGCCCACGGACGGCTGGCAGGCGGCGGACCCCGCGGCGCAGGGCGTGGATGCCGGTAAGCTGGCGCTGATGGTGGAGGACATCCGGGCGAACCTGCCCGGCCTGCGCAGCGTGCTCGTCATCCGTCACGGCTATGTCGTCAGCGAAACCTACTTCGGAACGGCCACCGCCGAACAATCCCGCGAGATTTACTCCGTCACCAAGAGCTTCATCGCCACCCTCATCGGCATCGCGCGGGATCAGGGAGTCATCCCTGCGATCGACACCCCCATCGCCAACCTGCTGCCCGCGGCGCGCCTGGGCCAACTGGACGAGGCGAAGCGTGCCATTACGCTGGAAGATGCGTTAACTATGCGCATGGGTCTGGGCTGGAACGAGAACGATTGGGGCTATGTGGGCCTGCTGCGGGCAGAGGACTCGGTCCAGTACATGTTCAACCTGCCGCTGCAGAACCCACCGGGCACGGAATTCCTCTACTGTTCAGGCTGCTCGCACGTGCTCTCCGCGGTCATCCAGGCGCGCACGGGCCAGACGGCCGCGGACTTCGCGGCGGACAATCTGTTCGATCCGCTCGGCATCCGGGATGTCGCGTGGGAGGCCAGCAACGACGGGACGACGCTCGGCGGGTGGGGGCTGAAGCTGACCCCGCGCGAGATGGCAAAGCTCGGCTATCTGTATCTGCACGAGGGCGCGTGGGATGGCCGGCAGGTCGTGTCACCGGAGTGGGTGCAGGCCGCAACGACCCAACAGACCACGACCGACGGCGAGTTAGGCTATGGCTACCAGTGGTGGATTCACCCGCGCCTCGGCGGGTATGCCGCGCTGGGCCGCGGCGGCCAGATGATCTATGTCGCGCCGGAGCACGACCTGGTGTTCGTCGCCACTGCAGACACCCTGGACCATGCCCCGCTCTGGCGTTTGGTTGAGGAGTACGTACTGCCTGCAATTCCATAGAACGCTGATGATGCGTCAACCTGCGGTTGACGCTGACGAACCTGATCTCCAGGATCAGAATATTTCATCATGCACATCAGTCTAAGCAGCGTGATCAGCGTTCTATTTCTCCTCCCCTACATAGCCCCCCGCCTCGGCTTCGGCCAGCACGGCCAGGATGGTCTCTGCAAGGGTGCGCGCGGAGGCGGCATCCAGCTCCACGGCAACCCGCGCGCCCGGTCCCTGCGCCTCGTTCACGAAGTCGATGTTCAGCGCGTGCTCGAACGGCACGTTGAAGGGGTGGTCATAGGACACATAGGCCCCGTTCAGCGTGAACCAGCCGCTGACTCCCTTGCCGGCCCCGCTCACCGGCGTCTGCCGGGCAATCATCGTACACATCGGTCGCTCCCCTTGATCATAGTCAGCGTAGCATCGGGCCTTGCGCCCGTCAGGACGCCCACAAGGGGCTATGCTACGCTCTCTCGGATAGACCCATTCAAGCCAGGTGCTTGCCCAGGAAGGCCCAGATCTTCTCCCAGCCGTCCACGGCCTGTTCCTGCCGGTAGTTGGGCCGGTTGTAGTAGAAGAAGCCATGTCCCGCGTTCGGGTACATATGGAACTCGTAGGCCTTGCCGTGGCGCTTGAGCGCGGCCTCCAGCGCCGCCACATGCGCGGGCGTGGGGCTGTGATCTTCTTCTCCGAATAATCCGAGCAGCGGGCAGGAGAGGTCGGCGGTGTAGTCGATGGGGGCCACGGGCTGCTTGGGCGTCAGTTCCTCGGGTGACATCACCACGCGGCCGCCCCAGAGGTCCATCGCAGCGTCGAACCCCTGCGTCCGGCATGCGGCCAGGAACGCATGGCGACCGCCGGAGCATGTGCCGAACACGCCGACCTTGCCGTTGCTGTACGGTAGGCTGCGCAAGTAGCGCATGGCCCCCGCGACGTCTGCGACGACCTGGTCATCGGCCACGCCGCCCTCTCCGCGCGCCTTGGCTGCCACGTCTTCCGGCGTGCCGTGACCCAGGCGGTGATACAGGTTTGGTGAGATAGCCAGGTAGCCGTGATGCGCAAAGCGGCGCGTAGCCTCGCGGTACCATTCGTCCCAGCCTGGCAGGTGGTGGATCAACACGACGCCGGGGTAGGGACCGGGTCCCAGCGGCCGCGCATAGTACGCGCCGATGTGTTCCCCCTGGCTGCCGACTACGCTGATGGTTTCTGCGAGCATCCCTTCATACATATCCGTCTGATACATCAGGCCTCCTGTCGTTGAGAACATAGGCACATAATACACTATCGGGGTCGAAACACGAAGAGCCCGTGCCGGCCCTTGTGCAATATCCAACATGGGATAATTCCTGACTTGTGGCGTGCGGGGTAGCCTCTATCATGTAGGTGATTCCACCAGCAATCTGCTATGAGGAGACGAGGCATGTCAGAGCACTCTGTTGACCGCACCCCCATCCCGACCATCTCCCGGCCTGCCGAGCGTGACGCCGCGGCCGAGCGCCGCCAGGCCTTTCCCTACCGCTTTCCGCGCGATACACGCAAGCTGGGCGGCAAGTTCTCCGTGGACGAAAACGCCCGCCGGCTGCTGCGCTACTTCTACCTGGAGCGCCGTCTGGCGCAGGGCCTCGGCTCATGGGCCCTCGCGATTCCGGAGTTCGAGGTCAAGATCGAGACGGGCCGCCACATCTTCTGGCACGCGGACGCGGCGCACCGTCTCCGCAACCGGCTGCACGAGCAGGAGATGCGGCTGGCGGCGATCGATGACTTCCGCGACGCGGAGCTGGATCTGCTGATCGAGGAGATTCTGTCCGCCGAGGATGCGCCGGAGTTGCTCGTCGGCGTCCACCAGGTGTTGGGCAAGGCCCTCGCGACGGCCTACCGGCATCACATCGATGACACCGACCAGGTGACGGATGCGCCGACCATCCGCAACCTGCGCCAGATTCTGCTGGACTACGAGCCGATGCTGGCGTGGGCGGAGGCCGCGCTGGCCGCGTATGTGGAGGGCGGCATCGACGAATCCCGGCTGGAGCGCCGGCGCTGGCACCTGTTCCGCCTCTTACAGAGCATGGGCGGCGTTACGGGCACGGATGAGCGTAGCGTGCGACCGGCCCCGTTGCGCGCGGAAGTCAAGCCTTACAAGCGTGGAGAGATGCCCCAGCGCGACAGCCGCTTTGTGACCTTCACCAACACCGGCGACTACAACGTCGCGGATGTCGAGCCGCGCCACGAACCGGAGACCTACGAGGATAAGCGGCTGCGTTTCGTGCGCACGCAGCGCGACGAGGTCGATGCAATCGAGGCCTTCGGCACGTTCCTCTGGGACATCCGCTTCAAGGATTTCGACGCAGAGTATGACCTGGCGCGCGTGACGTGGGATGAAGCGCGGCACACTGAGATCGGTCACAAGACGCTGCTGACGCTGGGCTATGACCCGTTCGAACTGCCGAATCGCCTGACGCCGAGCACGTGCCGCGGGCCGATGGAGCCGGAATATGCGATGACCGAGATCAACCTGTTCGGGGAGGTGGGCGTCATCAAGACCATCCACGAACTGATCGACGAGGCGCGCGAGCGGGATGACTCGACGGTCGCCCATATCAGCGATTTCGTGCGCTCGGACGAACGGACGCACGTGCGCAAGGGCCAGCGCATCCTGCGGGTGATGACGGACATGGACATGAAGGCACTGCAACTGCGCACGCGCGAGCTGTTCACCGAGTGCCTGGTCAGCCTGGGTGCGTTCAGGAAAGATATGGATGTACTGACGCTGACGCGCGAGGAACTGGAACGGTACATCGGGGAATAGAGGCAAAATACTGAACCGCGAAGACGCGAAGAACGCTAAGGTTTGTTGTCTTGGCGTCCTTCGCGTCTTCGCGGTTCAACTATTTGACGGACGCACGGCCCGTTAGCGGCGGATGCCTCAACCGGTGGGCGCGCACGCCTGACTGCTCGCGCCGCCGCTCGTGCGCGCGCTGCTGCCGCCGCCCAGACCGCCGAACAGGCTCACGGCCTTCTTCACGTGCTGGCCCCCACACTGCGGGCAGGTGATAGCCTCCTGGCTGAACACGGACTGCACCAGCTTCTCGAAATCTGTCTCGCAATCGCTGCAGCGATACTCGTAAATGGGCATGGGTCAATTGCTCCATAGGTGGAATAGAGATGCATCGCACATAGGATGCAGTCGGGGCCCGAGAGGTTACAGATTGCAGGGTTGTAGTATAATCGCCGCGACTTGTTAGCATATTCACCCACACCGGGAGGTCAAGGATGCCTGTCCACTATGCCTTGCGCGTGCAGTTCGGCCCGCATATCGATGCTGCCACGGGGGCGGCTGAGTTGTTGGAGGCCTGCCGCGGCGCCAGACCGGACGAAGTGCTGCTGTTCCTGGCAGCCGAAGAACTGAACAACGGCCATGAAACGCTGGATGAGCTGCTAGAGTGGCTCGCCGTGCTCCGGCCTTACCGCGACGCGCTGGTCAGGGAGGGCCTTGAGGTCAGCCTGAATCCGTGGATCACCGTGCTGCACTGCGACCGCTCGCGGCGGCGGAAGCCGGGCCAGGACTGGCAGACGATGGTCGATTGGCAGGGCCGCGCGGCGGAGGCAGTGGTCTGCCCGCTCGACGCGGGCTGGCGCACGTATTACCGCGAGGCGCTGCGGCTGTTCGCGGCTGAGGGCTACCGCGTCATCTGGGTCGAGGACGATGTGCGCCTGGCGAACCATGAGCCGCTCGACTGGGGCGGCTGCTTCTGCCCGCTGCACGTCGCGGAGTTCAACCGCCGGGCGGGTGTCGCGGCGACACGTGAGGAGATCATTGCCGCGGTGCTGCAGCCGGGCGTGCCGCATCCGTGGCGCGACCTCTGGCTCGACATGTGGGACGAGACGCAGACGGCGATGGTGGCGGAGTGGCGCGAAGTCGTAGAAGCGGGCGGCAGCCGCCTGGGCCTGATGTCCAGCGGCCTTGAAGCCCACTCGGTCGAAGGCCGGCACTGGGATCGTTGGTGGCAGGCTCTCGCCGGAGATCAGCCCCCCATCCACCGGCCGCACTTTACGGGGTACAACGACATGCCCGGCTGGAACTGGCCCGGCTCCATCGCGATGCTGGACCTCAATCGCAACATCGAACCCGCCGGTGCGGAGATCGGGCCTGAAATCGAGAACTATCCCTACGGCTGGGCGAAGTCGCTGCGTCAGACCGCCGCGGCCATCGTGCAGGCGGTCATCCAGGGGGCGGACCGGCTCAATATCAGCCTGTACGACTTCATGGGCAACCTGCCCTCCGACGATCGCACGCGGGAGTCGTTCCTGGCGGGCTGGCAGCCGGCGCTTAACTGGCTGAGCGAACGCTTCCCGCCCACGCTTAAGAGTCACGGCATTGGCATCCCCTGGCACGAGGACGCCAGCCGCCGCGTTCATACAGCCGCCGGCCAGGACTGGCGCGAGTTGCTGGTGCGCGTGATGGGCTGGCCCGCGTGGCTGGGCGGGTTCGGCCACCCCTTCCAGATGCGCACGTCCCCCGCGCTCAACGCGCTGGCTGGGGATATGGCCTGGGTGCCGGACGAGGACGAACTGCGCGAGCTGCTCCGCCGCGGTCTGCTGCTCGATGGCCCTGCGGCCGCGGTCCTGGTCGAGCGGGGTCTTGGCGACTGGATCGGCCTACAGGATGCGCGATTCATCAGCCAGGCCGATGTGCTGTACAGTATGGAAGAGACGACTGATCCCCGGTTCACGCTGCGCAACGGGGCCCTGGTGACGCTGAACGACCGCCCCCCGGCCGCGCGGCTCTTGCAGGGCCGGCTGCTGCCTGGTGCGCGATCCGTCAGCCGCGTGCTGGACCCGAAGGGCCGTGAGGTCGGGCACGGGGTCGTAGTCTACGAGAACGCGCGGGGCGGCAGGGTGGCGGTCTGCCCGTGGAATGCGAATGCCTCGCCGGACGGCGCGGGCGGCCAGCGCAATCTCCAGCGGGCGGCGCAGATCAACGGCCTGGTCTCATGGCTTAGCCGGGAACAGCTTTTGGGGCGGGCCTGGGGTTCGCCGTGGCTCGTCAGCCAGTTCTTCAGCGACGGCGAGCGGTGGCGGGGCGTCGTGTGGAATGCCAGCCCGGATGCGACGCTGACAATCCAGCTCGAACTGCCCGGAAGGATGACCTTGCGCGAAGCAGTGCATCTGGACGCGACAGGCGTGCCTCGGCCCGCCGTTTGGGACGGTGCGGCGCTTCACCTCGCGCAGCCGCTGCACCAATGGGAGTGCGTCGTGCTGACTGACTGAGAGGCTGCCGGCAGGAGGAGTAAATAGCTCACGCAAAGCCGCAAAGAGAATCTTTCTGCTTGGCGCTCTTTGCGCCTTTGCGTGAGCTATTGGTTAGCTCTTGAGCTGTGCGGCTGCGTTTACATCCCTGCGCCCGGCTCCCGCACCGGCACTTTCACCGTGATGGCGCCGGCCTTCTCGAAGTTGAGCGTGAGCTCGATCTCCTGGCCGGGCTCCAGCGGCGCGACCAGCCCGATCAGCATGATGTGCTTGCCGCCGGGCTTCAGTTCAAGCTTGCCGCCCGCGGGTATCTCGAATCCATCCGGGACGGGGCGCATCCGCATGACGCCGTTGTCGTCGATGGTCTCGTGGATTTCGACCGTGCCTGCGGCCGGGCTCTGCGCAGAAACGAGGCGATCCGCCTCGCCGCTGCCGTTGGTGATGGTCATAAACGCGCCCCCGTTGCCGCCCTCCTGAGGGGCAATGCGGCTGAAGGGCTCCGCGATGGTGATGCCGCCCGTGGCGGCGGTATCCGCCGCGGGCGGGGGCACGCACGCGGCGAGGAGCAGGACGGCGACTAAGATCAGGGCAAGATGGCGCACGGCTGGCTGGTGCATGGTCTCTATCTCCTTCCAATGGTCATTGCTGCAAGATGTACTCAATATCGGAGCGCATGTCCTCGACCGGGGTCCCGTAGCCGAAGGATAGGCGCAGGTTGCCTGCCGGGTCAATCAGGAAGACGCGCGCGGTATGGTCGACCGAGTATCCGGACGCGCTGTCCGCCTCGTCGTAGTAGTTTTTCTCTGCCACAACGCCGTAGGCGGCCTTGATCGGTTCCAGTTCGTCCAGCGGGACATGCACGCCGTAGAAGGTGGGATTGAAGACCGGCACATACTCGCCCAGGCGCGCCGGGGTGTCGCGCTCCGGGTCCACACTGACGAAGACGACCGCAACCTCGTCCGCCTTAGCGCCCAGGTCCTGCATCAGTACGCGCATCTCGGCCAGGGTCGTCGGGCAGACATCGGGGCAGAAGGTGTAACCGAAGAAGACCAGCGCAATCTTGCCCTGCAGGTCGCTCAGCCGGAAGGGCGTGTTATCCCAGTTGGTGCCGCTGATTTCACCGGCCGGCTCCGCCCGGTCATAGGGCGAGCCATAATAGCGATAGGGCCGGCTGCACGCGGCCAATAGCAACAACAGGATGAAGATCAGATACCTACCCGTTCGGTGCATAACACTCTCGCTCCTTCAGCGAACGCCTCATGCTCTCGACAATAGTGTCATTATAGCTGTGATGTCCTGCACGAGCAATAACGGCTGGGAATGCCGAGTATCGCGCCATGCAGGAGCTCCGGCAACATGCGGAATTCCTGAATAACAGCTCGTCTGTCATCCCTCGTCTGCGCCATCCAGGTGGAGTGCGCGATAGTCTCGGTTCCAGTAAACCAGCGGCGCGACATCAGGCTCCGGCACGTTGCTGGCCTGCACCTCACCCACATAGATGGTATGTGTGCCGGCGCGATACTTGCCGTAGATGGTGCAATCCAGCCAGGCCAGGGCATCCGCCAGCACCGGTGCGCCTGTGACTGCGGTCTGCCAGTGGCCCACGGCAAAACGGTCTTCGTTTTTGAGATAGGCAAAGCGATCCGATAGCTCGCGCTGGTCCGCGGCCAGGATGTTGACCGCAAAGGTCACGCCCTCCTGTTCCAACAGGGCGTGCGCATAGTGCCGATGATCGATGCAGACCATGATGAGCGGCGGCTCTGGCGAGACCGAGGCGAAGGCCGAGACGGTCAGGCCGTGGCGTTCCTCGCCGGACTTGATGGTGACGATGGTGACGCCGGCAGGGAAGTGGCGCAGGGCGCTGCGGAATGCGTCGGACGTGATGGGCATGGCTGATCCTTCCAGGGATGAAGTGGTTGCGATAGTTATAGCGCGAATCCGCGAAATGTAAAGTTGCCCCACTGACCGATGCATGCGATACTGCGCCGTCGAGGTGCGGATGTCAATCAAATCGTTGTTCGGAGACCGGGAATTCTACGCGGTCATGCTTAAGGTCGCGCTGCCGATTGCCGCGCAGTCGCTTGTATTCAGCGCGCTCAACGCGGTGGATGTGCTGTTGATCGGCCAGTTGGGTGAGACCAGCGTGGCCTCGGTTGCGCTGGCGAACCAGTTCACGTTCCTGTTGCAGTTGTTCCTGTTCGGCATTGCCAGCGGCATGGGCATCTTTACCGCGCAGTTCTGGGGCAAGGGCGATGTGCCGAGCCTCCGGCGGGCGTTCAGCCTGGGCCTGGGCCTTGCGTTGGCCGGCAGCCTGGTGTTCACGATCGTGGGGCTGACCATGCCGGCCAGCGTCCTGCGCTTGTACACTTCGGACCCCACCGTCATTGCGCTCGGTGCGCCCTTCTTGCGCATCGTGGCCCTGACCTACGTGGTCAATTCGCTGACCGTGCTCTTTGCCATGACGTTGCGCACGACCCGGCACGTCAAGCTGCCGATGGCGGTGAGCATCGCCGCACTGACGCTCAAGACGGCGCTGGCGTATGTGCTCATCTTCGGTCACTTTGGGTTCCCTGAACTCGGCATCCTCGGCGCGGCGGTCGCAACGGTCGTGGCCCGTGTTGTGGAGTGCGGCGTCCTGTTGACGCTGACGTACCGCTGGGACCTGCCGCCCGCGTTACGGCCTGCCGACCTGCACGGCTACGAACGGCCCTTCCTGGCGCGCTTCGCTACGACGACCCTCCCCGTAGTCCTGAACGAGGTCATCTGGTCGCTGGGCGTCAGCATCTACACGGGTATTTACGCGCGCATCGGTGTGGATTCGGTCGCTGCGGTCAACATCGCCAGTACGATCGAGGGCATTGCGATTGTGCCGTTCATGGGCCTGGGCAACGCGTGCGCCATCATCCTGGGGAACGCGCTCGGCGCGCAGGACACGGCCACTGCGCGCGACTATGCGCGCAAGTTCCTCGCCCTCGCAATGGTGGGTGCTCTGGCAGTAGGCGTGCTCATCTTCGGCGCGTCGCGGGTCATCCTCGACGCATACAACATCTCCGCGGCGTCGGCGGGCTACGCGCGCGGGGTGATGACCGTGATGGCGGCCGCGCTGTGGATCAAGGCGTCGAATATGGTCATCATCGTCGGCATCCTGCGCAGCGGCGGCGATACGCGCTTCGGTCTGCTGGTCGATGCGGGCCCGATGTGGCTGCTCGGCATCCCGCTGGCCCTGCTGGCCGCGTTCGTGCTCCAGTTCCCGGTCTACCTGGTGTTCCTGATGGTGATCCTCGGGGATGAGACGGTCAAGCTGCTGCTGGGGCTGTACCGCTTCCGCTCACAGCGGTGGGTGAATGTAGTCGTTGGGGGATGAATCATAGAACGCTGAAAACGCTGATGGTCATGATTGACGCTGATCTTACTATGAGAAGAAGCAGAGATAATCAGCGTCAATCATGCTGATCAGCGAAATCAGCGTTCTATTCTTCTACCGCATCTCCTGGCCGCCGGTGACGTTGATCGCCTGGCCGGTCATGTAGCTGGACTGGTCCGACGCGAGAAACATGACCACGTTGCAGACGTCGTCGTACGTGCAGCTGCGCTTCATGGGCACCTGGTCGATATACTTCTGGCGCACCTGCTCGACCGTCAACCCCTGGTTGCGCGCGTACTGGTCGAACAAGGATTGCTGCCAGAGCGTGCCTTCCAGCAGGTTGCCGGGGCAGACTGCGTTGACCCGCACGCCATACTCCGCCAGCTCCAGCGCAAGGCTTTGTGTGAACCCGATGCCGCCGAATTTCGATGCGGCATACGCCGAGTTCTTGAAGCTGCCCTTTTTGCCCGACTTGGAATTAATCTGGATGATGGCCCCGCGACCCGCCAGCTTCATAATGCGCGCGGCCTCGCGCGCTGTGAGGTAATAGCCGAACAGGTTGACGTTCATCACCGCGCGCCACTTGCCCGCGTCCGACTCGGCCACTTCCTCTGCGATCAGGATGCCTGCGTTAGACACGAGGATATCCAGCCTGCCGAACATCTCCATCAACTGCGCATAGCCCGCCTGCACCGAAGCCTCGTCGGTGACGTCCATGCGCAGGGCGAGCGTCCGTCGTCCGGTCGACTGCGCAATCTCGTCCGCGGTGGCCTGCGCCTGCTCGATCTTGATGTCGGCCACGACCACGTCGCAGCCCTCGCGCGCCAACCGCTGGCAGAGCGCCTGCCCCAACCCCTGTGCGCCGCCGGTGACGAGCGCAACCTTCCCCTCAAACTCGCTCATGTGTACCTCCAAGGAAAGTATAGAACGCTGATGACGCTGATTACCAAGATTAACGCTGATCTTAGCCTATGCAATACAGGAAAAGGATCAGTGTTCATCATGATCATCAGCGTTCATCAGCGTTCTATTGTACCGTCCTATTTCAGCATGATCCTCAGGAATTCCGCTTCGGCTTCGTTGGTCCACTCGCGGCCGTCCTTGAGCTTCGCATACACCGTCGGCAGCGTGTGCTTCAGGTCGGGCACCGCGGTCAACGGCAGCTCCTTGATGTGCGGATAGATGACCACCTTGCCCGGATAGACCGTGTCAATGACGGACTGCATGCCGTCCTTGACCGCTTCGAGCGAGCCGATGGCCGCGACCGAGCGGTTGGGGGAGAGCGTGCCGGTCTCCGCCTGGAAGAGCATGAAGCGCAGGTCCTCGATGCTCGATGCGGTGTGGCCGATGATGCGGGCGTCGTGCAGGTAGGTCGTGGCGAGGTCGACGGCAACCATCGTGCCGCGGCCGACGCCGGCAAAGACGTTCATCACACCGCCCGGCGCGAGCCAGGTGGCTGCATCCGCGATGACCGGCGCAACCGGCGCCAGCACGATGATGTCATCGAAGCCGCCGTCCTTGAAGCGCATCATGCTCTCGACATAGCTTTCACGTTGGGACGGATTCAGACAGATGAACTCGATGCCCCGCGCCTCGGCCTCCGGGTTGAAGGTCTCGTACAGGTCGTTGAGCCGCAGGTCGCTCACATCGGTGCAGACGATGACCGCCGGCGCGTCCGCCACCTGGAGCGCGCGCTGGACGTGCATCCGGCCGATCGGCCCGCCCGCGCCCACGAACCATGTCTGGCCGCCCGGCTTGAGGGTGGAACGCACCGGTGTGTTGCTGTACGCGGCTGCTACGTCCGGCCCCTTGCCGCCCACGTAGACCCAGCGGTTGTAGTGCACACGGCCCACGTCAACGTTCACCTTGCGGGGCAGGGGCGCATCGGCGATGACCGCGGCGACGCCGTAATCCGCGAGGAACGGGCTGGCCGCTTCGACCAACTCAGGGGTCGGCGCGAGGAAGATGATGTCGTCCACCGGCTTGACGGACGGCTGCGCGGGGTCGGCCACGCCCAGTACCTCGATACCGAGCGTTGCGGCCCGGTCGCGGAGCCACGCAGCGAACTGCGGCGGGACGTTCGTCAGCAGCAGGCGTGCCGGGTGCGAGGCCGCATCGAAGCCCGCGCTGATCGTATAGCCCCGGTCGGTCGCGTCCGGTCCGCCGATGATCCACGCGGTGCCGCCCGGCTTCAGCCCGGTGCGGTACTTGAGCTCATATGCGGCCGTCACGCAGGCCCACGGCTCGGTCAGTGCGCTCTCAGCATAACCCGTCTCCGGCTTGACCGGAATGAGGTAGTTGCCGTGGTCGCCGTTGAGGATGCGCTGGTCGATCAGACCGTACTCCGACAGGCCGCCCTGGATCATGTAGCCGTAGGCAAGGTTGACGCCGCCCGTCCAGATGTCGGCCTGGATGATGTAGCGGTCGCCGGGCTTGTACTGATCCTTCAGATTCTCTCCGACCTCGACGACGGTCATCGAGACCTCGTGGCCCAGGACGACCGGCTCCTTGCGCATGTCGCGCGTGATGCGCGCATGTTCCTGGCCCTGGCGGATGACCTTGATGTCGGAGAAGCAGATGCCGCAGGCGTCGTGGCGCACGAGCAGCTCATCCGCACCCATCTGCGGCAAGGGCACAGCGATCGGTTGCCCATCCTGGCCCAGGTTCTCGAGCCCGGCTCCATACAGCGGCCAGACGCGGTTGGTGTCTCCCTCAGGCGCCTCGCCCGCGCGATATTCGGTCAGCTTGTCGGATACGGTGTCAGATGTGGACATGATCAACTCCCGTTATGTGATACTTTCACTTGGGGGGCAGCAAGTCGCCCAGCCGCTGCAGGACATAGGTCGGGCGGATGGGCGATGCCGCCAGCATCTGCGTGTCAGTCGCGCCGGTCAGCACCAGCGCGCCCGCCATGCCCGCGTTCAGGGCCATCGCGACGTCGGTCTCCAGCCGGTCGCCGGTCATCACGCAGCGGTCTGCGGGCAGGCGCAGCAGGTCCAGGATGGCCTCGATGGTGTAGCGCGAGGGCTTGCCGACGATGGCCTCGACCTGCGTGGCCGTGCAGGCCTCGAAGGCCGCGATGATGGAGGCGGCGTCGGGCTGGCCGCCGCCGGGCACCGGGCAATAGCGGTCGCCGTTGGTCGCAAAAAAGCGGGCCCCCGCGCGGATGGCATCGAACGCGACTTGCAGCTTATGGTAGGTGAAGGTGCGGTCGAAGCTGGCAATCACCGCGTCGATCTGGCCCGGCTCCTCGCTCAGCGTGAAGCCTGCGGCGGTCAGCTCAGCCTTGAGCGATTCCTCGCCTGCGACGAAGAGCCGCGCCCCGGGCATCCGCCGGCGGAGAAAGTTGACCATGACAAGCGACGAGTGGATGATTTCATCCACGCTTGTCGGCAAGCCCAGGCGGGTCAGCCGGGCCGCGTACTCTTCGCGCGTGTGCGTCGGGTTGTTGGAAAGAAAGACGGTGCGCTTGCCCAGGTCGCGCAGATGGGTGATGGTCTCTCCCGCGGTCGGCAGCAGCGCGTCGCCCAGGTATGTCGTGCCGTCCAGGTCGAAGACGTAGCCGTCGTAGAAGTACGCGGGCCGCTGCTCTGTATGACTGTCGGGTTGGTATGCTGTCATATCTTACTTGTTGAACCGTGAATCGTTGAGATGATTCTAAGTGCAAAGTGGGGAAGTGTCAAAAAATGAACCCATCATACCTTCGTTCAATAACAAAACGAAAGTAAACGAAAGATAGATGAACCGCCACGACGCGAAGAACGCAAAGAGACACGCAAAAAGCTGATTTCTTGGCGCACTTCGCGTCGTCGCGGTTCAGATGCTAGACCGGCCGGACTGCGATGCCGCCCTGGGCAGAGGAAGCCTTGATGGCGTCCCACAACTTCGCCATGCGCAGGCCGACTTCGGGCGGGCAGGGGTTCACCATACTGCCGCTGCAGACCGCGAGGAACTGCTCCCATACGCCGAGCGATGCGGGCACCGGCACCTTGTGGGCCCGCTTCGCGCCGTGGCGCTGGATGGACAGCCGCTCGCCCCAGACGCCCGTGTTGATGATGGCCTTGTCGCAGAAGACACGGATATCGGATGCGCAGGAGGGGATGGCCTCGCCGCAGCCGTGAATCGTGACCATTGCGCCGGAGGCCAGCTTTGCCATGACTGTTGCGCGGGTGTCCACGGGCCGGCCGTTGTTGTCCAGCCACGCCGACACCTCGACGAAGTCCTCGCCGGCCAGGTCCGCAACCGTGTTGAGCATGTGCGCGCCGGTATCAAACAGGAAACCGCCGCCGCTGATTTCCGGCACCTGCCGCCACTGGCCGACCTGGTTGGGGCCCCAGTTCTGCCAGACGGTGCCGCTGATGCCCCAGATGCGGCCAAACTTGCCCTCGCGCAACATGCCGACTGCGGTGCGGATATTGGGCGAGAGGCTGCCGGGGAACGCGACGACGAGCAGCTTGCCCGTTTCGTCGCGCGTCTTGATGAGGCTGCGCGCCTCGTTCGCGTTCATCACCATCGGCTTTTCGAGCAGCACATCCAGTCCTGCCTGCAGACAGGCCACGGTCTGGTCGTGGTGATAGACATGCGGGGTGCAGATGAACGCGGCGTCGAGCTGGCCCGCACAGTTGCGGAGCATGCGGTCCAGGTCCGGCTCATTGGGGGGCGGGGTCAGACCGGCATCGACATACAGGCTGCTGCTGAGCTCATACTGCTTGGGCGACGGCTCGCACATGATGACGACTTCGGTCGTGTCCTGCTGCTTGAGCATCTGGCGGATGTGCCAGCGCATCATGCCGCCTGCGCCGACGATGGCAACTCTGGTCTTGGCGCTCATGGTGGGGGATGTTCTCCTTTGCTTGGGTGGTGTAATGAAGCGTCTACGATAGATCAAGCATTCGCGTAAGCTTCTTCACGGAGAAGCGGTTGCGGTAGTAGTGGCCAACAGATTGGGCGGTGGCGACCTCCTGGTCGCTCAGGCCCAACTGCGCGGGGGTGGTCGCGCCGCCGACGGAATTCAGCCAGCCGGTGATTTCGTCCGCGGGGGGCACCTGGGCGGCAATCTCCTGCACTGCGGGCCACTGCTCCAGGATGCGCGTTTTCAATGCGTCGAACTGTGCCTGCGTCATGTCCAGGAAGGGCGCGTGCAGCCTGACGATTTCGCCCGCCTGCTGGCCGTAGGCGGCCTCGATGCGCGCAATCTCCTCGACCGCGGGGGGCAGCTCCGCGGCTTCGAGGCGCTCGACAACCTCGGCGCGGCTCAGCCGGCGCACCTGGTCGTAGAGCCGCGCACTGGCGAGCACGCCCAGCCCCACCTTTGCGCCGTGCAGAACCGAGTGGCGGCCTTCCCAGATGAGCTTCATCTCGAGATAGTGCGACATATGATGCTCGTAACCGGACGCAGGCCGCGTCTCACCGAAGTCCAACATGCACAGCCCGGACTCGATCAGCCCCGCCATCAGCGTCTCGACCCCGGCGCACTCGCGCCGTGCAAGCGCGTCGATACTGTGCGCACAGGCCCATGCAGCCTTGCGCGCGCGCGCCGCGATCACCGGGTCATACGGCTCATCCCAGAAGAGGCGGCCCAACTCCCAGTCTGCGACGGAGGTCAGCTTGGCAATCATATCCCCAAACCCGGCGGCCAGCAGCGGCGCGGGCGCGGCGCAGAGGGTCGGCAGGTCTGCAAAGACGGCCAGCGGCCCCTGCGTCATGATGGTTATCTTGACGCCGTTCACGATCATCGGCGCACCGATGGAGGTGAATCCATCCACCGAGGGCGCAGTGGGAACGGAGATGAAGTCCGCGTTGGAGCGGTGGCTGACGAAGCGCGTGACGTCCGTCAACGTGCCTGAGCCGACAGCCAGGAACGTGCGGGGCGATTTGTCTAAACCGAGCAATACCTGATAAACTGCAGCATCATCTGCGCCGATGTCCTCACCCTTGACGATAACCGTCCGCACGTCCAGCCCGGCTTGACCGCAGGCGGTTTCGACCTGTGCGCCCAGCGCACGGTAGGTGTTGTCATCGGCGATTAGCGCGAGATGGGTGCGGTTGTTGGCATGGCAGAAAGCGACCAGCTCGCTGGCAGCATCCGAACCAATGTAGACGGGGAGTTGTCCAGGCATTCAGTTGCCTCCGTGGGGTAATCAAATCTGGAACAGTGTAGCACTGTGCCGGGTAACTGCCAAACCCGGCCTGTGGATTCGAAAGGGATAGCTCATGCTGCTGACACAAGACGACCTGTTGCGAATGTACCGCATGATGCTCCTCATCAGGCGATTCGAGGAGCGTGCCACGCAGTTCTTCATGAACGGCCAGATACGCGGCTCGTTTCACCCGTGCATCGGCCAGGAAGCGACCGCCGTAGGCGGCTGTTTCGCCCTGCGCACCGACGATTACATGACCTGCACCTATCGCGGGCACGGCCAGTCGCTTGCGAAGGGGCTGGATGCGAAAGAGGCGATGGCGGAGCTGCTGGGCCGGCGCACCGGCTGCAGCAAGGGTAAGGGCGGCTCGATGCACTTCACCGATCCGCGCATCGGCCTGCTCGGGGAGAACGCGATTGTCGGTGCGGGCGCAGCCATCATCAACGGCGCGGCGCTGACTGCCAAGCTCGACGGGACGGATCAGGTGGGCTTAACCTTCTTCGGTGACGGCGCAACGAATCAGGGCGTCTTTTTCGAGGCGCTGAACCTCGCGGCCATCTGGAAGCTCCCGGTCATCTTCTTCTGCGAGAACAATCTTTATTCCGAGATGACGCCGATCCGCGATACGGTTGCCGCGGACAGCCTGGCGAGCCGCGCCGGCGCGTTCGGCATGGCGACCGCGGTAGTGGATGGGTATGACCCGGTTGCCGTGTATGAGACCACCCTGGCCGCAGTCGAACGAGCGCGTGCGGGGGGCGGACCGACCTTCATCGAGGCGATGACTTACCGGCTGGTCGGCCACATGGTCGGCGATTCCGAGCCATACCGCACCAAAGAGGAAGTGGCCGAGTGGCGTGCGCGTGACCCGATCACCGTGTTCCCGCGGCGGCTGGTCAAGGAGTACGGTGTCAGTGAGGAGCAGATCAAGACGATCGACGCCCAGGTTGCCGCCGAGGTTCTGGAGATTGCGCGCTACGCCGAGGAAAGCCCCTGGCCGGAGCCGCACGAGGCCACCGAGGATGTGTGGGCGTAACGGAGGGTGAAGTATGGCGCCGATAATCATTGACACCCACCAACACCTGTGGGACCTGGAGCGGGTCGCATATTCCTGGCTGACGCCCGACTTCGGCCCGATTGCACGCACCTATACCGCTGCCGAGCTGGAGCCGCAGCTTGCCGCCGCCGGTGTCAGCCACACGGTGCTCGTCCAGTCGGCCAACAGCTACGCGGACACCGAGTATATGTTCGAGCAGGCCGCCATCTATCCCTGGATCGCGGGCGTCGTCGGCTGGGTGCCGTTGCTATACCCCGACGTGGCAGGCCGGGTGCTCGCACGCTTCACCGCGAACCCCCTGTTCAGGGGCATCCGCCACCTGATTCACAACGAGGCCGACCCGCGCTGGCTGTTGCAAGACCGGGTCATCGAAGGGCTGGGCCTGCTGGCCGCGCGCGGGCTGACCTTCGACGTGGTCGCAACGCTGTCGGAGCACATGGCCTGCATCCCGATCGTGGGTGAGCGGGTGCCGGGCCTGAAGATGGTCATCGACCACCTGGGCCAGCCGCCCATCAGCACGGGACGGTTGGGTCGCTGGGGCGAGGAAATCAGGATCGCGGCCGAGAATCCCAATGTCTACGCTAAGATATCGGGATTGGGGACCGCAAGCGGGAAGCCCGAGACCTGGTCTGCGGACGATGTGCGGCCCTATATCGATCATGTGCTGAGAGTGTTCGGGCCGGAACGGTGCATGTTTGGCGGCGATTGGCCCGTGTCGGTCCTGGCCGGCGGCTATGTCAAGGCGTGGTCGGTGTACCGGGAAATCGTGGCCGGCTGGTCGGCGGACGTGCAGGCGCAGGTCTGCAACGGCACGGCGCGCGCGTTTTACGGATTGTCTCTATCGGAATAGATACGGAGTTTATCTATCATGCGTGAACTTACTTATGCTCAGGCAGTGCGCGAAGCTCTCACCGAGGAGATGACGCGCGACCCAAACATCATCCTGCTGGGTGAAGACATCGGGCTCTACGGCGGCGTGTTCAAGGTCACAGAAGGATTGATGGCGAAGTTCGGGCCGGAGCGCGTGCGGGAGACGCCCATCTCGGAGGCCGGATTCGTCGGCGCAGCGGTCGGCATGGCGATGACCGGCAAGCGGCCGGTGGCCGAGCTGATGTTCATGGACTTTCTTTGGGTCGCGAGCGATCAGATCTTCAACCAGGCCGCGAAGATGCGCTACATGTCGGGCGGCCGAGTCAAGGTGCCGCTGGTCATCCGCACGCAGCAGGGCGGCGGTCGCGGCAACGGCGCACAGCACTCGCAGAGCCTCGAGACCATCTTTACCCATATCCCCGGCATGAAGGTCGTGCTGCCATCCACGCCCTACGACGCGAAAGGCCTGCTCAAGACTGCGCTGCGCGAGGACAACCCGGTCATCTTCATCGAGCACAAGCTGCTGTACAACACGAAGGGCCATGTGCCGGAGGGCGAATATACCATCCCGTTCGGCGTGGCAGACGTCAAGCGCGAAGGTAACGACGTGACGCTCGTTAGCCTTTCTCGGACCGTTCTCTTTGCGCTCGAGGCGGCGGAGGAAGCCAGCCGGGACGGCATCTCGGTGGAGGTCATCGACCTGCGCACCACCGTGCCGCTGGACCTGGAGGCCATCCTCAACTCGGTGCGCAAGACCGGGCGGCTGGTCGTCGCGCACGAGTCGCACCGGCGGCTGGGCATCGGCGCGGAGATTGCCGCGCTCGTCCAGGAGGAGGCGTTCGACTATCTCGACGCGCCGATTGCGCGTGTCGGTGCGATGGACATCCCCATTCCTGCCAGCAAGACCCTCGAAGACGTGGTGCTGCCCGGCAAGAGCCATATCCTGGACGCGCTCCGGGAAATTGTTGGTTGAATAGAACGCTGATTACGCTGATGACCATGATTGGCGCAGATTTTCCATAATAAACCAGATAAATAACAATCAGCGCGTATCATGCTGATCAGCGTTCATCAGCGTTCTATTGAGCCAATCCTATCGAGAGAATTGACCATGGCCGACGATCTGCTGAATCTGGATTACCAACCCTACCTCCCACCGAAGCGGGATTATGGCATCGGCATCATCGGCTGCGGCGGGATTGTGAACTATGCCGCGCTGCCGACGTACAAGAAGCACGCGCTCAACGTCGTCGCGTGTTACGACGTGCGTCACGAGGCCGCGGAAGCCACCGCGCGCGAGTTCGACATCCCGAAGGTGTACCGCGAGCTGGACGACCTGCTGGCTGACCCGGCAATCGAGATTGTCGAGATCTCCGTCCCGCCGTGGCACCAGCTCGCGATCGCGCGGCAGGCCATCGCCGCGGGTAAACACCTGTTGTGCCAGAAGCCGCTGTCGGACGACCTGTCCGAAGCGGCGGAGATTGTGCGGCTGGCGCGTGAGCGGGGCGTCAAGCTGGCCGTGAACCAGCAGTTGCGCTGGGGCCAGGGCATCCGTGCGGCGCGCACGCTCATCCGCAAGGGCTGGGCGGGCCGGGTGACGGACGCATCCATCCAGGTCAGTACGAACACGCCCTGGGGCATGTGGCCGTGGTTGGCTTCGCAAGCGCGCCTCGAAATCCTGTACCACAGCATTCACTACCTCGACGCGATCCGGTCGCTGTTCGGTGATCCTGAATGGATCACGAGCCGGCACAGCCGGTCGCCGCTGCAGGGCGATGTGAAGGGCGAGACCAAGACGGTCACGATCCTGGACTATGCAGACGGGCTGCAGGCTCTCGTCGCGGACAACCATTATAACCAGAGCGATGATTACTTCGCCGTGTTCCGCTTCATCGGCACGGAAGGCGTCATCTCCGGCACGCTCGGCGCAATGTACAACTACCCGGAGGGCCGGCCCGACACGCTGGAGTGGAGCAGCCGGCGATACTACTCCGACAAGCGGTTCGAAGCCAAGCTGGAAGGCAAGTGGATCCCGGATTCGTTCATCGGGCCGACCGCGTCGCTGATGCAGGCCATCCAGGAAGACGGCACGCCGGAAACCGACGGCTACGACAATCTCCAGACGCTGCGGGTCGTGGAGGCCTGCTATCTTTCGGCAGCCGAGAACCGCACCGTCAACCTGGGCGAGTGCGAAGCCGTGCCGTGTAGAGATTGAAAAAATAGAACGCTGATTGTCATGATCCACGCTGATACTTCACGATGATCAAAGAACGAAATCACGTGTATCATGATGATCAGCGTCATCAGCGTTCTATTCAGGAGTAGGTGATGGAACGTCTAGCTGGCAAGGTCGCGATCGTGACGGGCGCGGGGCAGGGGATCGGCAAGGGCATCGCGCAGCGGCTGGCGCGCGAGGGCGCGCAGGTCGTCATCGCGGAATACAACGCGGAAGCGGCCGGGGCGACTGCGGCGGAGATCACCGCGGCGACCATCGAGCAGGGCGGCGCAGCATTCCCTTATCAGGTTGACATCTCCGACACCTCGGCAACGCAGCGCATGGTGGACGATGTGGCCGAGCAGTTCGGCCATATCGACATCCTGGTCAACAACGCGGGCGTCGTCCAGACGAAGCCCATGCTCGAACTCACGGAGGCCGACTGGGATCGCGTGCTGGATGTGAACTTGCGCGGGACTTTCTTCCTGATTCAGGCGGTTGCGCAGCAGATGATTCGCCAGTTGCCGGACGCGCTGCGCGGGGCTGCATCCCGCCCCGCAGATATCGTGCGCGTCGCGCCGGCTGTGGTCGAGGCGGCACCGGAGGACTTTGCGGCGAGCTACGGCAAGATCGTCAGCCTGTCATCGGTCGCGGGCCGCCGCGGCCGTCCGCTGCAGACGCACTATGCGGCCAGCAAGGCCGCGATCATCAGCCTGACCCAATCGACGGCCCTGGCGCTCGCGCCCTATCGCATCAACGCCAACGCCGTCTGTCCCGGCATCGTGCCGACGCCGATGTGGGAGAAAATCGACGAGGACCGAGGGCGTCTCTTTGGCGCACGGCCCGGCGAGGCGATGGCTGCGTTTATCAATCAGGTGCCGCTCAAGCGGGCGGCCACTGCGGAAGACGTTGCTGCGGCGGTCGCGTTCTTCTGTTCGTCCGATGCTGACTACATCACCGGGCAGGCTTTGAACGTGGACGGCGGCTTCGAGATGGATTAGTACTTGGAGGTACCCAGTGAACCCGAATCGTGATATGCCAGTCGAAGCGCAAATCTCTGCGCTCGAACGCCAGTGGACCACGGCCTTCCAGAAGAAAGACATCGTGGCCCTGCAGGACCTTATGGCTGATGGCTATCAGCTTGTGATTGCGGTGGAAGGCATGCCGCTGCAGGTCGTCCCGCGCGACGCGTGGCTCGACAGCCTGGACGAGTACGATATCAGCGATGTGCACATCGACCACATCACCGTGCGCGTGTACGGCCATGTGGCGGTGGTGGTCATGCTCTGGCACCAGTTCGCCACTCTCGGCGGTCAGGATCGCACCGCGCAGTTCATGCTGACCGATATCTGGGTGCAGCAGGACGGCCAGTGGCGGATTGCCGAGCGGCATTCCTCGCGGCCGGAACATCCCGGCGCGGCGCGGCCGGCCACGGCATCCCTGCAAAACTTCGAATGAGGCGCGGGTGGCGAACCTGGAGTGGGAGCGTCTGAGCTTCGAATACGTTATCGAGCAGCGGCCCTGGTTTACGCTGACGGCCAGCCGCTATCGCCTGCCTGACGGCCAGCAAATCTGGCCGTACTACATGGTCGAGTACGCGGACTGGGTGACGGTGCTCGCGCTGACCAGGGCGCGTGAGGCCGTCCTGGTGCGTCAGTTCCGTCCCGGCAGCGGTCGCGTGGCGGTCGAACTGCCGGGCGGCATGATGCACGAGGCGTGTGAAACGCCGGAGGCTGCCGCGCGACGGGAGCTGCTTGAGGAAACGGGCTACGGCGGCGGCCGGTTCATCGAGACGGGCCGCGTCTCGCCCAACGCCGCCAGCCACACCAACATCCAGCACTGTTACCTCGCGCTGGATGTGGAGTTGCAGGCGGAGCAGGCGCTCGATGCGACCGAGCACGTTGCAGTCATGCTGCAACCGCTCGACGCGTTGGTCGAGATGGCAAAGCGCGGCGGACTGGAAGGCGCACTCCACGTGTCGACCCTCTTCTTCGGGCTGGCCCACCTGGGCTGCATCCGCGAGGCATAGCCGTGACGGTCTCATCTCACGTCATTGATTCCTCTTTTTTCGGCGACCTGTTCTCCACCGCAGAACTGCGCGCGGTCTTTGCCGACACGCATCAGCTCCAGTGCTGGTTGGACTTCGAGGCCGCGCTCGCGCGGGCCGAGGCCGCGGAGGGGATCATTCCCCAGGCCGCGGCGGCCGAAATCACCCGCGTCGCACGCGCGGAGCTGATCGACCTGGCCGCGCTGCGCGAGGGGGTCAACTTCACCGGTCATCCGCTCATTTCGCTGGTGCGCCAACTGGCCGAGTTGTGCGAAGGCGAGGCGGGCCGGTATGTCCACTGGGGCGCGACGACGCAGGACGCAACGGATACGGGACTGATGTTGCAGGCACAGGCCGCCTACCGCATCATCCTGGCTGATCTGCGTGACCTGGCTGCCGCGCTGGCCGCACTGGCAGCAGTCGAGCGCGACACCCTGCAGGCCGGCCGCACACACGGCCAGCACGCGACGCCCATCACCTTCGGCTTCAAGGTCGCGGTCTGGCTGGATGAGACAATGCGACACATCGAGCGGCTGGAACAGGCCGCACCGCGCGTGTTCGTAGGCGAGTTCGCAGGCGCGTCCACGACGTTGGCTTCGTTGAGCGAGGATCCGGAACGCGCGCTGCGCGTGCAGGCGCGACTGATGGCGGACCTCGGCCTCGGCGTGCCGGTCATCGGCTGGCACGCGGCCCGCGACCGTTTTGCGGAACTGGGACTGCTGTTGGCGCTCCTTGCTGGAACATGCGGCAAGATCGCGCACGAGGTCATCCTGCTCCAGAAGAGCGAGGTCATGGAGCTGGAGGAGCCGCACCACCACGGCAAGGTCGGCTCCAGCACCATGCCGCACAAGCGCAACCCGATGGGGTGTGAGGGCATCATGGCGCTCTCGCGGCTGGCGCGCAGCCTGGTCCCTGCGCTGCTCGAATCTGCCGCGACGGCCGAACACGAACGCGATTGGGCTGCAGTGCATACCGAGTGGGCTGCGCTGCCGGAGATCTGCATCACCACGGGCGCGGCGGTCAGCCAGACGCGGGATGTCATGCGCGGGCTGCACGTCTACCGCGACCGGATGGCCGCGAACATTGACGCGCTGCATGGGCTCATCCTGTCTGAGGCCGTGATGCTGGCGCTGGGTGAGCACGTGGGCCGGCAGGTCGCGCACGATATCGTCTACGAGGCAGCGATGGCAGCGTTCGAGCAGCGCCGTCCGCTGGCCGACCTGCTGCTGGCCGATGCACGGGTCAGCGAGCACCTGACGGCCACAGAGATCGCAGAACTGCTGCGGCCCGAGGCCTACACCGGGCTGGCAGGGCTGTTCACCGACCGCGTGCTCGCTGCGGCACGCAAGGATTGAACCGCGAAGGCGCGAAGGACGCTAAGAACAAAGCAAAAAACTTTGCGTTCTTCGCGCCTTCGCGGTTCCCACAAGGAGTTCCCGATGCTCGTCAACACCTGGCACTTCAGCTTCACCGTCTCAGATATCGAGCAATCCGTCCTCTTCTACCGTGACGTCCTGGGCATGGAATTGGTGCACACCCAGGAGCAGGCGAACGCATATACGCGTAAGCTGGTCGGTTACGAGGATGCACACCTTAAGGTTGCGCAGTTGCGCATTAAGGCCGGGCCGCCCTCGCGGTCAGGTCATATGCTGGAATTAGTAGAGTATGTGGCGCCGCCGGGCGTGAAGGTGGATACGCGGACGAAGAATACCGGTACGGCGCACCTGGCGTTCGAGGTGGATGACATCCATGCGGAGTATGAGCGCATGGCCGGCCTGGGGGTGCGTTTTCGCAGCGAGCCGGTCGCCATCGAGGCGGGCATCAACAAGGGCGGCTTCACATGCTACTTCCTCGATCCCGACGACATCACGCTGGAGATCATCCAGCCGCCGGTGCGGTGACGGGGTGACGGGGCGAGGAGGGGAACAGGTGAGGAGGGGAACAGGTGAAGAGGGGAACAGGTGAAGAGGGGAAATTGGAGTCGAGGCTTTAGCCGGTATCACAGTGAACGCTGGCCCACGACCAAACCGGCTGAAGCCTCGACTCCAGACCTCACCTGTTCCCCTGTTCCCCTCTTCCCCTCCTCACCCCGTCACCCCGTTCACCCTGTCACGTCTCGTCGTCCAGGTGACCGAGGATGTCATCCAGCTCCGTCTCCCACATGCTGTCGAGCTGCATGAAAGGCAGTTCGGTGTAGTCGGAAGCCAGGCTCGCCAGGTGCTCTTTCATCTTGAGCTGCGGCATCTTGCCATCCAGTTCGCGCAGCTTGGCTGCGAATTCCTCCGTCAGCTCGTCTCCCTTGTTTTCCAGGTCCGACAGGTCGATCCACAGGCCGAACATGTGATTCACGCGGCGCATGATCTCGAACCACGCACGATAGTCGGTCTCGATGCGGATGCCCTCCAGCTTTTGCGAAAGCTGCGAGAGGTCATAGGCCGGTACAAAGCCGTAGAAGGAGAGCAGTTCGATGCCTTCGGCCTCCGCCTGGTCCACGAGATAGCTGCCGATGGTCACACCGCCCTCGTAGCTGGAGAATTTGACCGCGTAGTTTTCCAATTCCTCCTTCATATGCGGGAGGCTGTAGATGGCGTGAATCTCGCGCACCTTATCGAAGGGCATCGGCGCGTAGACGCCGCCGAGCGCCACGACTCGTCGCACGCCCAGCTTCTTGACCATCTCGAAGAACGCTTCTGCATACCGCTCGACATCGACGTGCGGCTCATCACCAACGAAGATCACCAGTCCGCGGTCGCCGCTCTCGGTGTAGTAGAACCGGTTCGCGTGTTTGGTCAGGCTTTCGCGATGACCCTCGACTAGCTTGATTTCCGGGCGCAGGAAGTGGTGCGTGCCCGGCACCTGGAAGAGGTAGCAACTGCTGACGTTCAGCTCACCGATGAGGCGCGCGCCGGTTCTGTCAACGAGGTATTCGGGCAGGCCGGAGGAGATGTTGCCGGCATCAGCCCATTGTTGCCAGCCCGCCAGCAGATACAGTTCGCGGGCGGCCGGTTGTTCACGGAGTTTGACTAATTCGCTCATGGCAATCACCTATCAACCAGCATGGTGCCCGATCCCTGAGGTCCGGGCACACCCCATTATACCCCCCTATAGGGTTTCTGACAAAGTGACATAATGATGGGGCCCTGGTGGCGGTTTGGTCTGCCCCGGCTCAGAGCTTTTCTCCCTGGTCGAGCTGCCCGCGGGTGAACGCGTTATAGAGCGGATCGGGTACTTGCCGGAGCCAGGCGGCCAATTGAGTGCGGAGCCGCGCGAGCTCACCCGCCGCGGCAGGGGAGGCAATGAGATTGTGTAACTCACCGGGATCGGCCCGGAGGTCGTACAGCTCGTCCTCTGCAGTCGGGTTCCAAATGTACTTCCAACCGCGGTCGCGCACCATGCGCTGGCTGTACATCCCGAATTGATTGCCGAAATAACAGCCGAAGGCATACTCCCGGTCGCCCGGCGCGCCGCGGAGCAGGGGCACGAGATCCTGGCCCGCCATGGCTGCCGGGGCGGACACACCGGCCAGCCCGCAGAAAGTGCGAGCCAGGTCAGGGCCGGTCGTCACGAACGCATCGCAGGTGCCGCCCGCGTCGGCCGCGCCATCTGCCGAAAGCCGTGGCCAGCGCACGATGAAGGGCACGCGCATCACATCGTCGTACATGACATAATGCTTGTCCACCATCCCGTGCCCGCCGCAGAGGTCGCCGTGATCGCTCGTGTAGATCACCATCGTGTCGTCGGCCAGGCCTAAGGCATCTAACTCTGCAAGGAGCCGTCCGACCTGCGCGTCGAGCAGCGTGATTTCGCCCAGGTAACGGGCCACCGTGGGCGCCCAATGCTCCCAGGTCCAACCTTCAACGCCCCAGTTGACCCGCTGCTGTCGCTGGATGTACGGTTTGCCGGCCAGCGGGTCGCTGAAACTCAGCCAGGGCGGCACCCGGGCGGGCGGATAGAGTGAGGCATAGGGCTCGGGAACCACATTAGGCAGGTGCGGCTCGCTCGGTGACCACATGATGAAAAAGGGCTGGCCCCGATCGCGGGCCTTCTGCAGCAGCGTCAGGGTCTGACCGGCGGTCCACGCCAACCGGGATTGGCCGGCGGAGATGGCAGGATCGGTCTCGCCGAAGAACCCGTTGCGCCTCGGCAGCGGCGGCAGGCCTTGCGCCTCGCGCCACCGGGCATAGCCGCTCTCGGGGATGTACTCGTCGAAGCCGTGCTCGAGCGGGCCGCCCTCCGTGCCTGCGTGCCATTTGCCCGCACAGGCGACATAGTAGCCTGCATCGCGCAGGCCGCGCGGAAACACGGGCAATCCTGTCCGCATCGGGCGGTAGGCCTCGGCCATTTCGGTGAAGAGGACGCCGTGCTGCACGGGCCACAGGCCGGTGATGAGCGACGCGCGGGCCGGACAGCACACTGCAATCGGCGTGAACGCATGGCTGAAATTGACGCCTTCGTGCGCCATGCGGTCGAGGTGGGGTGTCTGCACGAGGGGATGCCCGTTCGCGCCGACGCAGTCGTAGCGGTGTTGGTCCACGAGGATGAGCAGAATATTGGGTGAAGACATAGGCCCTGTCTGTCAGGCTTTCAGGCCGCCGGCGGTGATGCCCTGTACATATTGCTTCATGCCGAGCGAGAAGATCACGATGAGCGGCACCGATGCGAGGATATAGGCTGCCATCTGTGGGCCGATATCGGTGATGCCGATTTCCGAGGTGAACTGGGTGAGCGCGACCGCCACCACTTGACGTGAGGGGCTGGAGATGACCACCAGGGGCCACATGAACTGGTTATAGGTGGTAACCAGGCGCACGACGGCCACGGTGACCAGGATGGGAATCGAGAGAGGCACGGCGATGCGGATGAACGAGGCAAACTCCGATGCGCCGTCAATGCGCGCGGCGTCGAAGAATTCCTCCGGCAGCGTGGCGAAGAAGCTCCGGCAGAGCAGCAGCGCGAAGACCTGGCCGCCCGACATCCACGGCAGGATCAGCGCCCAGTAGGTATTCTGCATGTTGAAGTTGTAGATCAGGACGTAAGCCGGGATCAGGGTCAAGATCGGCGGGATCATCAGCAGGGCCAGGATGGCCGTGTAGATGAACTCCTTACCGGGAAACCGGCGGCGGGCGAATGCGTAACCGGCCATGCTGGCGAAGAGCAGCGTGCCTGCGGTGGAACTGACCGTGGTGATGATGGAGTTGAGCATGGGCCGGACGATCACCTGGAGCGCAGTCGAGAAGTTGGCCCAACGGACCGGATTGGGCAGCGCCCAGAAGCGCCCGTAGATCTGCCCGTTATCCTTCAGCGAGAGAATCACCAGGTAGATGAGGGGCGCGAAGGTGAGCGCGAGCAGCAGGATCAGGATGGCATAGATGAGGCCCTGCGAGGCCGCGCTGCGCAGGCGGTGCCTGCTGTCCTCGCGGGCGTGCCGGGTCGCGTCCGTCATGGGTGCCAGTGTGGTGTCCATCGCTTACGTTTCCTCTGTGGCGCGGCAGCGCAAGGCCACTACGCTTCGTATTCGGTCGAGGAACGCACGAATCGCATATTCACGATCGTGCCTGCCATGATGATGACGAACAGGACCATGCCGATGGCCGAAGCCACCCCCATCTTGTGCATACGCATGGCCTGGTAATAGAGCTCGAGCGCGGGGGTATAGGTGGCCGATCCCGGCCCACCGCCCGTAGTCAGGTAGACAAGCTCGAAGGTCTGCACTGCGTTGATGAAGTTCAGGATCAGGAGCAGCTTGATCTGGCCGATCAGCATCGGCAGGTCGATGTGCAGAAAGCGGCGAAAGCCCGACGCACCGTCGACTTTGGACGCATCGAAAATCTCCTCGGAGATGGCGATGAGGCCCCCATAAAAGACGAGCAACGCGAAGGCACTGACCCAAGGGAACCCGATGAAGATGATGGAACCCAGTGCAAGGCTCTCGTCGCCATACCACGCGCGCGTCCAGTCCGCCCTCCCTAACGCGATGAGCGTCTGGTTGAACAACCCGATGGTCGGATCATACATGTTATTCCAAAGCAGAATTTCGACGACCAGGGGCAGGATCAGAGGAACAATAAAGAGGGTGCGCAGCCAGTAACGCGCCTTATTGTGCCGGATCGCAAAGATGAGTTCCGCGACCAATAGCGGCATGGTGAGCGTTTTAAGAATGGCGACGATGACGAGGACAACGGTGTTACGGAAGCTCGATAAGAAAAATCGGTCGGTGAGCAGAAATTCGAAATTCGCCAGCCCGACCCATTCGGTTCGCGCCCCGGGACTCCACTCCGTGAAGGCATGGAACAGGCCGGAGAATGCAGGGTAGTAATTGAACACCAGCAGCAGCGCAAGGGTCGGGAAGATCATGAGGTAGGCGATACGCTCGCGCCACATGGACCGCAGCAGCCCGCGCGGGCGGACCGTGCCCTGGCGCCAGATGTGCCGGCCGGCGGGCGTGCCCCGGATAAAGGCGACCGCCGCACCGATGCTTACGATGATGCTCGCCAACGCGATGCCGTTGATGAGCCGGCTGCGTGCCTGGGCTTGTGTGTGGCTGGCCTCCGCCGCATGTCGATCGGTCAATACTGCACGATTATTCGTGCCGCCTATGACCAGCACAGCACCGTCGCCCGAGATGGCCGTAGCCAGCACCTCGCTCTGCATCGGAAAGGCCTGGATGAGCTTGCCGTCACCGTCGAGCAGGTAGGCTTTTTTGTCACGTGACCCCGCCAGGATGGTCCCTGCGTCTGCCGTCATCGCGACGCTGGTGACCTTCCCTTCAGTTTTGTACTGCCAGACGACCTTCCCATTGCTGCCGTCGAGCAGGCTCACCAGCCCATCGCTGGTGCCAGCTACGATCCAGCGGCCGTTGGTTGTGACTGCGAGAGACTGCACGTCGTAATCCAGCCGGCTTCTCAGGAGCGTACCGCCGTCCCGGTTATAGATGGTGACATAGCCGTCGTCCGAGCCGATGACGACGCGGGCCCGCTCGCCCGTCCCGTAGATGGCGACCGCCCGGACGTCGATTCCCAGCACTTCCCGCCAGATCAGATTGCCTGAGCCATCCAGCACGTAGAAGCTGCGGTCACCCGACGTGGCGGCCACGAGGGAGCCGTCTTCTGCGACCGCCGCGTTGTTCATCGCCTGGTTCGCGCGGTACTGCCACTGCGTTGCGCCGCCGGCATCCAGCAGGTAGACGTTCCGGTCCTCGGATGCGATGACCGTCCAGGTCCCATCGGCCGTGGTGTCGGCACCGAGGATGCTGTTCGTCGCCGTGAACTCCCAAAGCGGCTGGCCTGTGGGGTCCACCACGCGTACGATGTTGTCCCGCGAACCGATCACAATGCGACTGCCGTCGGCTGTGACGGCCGCGGCCTGGACCCAGCCGCCGGTTGCGACTTCTGTGGAAATCCCGCCCATCTGGGCGGATGCCGGCGCCGCTGCCAGGGAAGCGACGAGCGCGACGCCCAGCAGCAGGCAGGTGAGGAATAGCAATGTCCGCCGCCAATGCGGGAATATCTTCATCAGTGACACCATGCTATGTCAGGATGTTAGCGGACAGAAGCGACAAGCGGATGCTGCCGGTGGGTTGCACCGCGCATCCACTTATCGCTTCTGTCGGTTGCAGACGCTCAGTACGGCCCGCCGCCCACCCAGTTCGGCGGGCGTTTCTCCGGGTGATCGAGGTCTTCGGGCGTCATGTTCAGGTATTCCAGCAGGCCATCCCAGTTATCTTCGAGCAGCTTCTGATACCGGGTGGCAAATTCCTCAGATGTCAGCTTGTCGTTGAAGAAATCCTGGACCATGATGGCCCAATCGCGCTTGGTCGGTTCGTAGAAGTAGAAGCCGCGCGCCACCTTATCGGCCGGCGCGCCCGGTTTCTCGTAGTTGCCGATGAAGGTCTGGTTGGCGAAGATATCCGCCCACTTGGCCGGCAGTTCGACGCCTTTGATGATCGTCGGTCCCTGGATGCCGCCCTGGAGGTTTTGCTCATCCAGTTTGTTGTCCAGGTAGATGCTCATTCCCTCGGGGCTGGTCCAGAACATTACGAAGTCCACTTCGAGGTCGTTCTGGGCGCGGTCTTTCTTGGGCAGCGCGAGATAGCCGGAAGGCAGTTCGTTGGCGCGCGCCTTCGCCTGCACGCAGGGGCCTTCCATCGTGGGGAAGGCAAAGGTGCCGAACTCGAACTCGACTGCGGCCTTGGCGGCGTCCTCGGTGACTGCGGCCTGATCCTCATAGACGCCTTCGGCCAGGGCCTTGATATCTTTGGAGAACTGCGTGTAGACGGCGCCGGTCCACAGGCGTGTGGCGGCCCGTTGGGTCAGGAAGAGCGGGTACGTGTCGCTGATGCCCATCCAGCCCTCCGGCACAAAACCGTTGGCGGTCTTGAAGATGCGACCGAGGTTGTCCATCATCTCGGCAGTGCATTCGTTGTCGAAGCGGATCGCTCCATCGCGCAGCGCCACGAGATGCCGCACGACGTTGATAGAGACCTGGTCCTGGTCATCGTTGCGCGGATCGGTCGGATCATACTGCCACTTGGCATCGATCTCCTCGCGATAACACCAGTCCCCCGGCTGGCACTGCACGAGCTCGATATCGGAGCGGCGATACTGATCCATGGCAGAGCGCATGACCCAGGGCAGCTTGCCGCCACCCCAGATGCGGTCCACCATGCCTTCCTGCGCGATACAGATATAGCCGGCAGCCTTGATTTTTTCACACCATTCCACGAACTGATCCCACGTCGGCTGGGCGGGCACATCGGTGATGCCGGCCTTCGCGAAGATCTCCTTGTTGTAGACCCAGAAAGTCTGGTTCGACATATAGGGCAGATAGTAGAGCTCGCCGGTGGTGGTGTCGCGCGTCAGATTGAGCGCCCACGTTTCGAAGCCGTCTTCCCACTTCTCCCCGGTATA
>DAOUGK010000040.1:0-4339 GCA_034429055.1 Anaerolineae bacterium | reverse complement strand
CGGCACGAACTGGTTCCTCGGCTACTCGCACACGAGCGCGGCGAAGGACCGCTTCATCAAGAATTACCAGACCCGCGACAGCATCGCCGATATCCTCGAGGTCTTCCTGAGCTACGGTGTGGACACGGTCATGGGGCCGCAGAACCAGATGTTGATCGACGGCATCCAGGAGGCGCAGCAGCGCACGGGCCGCAAGGTCATCCTCGTCCTGACGCCCTGGTTCAACATCCTGCCGGACGGGCCGGAGGAGCTCGACCCGCAGCGTGTGTTCGACCTGTGCATGCGCATGGGCGCAACCTTCTGCATGCCGCACCAGGGCATGACCGACGCGCTGCTCGACCGGATGCACCGCAAGCTGCGCGACATGGATAAGTACAGCAAGATGATCCGTGAACGGGGGATGATTCCCGGCCTGTCCACGCATGCGCCGGAGACCATCACCATTGCGGACGAGACCGGCGTGGACATCGAGACGTATATCCAGATTTACAATGCCATCGGCTTCCTGATGCAGGTCGAGGTGGACTGGGTGATGCGGCTCATCCGCAACGCGAAGAAGCCGGTGATGACCATCAAGCCGCTCGCGGCGGGTCGGCTGCTCCCGCCGGTCGGCCTGGCCTATGTCTGGAACACCATCCGCGACTGCGACATGGTCACCCTCGGGACGACCACGCCGGACGAGGCGCGCGAATCCATCGAACTGTCGCTGGACTTCCTCAACCGCCGCCTGCCGGAGAACGCGCTGCAGACGACGCGCAGCAAGCGCGTCATCACGGGCTGATGACCGGTTGCAGGTTCGCAGGTTGCAGGTTGAAGGTTCGGAACATAACTGACCAGCTCAACTTGCAACCTTCCACCTGCTAACCTGCAACCATGGCGCGCAGCAGCGCACCGGTGTGCGATCCCGGCGTGTCCGCGACGACCTCCGGCGAGCCCTCCGCGATGACCCGCCCGCCGGCCGCGCCGCCCTCCGGTCCCAGGTCGATGACCCAGTCGGCCACCTTGACGACGTCCAGGTTGTGCTCGATGACGATGACCGTGTTGCCCGCATCGACGAGCCGCCGGAGCAAGTGCAACAGATGGGCCGTATCCGCAGGATGCAGTCCTGTCGTCGGCTCGTCCAGCAAGTAGAGGGTGCGGCCCGTCCCGCGCCGCGCCAGTTCCCGCGCCAGCTTGACGCGCTGCGCCTCGCCCCCTGAGAAGGTCGAGGCGGGCTGCCCAAGCTGGAGATACCCCAGGCCCGTCTCGACCATCAACGCCAGCCGCGCCCTGGCCGCCGGGACCCCCTCGAACAGCGCCAGCGCCTCCGCGATGGTCAGGTCCAGCACTTCGGAGATATCATAGCCCCGGCCGGTGTCGCCTGCGTACTTGACTTCCAGCACCTCGCGGCGGTAGCGCCGGCCGTGACACGCCGGGCAGCGCACCAGCACGTCGGACAGGAAGTGCATCTCCACGGCCAGCACCCCCGCGCCTTCGCACCGCTCGCAGCGCCCGCCGGCTACATTGAACGAGAAATGCTGCGCAGTCAACCCGCGGTCGCGGGCTGAGGGCTGGGCCGCGAAGGTCTCGCGGATAGGTGTAAACGCATCGGTGTACGTCGCCGCGTTGGAGCGCGTGCTCCGCCCGAGAGGGGTCTGGTCGATGGTGATGACCTTGTCCAGGTGCTGCCAGCCGGTGATGCGGTCGTGCGCGCCCGGTGCTGCGGACGCACCGAAGAACCGCTGCCGCGCGGCCCGGTCCAGGATGTCGAACATCAGCGACGACTTGCCCGATCCCGCGACGCCCGTGACAGCCACGAGCATCCCGGCCCCGTCCTGGCCGCGCAGAGGGAACCGGACGGTGATATCCTGCAGGTTGTGTTCCCGCGCGCCGTGGACAGTCAACCACGGGCCGGCATCCGGCCCACCCTGCGGCCGGCGGCGCACGGCGGGAACAGGAATCGCGTTCGCGCCGCTCAGGTAGCGCCCCGTCAGCGACTCCGGATTCGCGGCGACCTGCTCCGGCGTGCCCTGCGCGATGATCTGGCCGCCGTTGCGACCGCCGCCCGGCCCGAAATCCACCACCCAATCAGCGGCAGCGATCATCTCGAGATCGTGCTCGATCAGCAGGACCGTGTTGCCCAGGTCGCGCAGGGCGCGGAGCATGCCGGTGAGCCGCGGGGTGTCCCGCGGGTGCAGGCCGATGGTCGGCTCGTCCAGCACATACAGCACGCCGGTCAAGCCTGAGCCGAGCAGCGCAGCCAGCCGCAGCCGCTGACCCTCGCCGGCGGAGAGGGAAGGCGTGGCCCGCTCCAGCGTCAGGTAGCCCAGCCCCACTTCCACCAGCCGCCGCACGCGCTCGCGCAGGTCGGTCACGATCGGTTCGGCCACCAGCCAGTCCTCCGGTGGCAGCCCGGTCTGCAGTCCATCGACCCATTCCGCCAACTGGAGGAACGATAGCCGTGAGATGGCTTCTTCGTTTGGATTCGAAGCATCCTGAGCGGAGTCCGCACCGCTCAGCCCCTGTCCGGGCGGTGCGGGCGCAGTCGAAGCATCCTGAGCGGAGCGCAGCGCAGTCGAAGCATCCTGAGCGGAGCGCAGCGCAGTCGAAGGACCCTCCCCCCGCACCAGGTGACGGCCCAGCACTGTGACCGCACGCGACTCGGGGCGCAGCCGCGCGCCGCGGCAGTCGGGGCAGGTCGTCTGTACGAGGGTGCGTTCGAGCTTCTCCCGATACTCCGTGTCGCTCGCACGTTCCGCATGGCGGCGCAGCAGGTTCGTGACAAGGCCCTCGAACCGGCCCTTTGCGACCGTAGGCGGCGGCTCGACGCCGGGGAAGTGGCGGCGGAAGGCAGCGTCCATGACGCCGTACAGCAGCAGGTCGCGCTGCGCCGCGCGCAGGTCGCGCACAGGGATCGCGGGGTCGAACTCGAAGCCGTAGTAGCGGCCTGCAGCCTGCAATGTTTGCGTGTAATACGGAATCGCTGCCTTATGCCAGCCGGCCACCGCGCCGTCGAGGATGCTCTTGTCTTCATCCAGCAGGCGGGTGACATCCGCCGTATAGACGGTACCGAGTCCGGTGCAGGTGGGGCACGCGCCGGCCGGCTTGTTGAACGAAAAGTGCGCCATGTTCATAGCGGGCAGCCGTGTGCCGCAGTGCGGGCACGGCACCCACTCGCCGTCCGCTTCGGGCAGTTCACTCGTTGGGGCCGAATCGCCCGTCTCGGTCAGTTCATTTGACTCGGTCAGCTCGTCTGACTCCTCGTCCCACAGCCCCTCGTAGCCGCCTTCATGGTCCGGCGGGACATCCCTGCCGCACCGCGGGCAGGGCCGGTGGCCCACTCGCGCATATAGCACCCGCAGATAGGTGAACACTTCGGTGGCCGTGCCGACCGTCGAGCGCGGCGAGCGGTTGGTGAGTCCCTGGTCCACGCTAATCGAGGGCGAGAGGCCGGTGATGCTATCGACGGACGGCTTGCTGCCGTAGGTCACCATGCCGAGCGATTCCAGGTACTGGCGCTGGCCCTCCATATGCAGCGTGTCGAAGGCCAGAGTGGACTTGCCCGACCCCGACACGCCGGTGAAGACCACCAGCTTGTTCTTGGGGATCGTCAGCGTGACGTTCTTGAGGTTATGCAGCCGCGCGCCCCGTATCGTGATCTCAGACATACCAAAATCCCTCACAACCGGATGCTGCTGCTGGCACCTCAGATGACCGGTACGCCTAGCCCCACGGCTCCACGCTCCGAAGTACGGTACTCTGCGCCAGACCGGGCGAGCAGTTCCAGTGCAATCGCAGCGCGGCGCACGCGTTCGCGGCCCGTGGCGACCGCCGCAGCCTGGAGGTGGAGGCCGCTGGGGTAGATGTTGGGCGCATTGCGCAGCCCGAACTTGAGATAGAGCGGCGCGCCCACGCGCACCAACTCGGGCACCTCGTAATAGCGCATGAACCCACCCAAGCCGTCCGGGCCTTCGATGTACAGGTCCACCGGCAGGTCCACGACCTGGCGCAGCGCGGCCAGCTTCGCCAGTGAGATGTCGGAGGCCACGTTGACCGTTGTCAACCCGGCCTGTTCCAGCATCCGCACACTGACCGGGTTGGCCGTCGAGCCCATGACCGCCGACGCCTTGCTGACGAGGTCTGCGGGCAGCAGGCCGCGTGCCTTCGCCTGGCCCACGAGCCACAGCAGCCCCTCGTCGGCCACGAGGATGCTGCGGATGCCCTGCTCCACCCCGCGCAGTACGTCCGCCAGCGCGTACGCGAGCTGGTCCATCCCCAGGTGACGCCAGCCGAACTGCTTCCCGTCGGGCGTGAGGGGCTGCGCGCTCCCGTCCCACCCTGCGCGCGGGCCGACGAACAG
>DAOUGK010000039.1:0-42744 GCA_034429055.1 Anaerolineae bacterium | reverse complement strand
TGTACATTCTCAATCAACCCATCCGGCTAAAGCCTCGACTCCATGTGTTGCTCGATTTTCCGTGTGCTCTGCGTCTTCCGCGGTTGCTAATTCTCTGTGTCCTCGCGGATGACAATCGCCGGACCCTGCTCGGAGGGCTGGCCGGTGATGGTCTGGAGCGGCTCCTCAGATGCACACTCGCGCTCTTCGCCTGCGAGTGCGGCCTTCACCGCACTCGCGTCCACCGTCTCGCAGCGGAGCAGCTCGCGCGTCAGCATTTCCAGCGCAGGACGATTCTCGGTCAGCAGCGCCTGCGCCCGGTCATACTGCCCGGTGATGATGCGCTTGATCTCCTTGTCGATCAGCTCGCGCGTCTCCGGGCTGAGGCTGGCGTTGTCCTCGATGGCGCCGCCGAGGTACTGCATCTGCTGCCCGGCGTAGCGCACCGACCCGAGCGCCTCGCTCATGCCGAATTCCGTGACCATCCGCCGCGCCAGCTCCGTCGCGCGGGTGATGTCGTCGCTCGCGCCCGTGCTGATCTCGTTGTAAATGACCTTCTCCGCCGCGCGGCCGCCGAGCATGACCGCGATGCGGTCCTCCAGCTCGGCCTTGCGCAGCAGGTAGCGGTCTTCCTCCGGCATCTGTAGCGTGTAGCCCAGCGCGCCCCGGCTGCGCGGGACGATGCTGATCTTGCTGACCGGGTCCGAATGCGGCGTCAGCGCAGCGACGAGCGCGTGGCCCGCCTCGTGATACGCCACCGCCGTCTTGACCTCTTCATTCAGCATCTTCGTCCGCTGCTCCAGCCCGGCCACGATGCGCTCGATGGCGCGCTCGAAGTCCACGATGGTGACTGCATCGGCGCGGCGCCGCGCGGCCAGCAGCGCCGCCTCGTTCATGATGTTCGCGAGGTCCGCGCCGCTGAAGCCGGGCGTCATGCGCGCGGCCCGTTCGATGTCGAAGTCGGGCGCCAGCTTGATGTTCTTGCTGTGGATGCGCAGGATTTGCTGGCGGCCGATCAAGTCGGGGTTGCCGACCTGAATCTGTCGGTCGAAGCGGCCGGCGCGCAGCAGCGCCTGATCCAGGATCTCCGGCCGGTTGGTCGCGGCCATGATGATGACGGGCCGCTCGGCGTTGGTCTTGAAGCCGTCGATTTCCGCCAGGAGCTGGTTCAGCGTCTGCTCGCGCTCGTCGTTGCCGCCGACGCGCACGGTGCCTGCGCGGCTCTGGCCGATGGCGTCGATTTCGTCGATGAACACGATGGCCGGGGCCGCCTTGCGCGCCTGCTCGAACAGATCACGCACGCGTGCCGCGCCCACACCCACGAACATCTCCACGAACTCGGAACCGCTGGTCTCAAAGAACGAGACGCCGGCCTCGCCTGCCGTCGCCTTTGCCAGCAGGGTCTTGCCTGTGCCGGGCGGCCCCACCAGGAGCACGCCCTTCGGAATCCGTCCACCGAGGCTGGCAAACTGCTCGGGGTACTTGAGGAACTGGATGATTTCCTGCAGCTCCGCGATCGCCTCGTCCGCGCCGCCCACATCCTTGAAGGTGACGCCCACATCCTCGGCCTTTACTTCGGTAGCCTTGCTTTTGCCGACTCCGAAGATGCCGCCCATGCCGCCCGCGCCGCCGCCGCCCATCATAGCCCCCCGCGCGCGGGAGAGGAAGTACCAGAAGACGGCCAGCAGGCCCAGCGGCAGAATCCACGAGAGCAGCAGCGCGCCTGCCGGGCTGGCCGGCCGCTGGAAGCGATACTCGACGCCCGCGGCCTCCAGATCCTCGACCAGGTTCGGGTCGCCGCCCGCTGCGATGACCGTATCATACCGGATCGTGCCGGGCGTCGTGCCGGCGACAGACCGGATCGGCTGGCCGGTCGTTGGGGTGACCGGAACGGTGGCCGCAGGTTCCGTCCCTTCGGCGGTCTCTGCCGGCGCATTCGGGTCCTTCATGTCGCCCATGATGTCGTTAGCGCCGATGACCGCGGTGACGATCTGGCCGTCTGCCAGCTTGGCGCGGAACTCGCTGTAGGGAATCTCGACCGCCTGATACAGCGTCGGACCGAGCACGAATTGCTGGAAGAGCCACAGCACAATGAAACCGACGATGACGTAGGTGATGCCTGTGCGGACCATCCGCTGCATCTGCTCCTGGCGCTGCTTGTCATCGTCCGGGTCCGGTCGGGGCATTCCCCCCTTGACCGGGCCGCTTTTGTTCGGCCCGCCGCCCTGCGGCGCGTTCTTGCTCGACCCATTTCGATTGGTCCCGCTCTTGAGCGGCTCGTTATGAATGGCTTCGCCCTTGGTTGGCTCTGCCTGCTGGCTGTTCTCCATGGCATTTCCCTTTCGCTTACACGCCTGCTACATTCCTCTCGGCATATGGCCCTATCATAAGCGTTTTCTTCGTGAATTGCCAGTGAGGTAAAACACAGAGTGCACGCTGGGATTATCAGCCACAGAGGTCACAGAGGACATAGAGGGCGATGCTGACTCGCCAAGGCCAGAATCTCAGTGTCCTCGGTGTCCTCTGTGGCTCAGCCGTGGCGGATTGTCAACCGTCGGGCGCTGTGATAGACTCCCGTTCAGCCCACTGTGAAATGAGCGTCTATGCCCGAAATCCCGATCCGTCAGAACGGCCTCGTCTACTATCGCACCCGCCCGGCGCGCATCAGCGAATCCGGCGAAAAGCTGGTGCTCGAACTGGAAGGCGGGGAGGTTGCCCGCGTCCGGCCTAAGGATGTGGTGCCGCTGCACCCGGGCCCGCTGCGCAGCCTGGCGGAGCTGCGCGAGCCGGTCGGCGCAGACCTGGCGACCGCCTGGGAGATCCTGAGCGGCGGCGAGACCTCCCTGCCTGAGCTGGCCGAGCTTGCGTATGGCGAGTACAGCCCCGCGACTGCCTGGGCCGCCTGGCAGCAGGTGCTCGACGGCCTCTACTTCCGCGGCACGCCCGAACATATCACGGTCACTTCGGCGGAGGAGGTCTCCCGCACCGAGGCCAGCCGCGCGGCCGAGGCTGCGGAGAAGGCCGCCTGGGACGCGTTCCTGGTCCGGGCGCGGGCCGCCCAGGTCGAGCCGGAGGACCGGCGCTATCTGCGCGAGGTGGAAGACCTGGCCTTGGGCCGCATCGAGCGCAGCCGGGTCATGCGCGCGCTGGGCCGCGAGGAATCGCCGGAGAACGCGCACGCGACCCTGCTGGAGTTCGGCGCATGGGACGCGACGGTCAACCCCTATCCGATCCGCCTAAACCTGACTCTCCGTGCGCCGGACCTGCCGCTGCCCGCAGAGTGGTCGGAACCCGACTTCTTCCGTGCAGATGCGGCGCGTCGCGACCTGACGCACCTGCCCGCCTACGCCATCGACGACGCGACGACCGAGACGCCCGATGATGCCCTGAGCTTCGAGCCGCTGGAGTCGGGCGGCCGCGTGTGGGTGCATGTGGCAGACCCGGCTGCGCTGGTGACGCCTGATAGTCCGCTCGATCTGGACGGCCGCGGCCGCGGGGTGACGCTGCACCTGCCGGAGACGGTGGTGCCGATGCTGCCCGCGGCAACCACGCCGCTGCTGGGCTTGGGATTGGCGGAGGTCTCGCCCGCGCTGTCGTTTGCGTTGGAGGTGGATGCGGCAGGCCGATCGCTGTCCATCGAGATCATGCCCAGCCTCGTGCGGGTGGCCCGGCTGACCTATGAGGAGGCGGACATCCGGCTGGCCGAGGAGCCGTTCGCCTCGCTGCGACGGCTCACGGACGCCTATGAGGCCGGCCGCCGCGCTAACGGCGCGGTCAGCATCGACCTGCCCGAAGCGAGCGTGCGCGTGCGCGGTGGGGAGGTGAGCATTAGCCCGGTGCTGCCCCTCGCGAGCCGGCATATGGTCGAGAACGCGATGATCATGACCGGCGAGGCGGTCGCGCGCTACGCGGCGGAGCACGCGATCCCGCTGCCCTACGCCACGCAGGACCCGCCGGACAATGGCTCGGCCGGCGCCGCGCCGCTCGGGCCTGAGGCCGCCCTGTCGGAGATGTTTGCGCTTCGCCGGACGATGAAGCGCAGCCAGTATCGCAGCACGCCCGCGCCGCATTTCGGGCTGGGGCTGCCCGCGTACGTGCAGGCGACCAGCCCCCTGCGCCGCTATCTCGACCTCGTCACGCACCAGCAGTTGCGCGCCCACCTGGCGGGCATGCCATTGCTGACGGCAGCCGATATTATCGAGCGCATCGGTGAGGTGGAACCGGCCATCGCCGCGGCACGGCAGGCTGAGAACCTGTCCAACCGCCACTGGACGCTCGTCCACCTGAGCCGGCAGCCCGGCTGGCAGGGCGAAGCCGTACTCCTCGACCGCCGCGGACAGAGCGGCGTCTTCGTCATCCCCGAGCTCGCGCTGGAGACGCAAGTCTACCTGCCCCCTGATCTGCCGCTCGACAGCCGCGTCACGCTCATCCTGCGCTCTGTGAATCTGCCGCGGCAGGACCCGCGCTTTCGGGTGGCCTGAAGGCGCGCTTTGGACTGCCGAGCACCGCTCGGCCTCGCAGGTCTATACACAGTCCAATGTGAAAACCAGAGGCGATTCTGGACAGGATTGACAGGATTTACAGGAGTAATCCCGTCAATCCTGTCTCAGTTCTGACCGCGGTACTCACTCTGGAATCGGTTTAGTTCTGATTCAGCTTTGCTGTCGTTTACTTGTCACCTATCTGGGTGGGTTCGCGTCATATTCCATCCCACTGGAGAGCGCGATAATGTAATCAGCACGAACGCGTCATCACTGGAGGGTGCGATGTCTAAATATGTGCCCGAAAACCCGCTGAGGCCGGTCTTCGACCGAGCCCCCGGCACGGTCAGAGACCGGCCGGAGCAGATTTCACTGATAGGCTCGAAACGATGGATCAGCGTGCTCATCCTGCTGGGCCTGCTGGCTGGTGTCGCGGCGCCGCTCGGTGTCATCGCGGCCAGCAAGAGCTATACGGCTGAACGGTTCGACGTCGAGTGGAACCTGCTCGCCGACGGCGTGCTGGATGTCACCGAGACCGTCGAGTTTCGCTTCGAGGGCGGTCCCTTCACCTATGTGTACCGTGAGCTGCCCGAGGATTATTCCGATGGCATCTCCAACATCCAGGTCAGCCTCGACGGCCAGCCCATGCCGCAGGGCGAAGGCGCAGGCCAGTTCGAAGTTTCCAGCAGCGATCCGGTCAAGATTACCTGGCACCTGCCTCCTACCTCGGATGCAACGCATGTCTTCCAACTGAAATACTGGGTCGCGGGCGTGGTGCGGCAGGAGGCGGATGCAGACCTGTTCTTCTGGAATGCGCTGCCGACCGATTACGAGTATCGCATCGCGAGCAGCACGGTCCGCCTGACCTACCTCCCCGGTGCGCAGCCCAGCGGCCCCGTCGAGGTGCGCCGCGGCCGCGCCGAGGTGACGGAAGCGGACGGCCAGATCATCCTCACCACCTCCAACCTGGAGCCTGACACGCCGCTGACCGTGGCGGTCCCGTTTGCTCCGGGCAGCCTCATCTCGACTGCGCCCATCTGGCAGGCGCGCGCACAGGCAGCCCGCGCCGCTATGCCGGGGGTCCTGGGCACAGCCCTGGCCGTGCTGGGTGCTGGTCTCGCCGCCCTGTACGCCCTCTGGGCACGCGGCCGCCGCGGCGTGAGTCTGCCCGATGTACCGCTGCGGGCCTCGACGCTGCCAGGTGACCTGCCGCCCGCGCTGGCCGGCACCTTGACGGCCTCTGCGAGCAAGCCCACGGCGAACCATGCGCTTGCCGCGCTGTTCAGCCTGGCGCAGCGCGGGGTGTTGAGCATCGAGGAATCGCCGGAGAAGACCTGGTACCGGCCCCATGATTTCGTGGTCCGCCTGGTCGACCCCGACGCGACCGACCTGCGGCCGCATGAAACAGCCCTGCTCGATCTCATGTTGAACACGAAGTCTGGCCGCAGCGAGAGCGTGAAACTGTCCGAGCTCGGCCAGCGCCTGGGCAGCAAGTTCAGCCGCTTCTCCGACCCGCTGCTCGCGGAGCTTGAGGGTGCCCGCCTGCTGGACCCGGCGCGGCGCGCGTTTAGCCAGCGGTTCATGGTGATCGGCGTCGCGCTCCTGATTGCCATCCTGCCGCTGCTGGCGCTGGCCGTGCTCTTGCTTCCGCGCTTCGGGCCTTACGGATTCCTGGTGGCGGCGGCGGTGTTCGTGCTCAGTATGACCGCCTTCATCCTCTCCGGCACGTATTCGCCGCTCTCGGACGACGGCGCACGGGAGGCGATGCGCTGGCAGGGCTTTGCGAACTACCTGAAGGACGTGACCAAGGGCCGTGAGCCGGCCTGGGACGTGCGCCTGTTCGACCGCTATCTGCCATATGCCGCCGCGGTCGGGCTGGCCGGAGATTGGGCCAAGGCCTTCCAAAAGCGGGGTGGCGCGGAGATTCCGGGCTGGTTCCACGCGCTCGCCGGTTCTCCCGACGGGAGCATGGGTTCCTTCGTCGTCATGATGTCCGCGGCAAACTCGACCGGCTCATCGGGCGCGGGCGGTGCAGGCGCCGGAGGCGCGGGCGGCGGCGGGGGCAGCGGGGCCGGGTAACGGACGCGACAACGGGCGGCCGTGCGACTGCCCCGGTGCCGCATGACCGCCCGTTATCTTGCAGGCCGGCGCACTCGCCGGCCTTTCACTTCCTCGAGAGCAAGGCCACAATCCCCTCGAAGAACGCCTCCAGGCGCGCAAGCCATGACGGCTGCGCCAGCGTCGTCTGACTGATGATGATGCTCGTCCCATTGCTGTCGCCGTCGGGATCATGATTGGCGGTGGCATCGTAGGGCAAGGTCGCGTGCGTGATCTTGGTGACTGTGAATGTCACTTTGGTGAGCGACAGCGGCAGTTTGGTCGCAGTCACCGTGCATGTGCCTGCCGGGCCGGTCTTGCAGGTACGGATGACACCGGGCGCATTGCTGAACTCACCCGAGACCGTTGCGCTCCCTACCGGCTGGTGCGTTTGGTTGTGCACCAGGACCGTGACGTTGGCCTGCCAGTCCTTCTTGCCCACAACGACTGTCGCATCCAGATCGCCAATATGAACGGCGCTGACGGGCGTTGCCGTTGCGGTTGGGGTGGCGGTCGCAGTTGATGTCGCGGTTGCGCTGGCCGTAGCCGTCGCGGTCTCTGTCGGGGTTGCCGTCGAAGTCGCGGTGGCCGTAGCCGTCGCGGTCTCCGTGGGTATCGGCGTTTCGGTCGGAGTCAAGGTGATTGTCGGCGTCTCGGTATGTGTCGGGACCGGCGTTTCGGTAGGTGTCAGTGTCACGGTCGGCGTCTCAGTAGGTGTGCCGGTTTCCGTTGCGGTGGCGGTGGCCGTCGGCGTCAGCGTCTCCGTCGGGGTGTTCGTCATGGTCGGCGTGAAAGTCGGGGTGTCGGTTTCCGTTGCGGTGGCGGTGGCCGTCGGTGTGGAAGTCGCCGTGGGCGACGCCGTCGGCGTGGATGTTACGGTCGGGACCAGCGTGTAAGTTGCCGTAGGCGACGCCGTGGGTGTGGCAGGGGCAACACACGGCACGCGCAACTCGCCGTGCCGCGCCGTAGAGGCGATGGGGGCTTCGGCTGTCGAGACGAAGTTTTCGACGTTGATCGTCAGCGCGGTCTTGATGTCGCAGGCGAGGCTGGCTGCCGTGAAGTCGATCTCGAGGAATTGCCCCGTGCCGCTGAAGCCTTGCTGTGCCAGCAGGTTGGCGCGCACTGTGCCCGCGCCGGCCGGTATGAAGCAGAAACCTCCCGTGCTTCCCGGGATCAGGTCATTGCGCACGCGGCATCCGGTCGCCTGCACCACCGCCGGGTCGAAGCGAAACGTGATGCTGGCGGCTCCCAGGCTGGTCACTCCCTCGATCCACACCGGCACCGTCTGCTTGATCCCCCGCCCGAAGATGTAGAGCCCGCTGCCCGCCGGCGGGCCGATGAGGATGCGGGGCGCCGCAATCGGAGAGCCGACGAGCACCGAGCTGTCTTTGGCCTGCCAGGTACGCGGCTCGCCCAGCGGTCCGGTGATGGCATCCAGATTCAGGTCCAACGGGCTGGATTTCCCTGCGCCCGCGCTGGAAGTCGCCTCGAAGGTCAGGGTGAAAGGTGTCACTGCGCCGGACAGCCCCCCGGCTGAGACCAGGTTGAAGCGCACGATCCCTGCGGCCAGGTCATGCTGTGCGTTGCAGTAGCCCATGAACGCCAGGTCCGCGGCCGCCCGCAGGCAGCGCGTCGGCCGCAGCACTGAGGGGTCGTAATGCACCGTGCCGCTCAGGCTGCCGATGGCTTTGTCCGGCGCAATCCCGCTCAAGGTGATTGGCAGATCGAGGCCGGCGCCTGCGGGCAGCGAATACCCTCCGGCCGGCGCGCCTGCAAATCCCAGGAGCACCTGTGCGTCGCCTTCGAGTTCCCCAAATAACTGAATTTGCCCGCCCATCGTACTATAAGGTATCAACTCGCCGGCGAGGTTCGCGAAGTTGAAGACTTCGAACTGGAGCGCTGAGCTAAGGCCGCCATGCGCCTCCGGGTGGCGGCGGAAGGTCAGCGTCGCGATGTTGGTCGTAGCGGCGAGAGGCTCGCTGGCGAGCACCGTTAGACGCACGAGGCCCGGCTCACCCGTCGCGTTGCAGACGGCGTTGGACAGTCCGGCCGCAAACTGGCAGGTCTCGGGCAGCACCACGTTCTGGTTGTAGCGGACGCCCCAGCTCCCTGCTGCCAGCTCCGTGCCTCTATCCAGAAAGATATGCACGCTCACGCGCGCATCGCCGTAAAGGTTCTGTGTAGCTGGCTCGAGGCGGAGAAGCGGGAGCGCGGGGCCCGGGGCCGACAGGACGTCGATCGACTGGTTGATGATGCGCACCGGTATCGGCACGCCGGACGGCGTGTTGAATGCCTCGATGGTCAGGTTCAGGGAGCTGCTGCTGCTGCCCGCAGCCGTGAAATCCACTTCGAACGCCACCAGCGACCCGGAGATGCCGGCAGCCGAAAGCAGGTTGGCAGCCACATGGTCGTCGTGGAGCGCGCAGGTGCCGAACGCGCTGCCATCGGTTGTTGTAATGGGTCGGCAGGCGAGCGGGCGTACGACGGCCGGGTTGAAGGCCAGCGAGAACGTGGCCGAGCCGAGGCCCGTGACGCCGGTAACCCAGATGGGCACTGTCGTGGTCAGTCCGCGTGTGACTTCGAAGGGCTTTGATTGCTCTGGTGGACCCACATACACGACGGTGCCCGTAGCAACTGGCTTCAGGACCCGGATCGTGCTGCCGATGGCCTGGGAGGTCATGGTGTTACCCTGCGAGTCGGCTGCGTTTTCGATCAGCGGCGTCACCGGATTGGACTGGTTCAGTTTCGGGCTTGTGGCCGTCTCGAAGGTGACATCGAACAGGGTTGCATCCCCCATGATTCCAGCGCCGGCCAGGACATTGAACCGGATGAGGCCGTTCGTCGTGTCATAGGTTGCATTGCAGTAGCCGCCAGGTCCGCCGGGCCGTGCAACACAGGTCGTCGGGCGCAGCTCGGTGGGGTTGTACTGCAGCAGCGCAGATAAGGAAGCCAGCGGCAGCGCGCCTGTGACATTTACGGCAATGGGCAGCGTCAGGCTGCTGCCCTGCCGCAGATCGTAGGCATAGGGCGTCGCACCCACCGAGAGCACCACTTGATAGGTCGCCTCCGGCTCTGCGGTGGGACGCGACGCGGCGGATGGGACAATCAGGAGGAGCACGGCGACCAGCGCGGTGAAGAGCGCAATGACGGGTGCGATGCCGGGCACGCCGGTCAGCGTGCTGCCTCTCCGGTTCAGGTTACCTTGTGGTGCGGCAGGCATTGTCATCGTGCTCCCCCTGTTGCGGCGTATTCGCTATTCCGACTCGACCGCCGGCGGCTCCGCCGGCTCAGGTTCGCTGGTCGGAGTCCCCGTCGTCGGTGAAGTTTCGGGTTCGGCTATCGACTCGTCCGCCGGCGCAGCCGGTTCAGGTTCGACGTTCAGTTCCGGCTCCAGCGGAGGCAGCGCGTCCTCCGGGATGAACTCGGGCACGCTGGGGGGCTCCGCTGAAGCGATCGGTCCGTTGACGATGAGCGGCAGGTAGATGGGCTTCAGTGTCGCCGGCTCGTCATCACCCGGCACGATGAGTTCGGGCCGCAGGGTGTTCAGGTCCACATCGAAGGCGGCCTCCACAGCCAGCTCGGCCAGCGAAACGCCCTGTGATAGTTGCTCTGCAAACGCTGCGTCCAACACCTGGAAGCGCACTTCGGCCAGCGGAGCAGCTTCCACAATGCCGCCGGTTGTGATGCCGGTGTATCTAACTATGCCCTCAGCGTAGTCCGGGTTGCACGCGGCCAGGTCCATGGCGGATGGGAGGCCCATTCGTCGGGCCGGGTTCTCGCTGCAACTCAGGACCGACACGCGGGCCGGGTCGTAGGTCAGGTTGAGGACGGTGGCGCCGAGCGGCGCATACGGCGATTCCGCCATCACCCGCACCGTCCATGCGTCGCCGTCGAGCTGTTGTTCGAGCCGGAAGAACGCCGGTTGTGCCGCGTCCAGCGCCGGGTCAGCCACGGCTGCAGCAGGCCCGCCCGCCGGACAGCTTGCCAGCGCGACGTCGCACATCAGGATGCGCAACGCGTCCGTGGAGTTGCAGCGGCCATCCTGCGTGACATCGCACAGCGGCAGGTACACGGTGCCCGGTCCGGGCGGCCAGGTGGTCACGCCGGGCGTCAGCCCGACGTCGTACTTCAGCACGAGCAGGGCATCGGCAGAGTCGCGGCGGCCGCTCACGTTGACATCACCAAGCGGGTAGCTGCCTGGCCCGCTGACATCGACCGTCACGACATACCCGCTGCCAGTGTCGTCGATCCGGTAGGCCTGATAGCTCGTGCCGGTAGCATCGCGCAGCACCGCGGGCACACCGTTCACGGTGAAGCTGATCGTCTCCGCAATGCGGGCTGTGTCAACCGCTGTGGGGGTGACGCCCGGGTCGTAGTAGCTGAGCGGCACTGCCAGCGCGTAGTTGTAGCTTGTGCCTGTGATGGGTGCGATCTCGGTCGTGACCACCCCGCCCCTCGGCAGAATAGCCGTCAGCGTCCCGCTTTCCATGGCCGCGCCATCGCGCAGCGCGACGCCGTAGAACAGCGCATCCGGCTGGGGCATGGCCTTCGGGTCCGCGGCCGTCAGAGCAGAGACGCCGGCTGCCTGCTGCGGCTGTGAGGACAGGTCTTGCACTTGCCCAAGACCCTGCTCTTCGACTCCCGCGTCTGCCGCGGCCGCCGTACCTGCGTACGCATACGTCTGGAAGTAGATGTAGATGTCGTCGACGTCCTGCAGGAAGCGGTCAATGCCCTTGTCGGGATCGGACAGCAGCGTGGCGCCGGGGATGACCAGCACCCATTTGCTGTTCCAAACCGACCGCCCGATGAGCCGTGTGTCGGTATTTAGCTCGGTCGGCTCGAAGTCTTCGGTGTATGGGTAAGCCCGCATGTCTGCATACGGCTTGACCTTCAGGAACTGCCCTTGCAGCCCGTCGATGCTGGGGATCCATTTCGGATTCTGCATGTCGGCCTGCGTGATCGGGTAGGGGATGGGCAGGAGTTGCTCGGTCACGTTCCAGTATCGCAGCACACCCTCCGTGTTCCGTGGCCGGATGACGTCCTGGCCGCCGGGCAAGAGATACACGCGCGGGGTTCGGCTCAGGCGGCTCGTGTCGTAGCCCTCGAACCAGATGCCGACGTTGGCAATCTTAGTCGAGAACTGTGTCGCGCTGTATGCGCTGTCGCCGGGGCCGAGCGGGTTGCCGAAGTAGTTCAGCCGCCGGGTGATGGTCGAGCCGAACGGGATGACCAGCCCGGGTTCCGGTCCGATGGAGCCGTAGGGCCGCTTGGCGAGTTCAGCCACGACCGGTTCGCCGTAGATGTTGGGTGTGTAGTAGCGCGCCAGGGTCTGCCGCCAGGCGGCATCCGACTCGTCGCGCAGCCGGAATAGCTCGTGGCGCAGCGAGAACCGGTTCGCCTCGGCCTGTGGGTTGTTGAAGCCCATCTGGCCTTTCAGCACCACGAAGTTGTCGCGCATCTTGCCGAGCGGCTCCGCCAGCCCGCCGGAGCCGACGATCGGCTCCACATCCCAGGGGCCGGTCGTCCAGCGCAGCTCGCCCAGCGAGCGGGTGGCGACGATATCGCGCAGGAACTTGCCGCCCGCAGCCGGGTCCTCGCCCCGCAGGTTGGTCTCGTAGTCGTAGGCCGCCGCCGTCAGGTAGACGTAGGTCTGTGCCAGGTCGAACTGCTGCCGATACTTGAGCAGCGCGTCGTTCTGATACATCCGATAAGCCATGTCGCCGTAGCGCTGCTCCGCAATCTGCCCGGCCCACCGCTTGCGCAGCCGGATCAGGTCCTGGAGCTTGCGGAAGCCGAGCTGTACCTCCGCCTTGTAGTCGTCGAACGAGCCGTAGTAGTTGTCGACGGCCAGGTACAGGCTGAGACGCAGCATGCGCTCCTCGCGCAGCAGGCCATTCATCTCGTAGCCCATCTGCTTGAGTTCCATATCGGCGTCCTCGTCGAACATGCCGATGGCCGCCGCGGTCTCGATCGCTTCCTTGGTCCCCTCAAGGATGCTCTTGGTCAGTGAGAGCTGGCTCTCCAGCGTGTCCATCGCATCCTTGAAGGCGAAGCCCGCCATCATTGCGGTAAGCCTTGCCATGAACCCCATATCGTTGTCGATGCCGACCACAAAAGGCTGGCCCATGGCCGTCGCCCAGCTCTTGTCGTAGATGCTGGTCTTGATGATGTCATAGATGCTCTTGCCGATGTCGATGCCATGCATCGTTTCGTCCAGGGCCAGGAGCGTGGCCTTAGTCGCTGCATCGAGCGAGTTCTTCGTTCGCAGGTACTCGGCCCGATCCTTCATGGCCTTGTAGTGCTCTTCGAGGGCTTCGACATGGTTGTTGTAGGCCACGGCCGCCGTCTCATACTCGGTCTTGGCGTCGTAGACTCCCCACATCTTGCGCTGGATCTCGCCCCAGGCCTTGCGGGCGCTGTCGTCGGGCCACGACAATGGCTTGTACCGGCCGAAGCCGGCATCCAGGCCGATGCCCACGGTATAGTCGAGCACGAGGTTCTCCGTGGGCATGACCGACTGGCAGACGTCCTCGACTTTGAACGGCTGGCCGTAGACGTAGCCGGTCAGGGTTGTCACGTAGTTGCCCAGGCATTCCATGGGTGCAAATTCGAGCACGTACGAGGCCGTCTCGGTCGGGCATTCCCCGGCCGCGAGCTCCTGTTCGCTGCACCGCATCTCGGAGTCTGTGATCTCAGTGCGGTCGATCAAGTCGTAGTTGTAGATATCGGGCCCGTCATACCCGGCCGGGTAGGTCCCGTTCACACCGATGTCGGCGTCGTAGGGGTAGCCGAAGATCTCGATCAGCTCGTTGACGCGTGCCCGGTCCTCGTCCATGATGCTGAGCGAGAAGTCGCGGAGCTGATCCTGCGCCTGCCGCTGCTGGAGCTTGACCTCGTTCGCATAGTCGTACAGCTTCAGCGCATTGCTCAGGCTGCTCAACGAGCGCTGGTAGACCTGCTCGAAGTGGGTTAGCCCTTCCGTGGTGGGCGTTGTCTTGGTCAGCGCCGGGTCCAGGTCGAACAGTACGGCATCGCCCGTCAGGCCGAGCGGGTTTGCCAGATTATCTGCCTTGTCGAGCTTGGCCTCGACGGCTGCGTACTGGTTGGCAATCTCGCTGATGTCCATGACGGTGGTACGGTCGATCTTCCGGAGGTCGGTGTAGCGGTCATCCACCGGCGGGATGATTGCATTCGCGATCACCCAGTCGAAGTAAGCGCCCTGGCCTGCGCGTTCGGCCCAGTCGGCCACGCCCCAGGCACGTGCTGTATTGTCGGATGGGTCGATCTGCGTATCGACGTATTTCTGGCTCGCCGGGTCCGCATAGTATTTGCGGTAAGTGAGGTCGACGATCTCGGCGCCCATGCGGGCCTTCTCTGCCGCTGCGGTGGCAAAGCGCCGCTCGTCGTAGTAATCCACTACGACCGGCGCGCCGGCCACGCTGATGGGTTCGGCGCGCGGCACCCAGGTGTAGTTCTGGTGCCGTAATAGCTCGTAATACTTGGTCAAGGCGGTCAGGAACTGCCCCCAAGCGTCACCGTGGCCCTGCGGATACATGATCGCCGCATCGGCCTCATTGACGAACCCATCCTGGTTCACGTCCTTGATGTTGTAGTTCATCACGTAGGCAACCTCGCCGTCGCCATTCGTGAAGTTCCAGGTCAGCCGATTATAGGTGGGCGCCGCGGCGACGCCACCCAGCGTCTCGTCGCGGCCGCGCAGCAGCGCCAGTTCCTCGTCGATCAGGCCGAACTGATCAGACCGGAACTGGTTCGCGAAGGCAAACACGGCCGGCGCCCGGACGCCCAGGCTGCTGCTCGTGCCCAATCCGACGGTCGGGTCGAGTGCATCCATGTAGGCATCATTCGCCAGCAACATGTAGAGGCTGGCGATGCGGGAGGTCACGTTGAGCAGCGCAGCATTTGCCCCCTGGTCGTTGACCCCCGCGTCAATCGAGAGGTCGCGTCCTCGGTCGAGCACTGTCTGGTAAGCCTCGATGAGCCCCATGTTGTTCAGGGTCTCGGGATCGTTGGTCATCGCCACCGGTCCCTCATACCGCGGGCCGGCCTGCCGGATCATGTCTACCGTGGTGTTGGTCGGTGCGCTCACGAAGTCGTCCACACGGGTGTCAAACGGGTTCAGCGCGCTGGTCACCCGCTTGATCCAGCCTTCGGCCAGCTGCGCGCGTAGCTCGGAAGGCTTCGCCGAGGGGTCGCCGGCGAACGCGCTGTAGGTGTACTGGTTGCCGCAGACCGGGCAGGTCTTGTTCTTGTAGCGCACGATGACCCAGTTATCCCGCAGTGTGGTCGGGTTGGCACCCTCGATGGTAATCTGCGGACCGAGCGTCGTGCTGCCCTTCTCCGGTGCGGTCCAGGATTGCCAGGGGTAACTCGGCGGCGCCAGTGAGGGTGATACTCCGGTGTCATCGACTGCGGCGATCCACCATTCGAAGTCGAAGTTGTCGGGCCGGCCGCCGAAGTCACCAGTGTGCCGGATGGTCAGCTTCTCGTCGAACAGGTTGTCCGACTTGATGACCAGCAGATTGCCACGATAGGGGCTTTCCTCGCCCGCGGCGTTCTTGGCGCACTCCACCTTGATGACCTGAAGCGACACGGGCAGCCCACCCAGCGAGGAGTCGTTGTTGTAGGCCAGGGTGATGTAGCCCGTGCCCGCGGCATTGCCCGCGGTCAGCGCCTTGCCCTTGCCGAGGCCTTCGAAGGGTTCAGGGATGCCGTCGGGCGTGTCCGTCACGCCGTCCACCTGCTCACCCTCTGCATAAGCCTCACCGATCTCGTTCAGCAGGTCAAGGGACGGCGTATCCTGCACTGCAATGAGCAGCGCGTGGTCGGGCTCGCCGTCGCGGAAGTAGGTCGGGTAATTCGGGCAGTTGACCGACAGCGCTGCCACCGGAGTGCCGAGATCGACCGCCGGGATGGCGGCACTGCCGGGCAGGTAGCCCGCCGCGTTCCGGCACAGGTCCAGGTCGCGGGGGTTCCATGTCTTCCAAAACAGCGCCTCGACGGCCTCCTGGTACGCGGTGCACTCGTCGGTCCCACTCGGGCAGAGGTCCAGCAGCCGTTGCTTGTCGGACTCCGACATCACGTTCAATAGCAGCAGCGGGTCGCCCTTGATGTACTCGGGCGAGGCGCCGTCGTAGTAGCCCTTGAAGACCAGCGTGCCGTTGGCCTCGTCGTCGCCGTCCAGGTCCACCGCAGTGTCGCGGAAGACGATGCGGCTGCGCAGCGCGAACGGCAGCGCCAGGTTCGGGTCATCGGCATTGCCGGTCAGTGCCGTGCCGCCGCCCATGAGCAGCCGTTGGGTCGTGATGTCCGTCGGCAGGCCGGGCTGCCCTTCGATCCAAACGGGCAGCTCCACCTGCACCTCGGCCATCGGGTCGATCAGCTGCGCGACAGACCGGGTGACGCCAGCCGGGTCCATGGCGATCGCTTCCGCGTCATTGTCCCAGGTCGACTCTGCCAGGTCGTCATAGATGCGGGTCACCGCCACCTGGCTGCCCACTGCCGAGACACCGCCCTTGGCGCGCTGGAACACGGTCTCGCCGACGTTCAGCAGCGCCGGCAGCTCAGGCCAGCGCACATGATAGCTGACCGGGTACACATTCCTGGTCTGCTCCTCACCGGAGTAGTCCTCGTATGTGACTTGGGACTCCGGCGGGTAGCTGCTCAGGCTGTCCAACCACGGGATGCACTTGCCGATCCGCTCCTCTTCAGTCAGGACCTCCGCGGTCTCCCCATCGACCAGCCCCAGTTCCTCCGCATAGGCGTCGCTCAGGTAGAAGCCGCGCTGCAGCGGGTAGAAGTACTTGACGGTCATGTCGCCGGCTGCGCGGGCCCACAGCATCCCCTTCCAGTCCTTCCAGAAGGGCGCATCCTCGGTATTGGCCTGCGTCTCCGCGCACGGCTGGATATCCAGCAGCCCGCGCATGGGCGTTGGTGCATAGACCGGCAGCCCCGCGCCGAGGCCGTAAGTGAGTGTGCTGTAATCCGGCCCCTTTGGTTCGCTGGCTGTCGTTACCGCGACAGTGGCGGTGCCGCTGGTAAAGGCATCCTTCTTCTTGAAGGTCAGGTCAGCCAGTCGGGAATCGGCAGTCAGGCCGTGCTTGCTGCGCGCGACCAGGTCGAGCAGGATGTTGCCGCCGGTGGTGAAGCGGCAGCCGGTTTGAGCGGTCAGATCCTCCGGCTGAAGCAGGATCGGTGGTACGGTCTGCGTTGCGAGGATGTGTACGTCGATCCCGGCCGAGACGATGTTGTCCAGCAGGCCGCTCGACACCTCCACGGTCACGTGGTACGGGTCGATGATGTCCACCGTGGTCGGGTCGCTGTCTGCTGCGCCGTAGACATGGCTGACGACCCGGTCGTCATATTGCACCGTGCCATCGCCGAAGTCCCACCGGTAGCGCAGGTCGGAGCCGGCATCGGTCGTTACGCGCAGATGCACCACATGGCCCACGAGGATATTGTCATCGGCGGCGACTTGCGGCCGGTAGGGTCGCTCGACAAACCGGTTGAGGTTCGGCGCGCACTTCACAGGCTCCAGGTTGACCTCGTCGTAATCCACCTCGACATAGGCCGCATGCAGCCCCGCGCCATTGAGCGCCTCAACCGGCACGGTCGCGGTCGTGTTGCCGCCAAACAGTGCGGTGCCGACCCGCAGGGTCAGCGTGCCGGCGGTCGGTCCGCCGGGCGGGTCCACGCTCGTGAGGCCGATGGCGCCCGGAACGCGGGCATAGTTGAGGTCCGGCGCGTTCTCCGTCAGGAGCACGCGGTATACGGCTATCTGCGTCCGGTTCTCCTGCCGCGCGTCGCGATACTTCAGCAGCGCGTAGGAGCGCCAGTGCGCGGCGTTCGTATTCCGGTTGAGCAGGTCGGTGCGCAGCGCGTAGAAGGCAGGCTGCGTGTTGCCCAGGTTCGAGCTCGCCAGCAGGGCGTGCTCGTGGTTCGGGCTGTATCCGGGCAGCGCCGGGTCGACCTGATGGTACACCGTCGGCGCCACGAATTGCCGGGTGTTCAACACAGCCTGGTTGGCGATTTCCGAGCCCAGCTCGCTGGCAACGATGATCTTCGGCGTCTGCGCGTCCACGGGCCAGCGGCAGCGGTAGGCCACAGTCTTCACCGGCCAGGCCACGTTGCGGCTGTCCGTCTGGTACCAGGCGACCCGCAGGTCGTCCTGCGTCCTTGCGTCCGTCTCACCCTCCGCCGGCGCCTGTTCCAAGACGGGGATGATCGGCCCGTTGCGAATCTCCTGTACATGGGCCGGGGGGATGAGGTTGTCGACGGTGTTTTGGGCTGTTGTCAGTTCGGCGGAAGTCGCAACGCCGTCATATGCGACCCCGTACAGGATCCAGCCGGAACGCTGCTCCGGGTCGGCATGGCCCGGCAGCGTGTAGGCCTCTTCCGCCTTGTCGTTGAATGCCGGGTAGGACAGCTCGCGGCCAATCACGCAGTCGGTCTGGCTGTATCCGTCGGCCGTTACGCGGTCGCGCAGGTCGAGGATGCCGGGAGTGTCCCAGTCCAGCGTCTTGATGACCAGCACTTTCAGGCTGCCGCTCGACTGCGTGCTCTTGCTGAGATGCACGACCGAATACGAGTCGCCTTCCTCTGGGTCGCCGTCCGCCGCGTGCAACTCGGTGCGGTTAAAGACAGTGCCGTCGATGATGGCGCCTGCCAGCTCCTCGACCGGCTCGTAGCCCTCGTAAGCGCGCGCGGTACCGGGCGCCACATTGAAGCCATCGGTGACAGTGCTGTGGCTGAGATTGACCTTGGCGCTGCCGACGTGGAGTTGTGGCTGGTCCGGCCAGACGACGATGCCGAATTGCGTTACATCCGCCGGAGCGGTGGCAGTCGCCCACGCGACCTCTACGGTTTCCATGGCTGCCCCACCGACTGCCGGGCGGGTGGGACGGATTGCGTAATCGAGCATTGGCGCGGGGCTCCAGGCGTGGTAGCCCGCCGCGTCTGCGCCGTCGATGGTCCAACGGGGCAGGCTGCTGCCACTGACGGACGGCGGCCGCGGCAGCGGCTGCCCGACCACCCAGGTGGCGAACTCATAGGCGCCGATGTCGCATCTGTACGACTGAGTCGTACCCCGTTGCGGCAGGGCGAGTCCGCGTTGGTCCGTGCCTCGGTCGGGCCGCGCGGCGACGGTTATACTGCCATAACCTTGCTCCGCACTGGCCGCGTTATACACGCGATACCTGAGTGTGCCGGGCTGGTTGACCTGCATCGTAACGGGCGTTTGGCCCGCAGGCACCTCCACCCGTCGCGCGTTGTAGCGGCCGTCATCGATCATCACCGTGCGCGCTACGGTGCTGGACCACATGACGATATCGCCTGCACGCACGCTGAGGCTGCCGGGGCTTGCCTGAGTGACGGCGTCGAGATTGATGGTTGCACTAGCCGCCCCACAAGCCGTAACGTCGAGCGCGTCGATCGCCGGGCTTTGCGGCAGCAGGGCATGGGAATGTGTGTAGCCGGAAACAGTCCCCGCCGCAAAGTCGATCGCGTTGTTGTCCTGCAGTGGCCCGAGATACGGCTCGGCGATCGGGTAATCACCCGTCAGCAGGGCGCACAGGCCATATGCCGCGCCTTCGTCCTCGTAAGTCGCCTCATTCCCAAACAGATTCGTGCCCTGGGGCAGCACAGTCGCCTGGCTGTCATCGGCGAACCGGCCGCAGGGTCGCGCAGCCCCGCTGCTGTAGATGATGGAGCGGTCGAGCCAGGCGCTGCTCTTGCCGGTCTGGAACAGGGATGCGCCGTCGGGCGTCGCACTCGCGGCGGATACGGTCAGGATGAGGGTGTGTTGGAATTCGGGATCATGGATGGTCACGCTGCCCGAGAAGGGCGCTGTAGCCGAGGTCGTGCAGATGAGCGGCACGGATAGGCCCAGGCCCGAACGCGGCACCTCGATGGTGGCCGGCTTACAACTGATGTTGTCGGCCACCGATTGCACTTCCATCGTATGCGCCTGGCTGTCTTGCGTCTCGAAACGCACCTCATCGCCCGAGATGATGTCGAGTGTTTCAGGGGTGAGGCCGGTGTTGCGCACCGAAACCACGTATTGGTCGGGCAGCCGGATCGCCAGGTTATACGCGATAGTGGAAGCCGTGACCGTGGCTGTTACGGGCACTGCAGGGTCAGGACTGGCGTTGTAGAGCGCGCCGCCATACTGTTCAGCCTGGTTGCTGGAAATGGTAGACCGCGTAACCGTCAGGTCACCGGCATTATAGATGCCGCCGCCCCGGCCGTCGGCGCCCATTTCGCCCGTGGCTGCGTTCCCTTCGATGGTCGCGCCGTCGATGGTCAGCCGTCCCAGGTTGTGTATACCACCGCCCAGCTTACCCGTGCCGTGGCGGATAGTCAGCCCCTGCAGGCTGACTGCGACCTGGCCGGTCGGCTCGAAACTGGTGCCGGTGGGGGCATAGCCTTGCACGGTGAGGGTCGTGCCGGCGAATGTGCCGCCCGTGCCGAGCGCATGTTGTTCCTGTGGGGTACGCGACGAGGCCTGCAGGATGGCGCGCAGGTCATAGCCCAGCTCGGGGCTCAGCTTGCTGACCTGGACCCCGGCGTGGCGGATGGTGACATCGCGGTACGCTGTGAAGTTGCCCGTATAGATGCCGGCGCGCACCTCGATGATGTCGCCCGTCATCGCTGCGTCGAGCGCGCTCTGGAGATCCCCAAAGAGCAGTGCGGCCGGGTCCTGCAGCGCCGCGGCGTCGACGGTAAGGGTGCGCGGCCCATACTCGTACGCGCCCAGGTCGCAGGCGCTGCCTGCCGGGCGGGTACGGCCGCGCTGGTCCACCTGGCCGGTGCATTCCGGCGCGCCGGTGTAACCCAGGTTGATGGCGGGGCTGGTGGACTTGATGGCATAGCTCAGCGTTGCGCCGCCGTTGTCGCGCAGGGACTCCAACTGCGGGTCGCCGCCGATGCTCCCGCTCATGCCGCAGGTCGGCCCGTATTCCAGGTTGGTGGCGTCCGCATTGATGCCGGCCGTACACTGGGCGACCGTGCCGGAGGTCGCGAGGATCGAGCCGCCCACCGTCGCGGTGCCGCTGTTGGCGATGCTCTGCCCGCTGGTGCTTGCGGTGTTCCCGCTGAAAGTGGACCGGCCCACGGCCAGGGTCGCGCCGGAGGCGTTGAAGATGCCGCCGCCATCCGTGCCCGCGTTCCCCGCCAGCGTGCTGTCCTTCACCGTCAGCGTGCCGGAGTTGTACACGCCGCCGCCGCTGCCGCTGGCGCGGTTATCGTAGACGGTGCTGCGCAGGACGATCAGCGTCCCTTCATTCTTGATGCCGCCGCCGTCTATCGCGCAGCCGTGGCGAATGTTCAGGTCCTCGATAGTCACGATGGAGCCAGCCGGCACGCTGACGACCGTGCCGCCCGTACAGGTGCTGGTCGGCGGGGCCGCCGAGGCCTGGATGAACCCCATGTGCGTGCCCGGCGTATTCCAGTCGGGCATGGGCCCGCGCAAGGTCACGTCCTTGTTCAGTGTGACGTTCTCGGTGATGACGCCCGACACGACAATGATGTCGCCGTCGGCCGCAGTCTTCATGGCTTGCGCAACGGAATCAAAGCGACAGCGGCCGCGCGGGCCGCCTTCTAGCTCCATATCGAGCGGCAAGCCGCAGACTGCCAGGATCTCCTTGCCGCGTTCGACCGAGCCGGGGTCACACCAGTTCTCGTGTGTCTCCCAGCCCAGGCTGGGCCGCAGCCGTCCGCGCTGGTCCAGCGGGGTCGTGCCCAGAACTTCCTCGCACGCGTTCACGGGGATGACGTCCAGCACGGGGTTGCTAACCGTGGCCGCGGGCAGGAAGTTCTTCGTCGGACCGCCGTTGTAGTCGAGGTCGCCGAGCTCGATGACGGCGTTCTTCACATCGGGTCGCCCTACCGGAGCTGTGCCCAGGTTACAGCCGCCGGTAATGTAGTTGAAGCCGCCTGATGTGACCTTCCAGGTGCCCTGGTACCAGCAGTGGCTCGTTCCTGAGAAGATGTTGCCGGTGACGCGGTTGACCGTAGCATCATTGATGTACAGGCTCGCGCTGCCGTTGTCCTTGAGCGTGTTGAACTTCAGATCCAACTCTCCGCCCCAGTTGGCGACCCCGCCGCCCCACTCCGCGGTATTCGCGTATACGGTGCTATTCATCAGGTTTAGCTTGCCGCCGCCAACGTACACCCCGCCACCTACTTTGCCCGAAGAGTTGCCCTGGACGAGGCTGCCGATCACGGTGACCGTCGAGCCGCCGCCGGCCGTCAGGCCGCCGCCATTGCTTGTCGTCGTGTGGTTGTTGATGATCGTGCAGTACTCGATGTGCGCATGCGACCCGTTACCGGCAGACACACCCGCGGCCGAACTGCGCCTGCCGCCGGTTATTGTCAGGTATCGCAGCGTGATATCAGAACTGCCGCTCATGTAGACCACGCCGCCCAGGCTCTGCGCGTCCAGCACCGTCGGATGTTCGACCGGGTCGGGGTCATCCCACGCCTCGTTGTCAGCGGTGGAATAGCCGCCTTCGAGCGTCAGGCTCTTGTTGATGACCAGCGTCCACGGGTCAGTGCCGGCCACGCCTTTGCAGTGGCCCGCCACCTTGATGGTTGCGCCCGCGGTAACCGTGTCGACCATCTGCTGCACGATGCGGGCATTGGGGCCGGAAAGCGTCGTGTCGCCCGATCTCGCGGCGCAGTTGACAGGCAGCACCTGCAATTCATACGCGCCCGAATCGCAGAAGGTCCCGCCGCCGCCGGGCCGCGGCTGCCCCAGCTGATCGGTGGTGTAGGTCACGCCGCCCACCGCGCAGAGGCCATTATCAACGGCCACGCTATTGCTCTGCAGATGGTGCGTACCGTCGCTTTGCAGCGCGCTCAGCCCCGGATCGGTGATTCCCTTCAGGTCCAGTTGGGCCGTGAACGCGGTCACGTCACCCACACCGATCACGTTGCCGCCGCCGCTGGTAAGGCCCGCAACCGCCTTGACGTCGCCGTCGTAGACATCTGTTGCGGTCCTGTTCCTGGCGATGATGCTGCTCGTCGGCGTCGTCGTCCCCGCGTTGGCGTATAACCCTGCGCCCTCAGGGGCCTGGTTTTCGGCCACCGTCGTGAGGCCCAGCGTCACGGTGCCGCCGTCCACCCGCACGCCGCCGCCCGTCGTGGTCGCGGTGTTCGTGGAGATGGTGCTGTTTCTGACCTTCAGCGTGCCCGCGCCGCTGTACGCGCCCGCTCCGTTCGGAGCGGTGTTGTTCCTGATCACCGTCGCAGTCAGGTTCAGGGTGCCGGTGCCGCCGGTGCCCGCGCCGCCGCCGGAGGTTGTGGCGCTGTTGTCGTGAATTGTGCCGCCGGTGACCGTCAACGTGCCGCCGTAGGCATAGACGCCGCCGCCTGTAATGCTCGCGGTGTTGTTCTCAATCGTGCTGCCCGTGACGGTAGCCGTGCCCCCGGTGGTGCACACGCCGCCGCCGTACGCTGACGTGCCATTCGAGATCGTGCTGTCGCTCACCGTTGCCGTGCCGCCGGCAACGTGCAGCCCGCCCCCGTTTACTGAGGCGGTGTTATCGGACAGCGTGACCGACGTCAGGTTCAGGGTGCCGGTCCCGGATACGTAAGCCCCGCCGCCGAGGGTGGATGCGCTGTTGAAGTCATAATCGACGCCAGCCTCACCGCCGATGGTCGTGCCGGTGGCGGTCAGCGTGCCGCCGGCCACCGACAGCCCGCCGCCGGTTGTGGCTGAGTTGTCGCGCACTATGGTCGCGGCGTCCAGTGTCACCGCGCCGCCCGCCACATGCACCCCGCCGCCGGAAGTCGCTGTGTTATCGATGAGGTTGCCGCCATTGACTGCCACCGTGCCGCCCGCGACATAGAGGCCGCCCCCAGAGCCGGAAGCGGCTGTGTTGTACCCGGTCGTGCCGCCGGTGATGGTCACCGTGCCGCTCGCAACATAGAGGCCGGCCCCGTTGGGTGCCGAGTCGAACGACGTCGAGGTGGAGCCGAGGGTTACCGTGCCGGACGCGACATAGATTGCGCCACCGGCCGTGGTAGCCGTATTGCTCGAAATGTGACCGTTGGTGGTCGTCATCTGGCCGCCGTTGACGTAAACGCCGGCGCCCTGCGCCGCCCGGTTGCCCCCGACGGACGCACCCGTGGTTGACATCTGCAGCGTGCCCCAGGAATCCAGGTAGATGCCGCCGCCGTTGCCCGAGGCGACGTTCCCCTCGCCCATCGCCGTACTGCCGATATTCGCGCCGGTGACGGTCAGGCTGCCGCCCCTGACGTGGACGCCCGCGCCGTTGACCGCGGTGTTGCCGTAGACGAGCACCGTCGAGTTGAGCGCGACTGTACCTTCGGCCACGTAGATGCCGCCGCCGTCACCGGTGGCCGTGTTGCCCTGCCCGGTGTCGCGCCAGCCGATCTTGCCGCCCGACACGGTGAGCGCGCCGGTGGAGACAAAGATGCCGCCGCCGTTACCGTCAGCCGAGTTGCCGGTGACGTTGGTGTCGTTCGTGAGGCTCATCGAGCCGTTGGACATGTAAATGGCGCCGCCGTCATCATAGGAGCCCGCAAAGCTGCCGCTTGTCGCGCGGTTGCCTGAGAAGGTGCTGCCGCTGATCGTCCCATCGACGGCTACGTGTCGCAGCCCACCGCCTTGATACGCGGTATTGTTCGTCACCTGGCAGTCCGTGAGCGTGTACGGACCGGTCGTGTGGATCCCGCCGCCCGAGGAGCTGAGGCCCTGCGCGTTTGCGCCGTTCGTGGCCGTGTTGCCGGTCACGGTGCAGCGGGTCATGGTCAGCGTGCCGGCCACCGCGATGCCGCCGCCGTGGGCGATCCAATAACCGGTGGATGGATTGGCATAGCCGGTCTGGTTGCCCGAAACCGTGCAGTCGGTCATCGTCAACGCCGCGTCCGCCATAATACCGCCGCCGTTGGCTCCCGCCTGGCTGTTGGTGACCGAAACGTTGGTGAGGGTGGTCGGTATGCCGGTCTTCAGCGCGCCGCCGTTGCCTGGCACGGTCGTCCAACTGCTCGAGGTCGGCGTTTTTTCCAGCGATGTGTTCGCATTTCCGCGTGTTATCGTGAGGTCCTGCAGGATCAGGGAACCCGTGGTTCCGGGCGCAGACACCACCCGTCCGGAGTTATTGGCATCCAGAGTGGTGGGGTGGGTGGCCGCGTCATGGGTCGTAAAGGTGCTATTCCAGCCGCCTTCCAGCGTCAACCATTTGCCGGTGTTCAGCGTGGGAACGAGTACCGTTTGGTAGTCCACACCCATGTAGTCTACGTTATTACGCGTGAACAGGTACAGATACTCGCTAACCCCTGTGCAGGTGCCGGAGATACGCACCGTGCCACCGTTCGCGCCGAGAGTGTCGATGGCGGCCTTGATGGCCGTCGCATCGGTTGAGGCAAAGATGGTGCCGTTAGTAGTCCCGGATGGGTTGACCGGCTGGGTGAAGCAGGTGTTCGCCGTGTCCGAGCGCGCGGCCAGCCCCTTGATCTCGGCGGCGGTCAGTGCGCGCGTGTAGAAACGCGCCTCGTCGATGTAGCCGCCGAAATCCCATCGGGCAGCATCCGGGCGCTTTCGTCCTATCCACAGGTCGCCGCCCCCGGCATACCAACTGGATGGGTAATCAGATGCCACCAGGATGCCGTCGACATACAGCTTCCGTGCGTGGGCGTTGTCGTGGTCACATACGCAGGCCACGTGATGCCATGCACCTTCCAGACTCGTATCGCCCGGATCATACCTCAGGTCGTTGTCCCAGAATCCACAGTGCAGGGTGCCCCTGTCCGGATAGATCGTGGGGTTATCCAGGTCGATGCCGAAGACCAGCCCGTGGTTGTCTTCGGGCTGCCCCTGGAAGAAGATGGTGGACTTGCCATTGGTCCACTTGATCCATGCCACCAGTGTGAAATTGTCATCGCTCCCGATGCTCGGGCCCGTATGCATGCTGAACCAATCGTTGCTGCCATCGAATCCGGCGCTGCCCGCGTTGGCCATATAGCTTGGCGCATACTCAGTGGTGCTCATGGATGGGCAGTCATCGCCCCCATCATCGCCGAAAAAGGCCGTGTGACCATACGTAGACTCGTCGGGGGTTGTGGGTGTACCGTCGCCGGCGGTGCCTTGTTCCTCGAATTTCCACCAGCCCCAGAGGCCAGACTCGACCGCGTCATCGGGCGCCGCCGGCGCGTCCGGCGCAGCCGGAGGCGCCGGATCAACCGCCCGCTGATCTGTTACGGGCAGCGCGGGTGCGGGCAGCGGGGCTGCCGCTGCCCGCTCGAACGTGCCGGCGCCGCTCAGCAGGAGACAAACAGTCAACATGGCGACCCAAAACATGGGATTGCGTCGCCGGCTCATGACTGAAATGCGTTTCATGGGTTCCTCTCCTTCAGGCATCAGTTGATGCACATCCGCTGATGCGGCGCTCACTTGTCGTAATCCTGCGCGGTCAGCGCATCACCCGCCAGCGCGTGATGGATGACGAAGTAACCTTTGACCGTGATATCGTTCTGGTGCAGCCCTTCGATGACCTCGGCATAGTCGCCGCCCCAGTTCTCCCCGCCCCAATCCGATTCGTCGCTGAGCCGCTGGATCTCCTCCGCCGTCATGCCTTCAAAGGCAGGATCGTTTTTGAGCGTCAGTGAGATGGTCCGCCTGACGCCGAAGGACTCCCAACTGTAGGGGCTGAGCTGGGTCGGATCGAATGGCTCGAACTTGGCGTCGAGGTTATCGTGGTCGGGATGATACTTGTGTTTGAACGGGTTGAGGGGGTCCTGCCCGGCAATATCGACGCCGAACTTGATCTCGTTCCCGGCACTGAAATTGCCCGAGCCCGTGATGGCGTCGCCGATCGAGAGCGCCGGGCTGCTCAGCCGCGGGAAGGCAGCCTCATCGTCCGCGTCCGCAAAGATGTAGTGAGGCAGCAGCTCGACGACCCCGTTTGCGTCGACGCGCAGCAGCAGGCGGAAGCGGAACTCGCTGCCGCCGCCGTCCGCGAATTTCGTCGGCGCGCCCACGAGGAGATCGCCGCATGCCACCATCTGCCCCAGCCGCTCGACGGCGATATGTGCGTGGCCCGTCAGCGCCGCGAGCGTTTGCGGCGCAAGGGTCATCGCCAGCCGGCCGTTGATGGCCGTGCCGGTGGCGATTTCGCTGCCGGGCGACGCGCAGGTCCCCGCGTTGAGCCTGACTGTGTGTGCGATGGCATACCCGAAGTTGATGTCCGGCTGAACGCGTGCTCCCGTCGCATCAATGAAGGGCAGGGTCGTGTAGGGCTCTGGCAGCACCTGGGCCAGATAGCCTGCTGGTTCGACGCTGCTGACGCCGGTTGCGGCTATCGCTACGCTGGTCGGCAGCACGTTCGCCACCGGCGTCACGGGCTCCTCATCATCCGGGAGGATCACGTCGAACCCCGAAGTGTAGCCGGTCCCCAGGTTGGTGGAGATGGCATGGGCGCCCGCGCTCACGCTTTGAAAAATGTATGAGCCGTCGTCTGCCGTGGCCTGCGTCTGGCCGCCCAATGTGACCGTTACCCCGCTGAGGCCGCGCTCCGTGGCGTCGCGTTGGCCGTTGAGGTTCTCGTCCAGGAACACATAGCCGCCCACGTAGGGTGTGGTTCCCTGGATGGTCCGTATCGGCGCCGGATCCGGCAGGGGCAGCGCGAGCGTGACGGTGATGTCGACGCTCGTGGTCGGCCCTATGGTCTCTTCGTGTAGCTCAGCAGCCCCGCGCACATTGGATGCGTTCTGCTGGCTAAGGCTGACGGTCAGGTCGGACAATCCGGTCGCGCCCAGCCGCGCCTCGCTGACGTTGTTGACCACCACCTCCCCGACCCACAGCCCGTCGTACGAGCCCGGCTTCGCCGCAATCGGGACAAGCCAGCGCACGCCCGGCGTCGTCGAACTGACTTCCAGCAGGTCTTCGACCGGCCCGGTGAGGTCGCCCGAACTGACTTGCAGCACAATGGGTTCGGCCCAGTGTGCAGCTATGTCTAGGTTGACGGGCAGCGGCGTCAGCACTTCGCTCTCTGGCATGCCTGTCACCTGTTTGACGACCAGGGAGCCGGTTTTCAGCGCCAGGTTCACCGTCATGGCGGCACCGGTCAGGTTCTCGAGCTTGAACGTCTGGCGGCTGCCCTGGTAGCCCGCCTGGAAGGTCAGGCCGCGGCCCGCGACCTCCTGTACCTCCAGCGGCGCGGTGAAGTTGGTCCGTCCCTCGCCCGGGTCCTCGTAGAAGATCAGGTAGCTCTGGCCGTACTGTAGGGCGACCTCGTCGGTGAGTTTCGTCCAGGCGCCGGTGATGGTCAGCCCGCGAATGTCGGTGATGGGCGAAGCCGCTTTCAGCGTCCCAACCGTGGCTCCGCCGGTGAGCGGCAGGGGGAAGCCCGTCAGGTTCCAGGCGTTCAGATCCCAGCGGTGATGGCTGACGACCGGTCTGCCGGTTATCGAGAGTGTCACGGGTCCGCCCAGATCGTCTCGCAGCTTTACGAGGTAGCCGGTGTCGGCATGCAGGGTGTAGAGGTTGCTGAGAAACCCCTGGGACTTGCCGTCCGCGCCCATCATCTGCACAGGCACGTAGCGTTCCCAGCCGGGCTCGTCCCACAGCCCCTCATTGGGATCGATGATGAAATCCTTTGATGATACCGGCTGGGTGTAGGTCCATACGCTTTCGAGCGCGCCATTCTCGGCCAGGCCCTGGAAGACCCACTCCATGACCGACAGAGTGGGCGTGCCATCTTCCTCGACGGGTGATCCGTTGATCGGTTCGACGCCCAGGTAAATCGCGTTCCAGCCGGCCTGCAAGGTGAAGTTCTGTGTCAGGATTGCGCCGGATATCGTCTCGTCCACTGCTGGCAGTGCCAAGGCGGCGTCTATGCGCGCAGCTTGGGCCTGTGGGTTTGCTGCCGGCGGCACAGCGCGGGGCGCCTCGGCCAGAGCCGTGTCCGCCGCCCCTGGCTGCGGCAGGGCCGCGCGCACCGTCAGTGCCAGTAGAACCAGCACGCTCAGGCCCAGGAACATGCCGAGGACTCGTTTGGTATACATCGGAAGTACCTCCCGTTTTGATAGGCAACCGCCCTGCTAGGTTTGGCGCCGGACTGGAAGACCACAGATCGGCGCCGGCCGGCCAGGATTGACAAGGCTCACGGTGCTCTAGCTGCTGCGCGCCTAACGCAGCACCAAGGGCAAGTAGACACGGCGTCGCGGCACAGGCGTCGGGCCGGCCTTGATGGTGATTTGCCCATCCTGTGCTGTGACAGCCATCGGACTGCCATTCGTATCCGTAAAAGTCTGCACTTGTACGCCGAGGTCAGCCAACGCGGGCGGTTGCACGCCGGCAGCCGCCTCCCATGCGATGTTTACGAGCATGACAGGCGTTTCACCTGCACTCACGCCCTGGAGCGACACGACATTGAAGAGCACCGAGTCGGCGTTTCCGTCACCGTCGCGGTCATGTGCGGTGTTGCACAGGCCGACGTCGAAGGCTGCGTTGCGCTGGCAAGCGGTTGCCTTCAGGATGGCAGGGTCATAGGTGACGAGAACCGTGGCCGCACCGAGTTTGGAGACAGACCGCGCCTGGACGGGCAGGGAAACAGGCGGTCCAGGCACCAGCACGATGCCGTTGGCGGCCTCCAATACCGCAGTGAGGAGCGGGACTGTATCCGGCGGCGGCGGAACGGCAGCGGCGTTCGCCGGTCGCCCTGCATGCAGCGTCATTGCGAAAACCAGAACCATTAAGAATATGCCTGCAGAAATGAGGGAGCGGGGAGAGATCATAGCTGTTGCTCCGTCGGTGTGGCCAGCGCGCCGACTAAATCATCCCGCGTCATCAGTCGGATGTGCTCGCCGGACAGTGCCAACATCTGATGTTTTTCCAGATCGAAACCGAGCAGCGGGATATGAAGTGGCATCAGGTGCTGCAGGAGGGCGCTACCTGGAAGTCCTGCGGTCAGGTCAAAGATGACCGCAGTGGGTGCGCACGCGATAATGTCCGCTGCGACATCGCTTGGGGAGTCGGAGGCATTCGGTGCATAGAACACCTCTAGCTCCGGCAGTGCACCGATTGCTGCGGCAATGCTGTCAATCGCCAGAGAGTGGCCAAGCAAGACGATTCGGCGGACCATGTGCGGAATCCTCTGGGTCAGGAGGGCAGATTACCTCCGCACATAGGATAGCGCGTTGTGGAAAATTGTCACTGTACCGGTGAGTCATGCAAGTACAGTTGCGAGTACAAGAAAAGTTCAGTGGGAGATGCGAGGGGTTCCGGAAATGTGGCTGTTGCGAGGGTAAGACTTGCGCAGGCGAGCCGGCGCTTGGGGCGCTGGCTGGCGGTGAGCTACACCTTGGAATGGGCTCAGAGCTTGCGCACCATGCCGTGGGAGTGTGCGAAGGCCACAGCTTCCGCGCGGTTGCGCAGGTGCAGTCGCGCGATGATCTCGCCCATGTGGAATTTGATCGTGCGTTCGGTCAGGCTCAGGTGACGTCCAACTTCCTTATATGGCAGTCCGCTGGCAACGAGGGTGAGCACCTGCACCTGGCGCTGTGAGAGCCTGTCGAAGCCCTCGTTGTGCGGCGTATCTTCATCCGGCGCCTCACTACTGAGGCGCGAGAACTCCTCCAGGATGCGTTGTGCAAGGCCGGGCGCAAGAACGGTCTGTCCTTGCATCAGCTCGTTGAGCGCGTGATAGAGGTCGGCAGTCTCCTGCGATTTCAGCAGGTAGCCGGATGCACCCACGCGAATGGCCTGGAACAGGTCTTCATCATCCGCCGACATGGTCAGCATGACGATGTGAATGTTCGGATACTCGGCTTTGATCAGACGGGTGGCATCCAATCCATTGCAGCGCGGCATGCGGATGTCCATCAGCACGATGTCGGGGTTGAGGGCACGCACCTGTGCTAGCGCCTCGAGACCATCGCGCGCCGTGCCAAGGACGACGAGGCCCTTAGCTGTCAGCAGATTGTGCAGACCCTCAAGAAACAGAGGATGATCGTCGACCAACAGCAGGCGCATGGTGAGCCGTCCTTAGTGGCTGACTTGAGCAGGTCGAGTCTCAGGATATTATCGCCGTTTCACATCCGTCCGTCAACTCCGACGGTGATAGGGGGTGCATTTCAGACTGGGGGCGAACGCGGCCATCGCGAATACGCGAATGGCGCTGCGGCGCTGGGCACGGATACACGGATAGCCCTGCCGCGGCGCACACGCTTCGCGTATGCGTGGCGCGCCAGCGCATTCGTTTGTCCGCGATAGCCGCGCCGTCACTGTGAACGTCACCCACGGCGATAGCGCACCAGCACGCTGCCCGGGGCCTCGTTGATGGTCACGTCCAGTTGCCTGAGCTCTGCGCCGGTGAGGCGGATATCCGGCTCTGCCGTGTAGCCGTGGCTGACGCTGACGTTATACGTGGCGTCCGGGTCGATCCGCTTCAGGCTGACCTGGAGTGTCGGGAATGGGCTCCGGTGGCGGCGCAGGAGCACAGCCACTCCTGCAGCGAGGTCCTCCCGGTGCAGTTGCCAGCCGCACCAGTCATGGTAGGCGACCGTCAACGGCAGCAGCTCGTGGAAATCACCTGTCAGGAAGGGGCGGATGCTGTGCAGTTCAGCAATGGCCGCGCCCGCGTCCGCCAGCGGGAACGCGTCGTCCAGCAGGGTCACGCCTCGTGCCATCACAGCCAGTGGACCGGTGAGCTCAGTCGCGTTGTCGGCGGGCAGGTGTGCCGCGTTGATGTGGAAACCGAACGTGAAGCCGCCGATGAGCTGGCTGCGTGTCGAGTAGGGCGTGAAGTTCCAGACACCACCGCCGAAAAGCGGAACCCACCGTGCCAACCCGGAGTTGATGCACTGGTCGCCCACGTGCAGCCCGCGGCCATAGGCCAGCCCCACGATGTCGTGAAAGTCGCTCGGCCAGAGCGGCAGCGAACGGCTGAGGGTCTCCAGGTCGATACGGCGGCCGCCGCTCGCGCAGTTGTCGATCCACAATCCCGGATGCCGGAGGCGCAGCTCGTCCCATAGCTCGTACAGGCCGGTGACATACCGAATCTCGGTGATGCCGATGCGGTCGGGTGGGTCCGCCGCCTGCCAGTAGGGTAACGGGTCGAAGTTGAAGTCCTGCCGGTAGATATCCACCCCGTGCTCGCTGATGGCCGCGGATAACTGGTCGGTCAGGTAGGTTTGTGCCTCCGGCAGCCCCAGGTTGAAGAGCAGATTATCCGGATTGCCCGGTGCGGTCAGCAGGAACTCGGGGTGTTGCTCGTGCAGCTCGGAGCCGGGCCGCACACGTTCCGGCTCGAACCAGAGCACGAACCGCATGCCCGCGGCCCGCGCCGCATCGCTGATGGGCCGCAGGCCGTTGGGGAAGCGCGCCCGGTTCACCGTCCACGACCCGACCTCCTGCCACCACTCGCGCTGCCCGCCGTACCAGCAGGCATCGATCCAGTACGCGTCCGCGCGGAGGGCTGCGACCTTCGGGAGCGCAACCTGCTCGTACTCCTCTCCGGCCCGGCCCGTCAGGTAGAAGTAACCCTGCAGGCACTGCGCAACGGGCGGCATAACCAACTCGTCGTCAAGTCGCGGCAGATAGCGCGCCAGCAGCAGTTGACGCAGCAGGTTCTGGCCTGCTTCGATGTCGTCGCTCTCCCATTCGAGGAGCAGGATGCGCGGGGTGCGGATGGTCTCACCGGGATGCAGGCGCAAGTGCGTGTGCTCCATCCCCGCGGTCAGGTGCAGGCCGTCCCGGTCCCGGGCGAAGGTCATGGCCCATTGGCCTGACCAGCCGATCGCCACGATGAGGCCGCCGCCCGCCGCCTGCAGGTTGGCGAACGGGAACGCGCCGTTGGAGGAACGCCCACCGCGCGGGGCAATCGTCACCTGCGCGCCCGGCGGCAGCTCCGTGACCTGCGGCAGGAAGTCATCCATCTGGCACAGGCTGCCGTGTGGGTGGTGCAGACGCAGCCGCTCCTGCGCAGGCAGCGGCAGCCGCGCGTCGAGCGGGAGCACGTCGTCGATGATCGGAGTGTCTGTCGTCCCATCGTTGGTGAGCTCGAGCACCCATTCGACCGCGGAGAATCCAGCAAAGGCGCGCGCGATGACAGTAACCGCCAGGCCGGTGGCCGGGTCGCGGTAGGTGGTTTGCAGGTTCTCGCTGCCCGGCGCGGCCTTGTTCACCTGGGAAGCGGTTGTCTCACGCTGCCACGTGGGCAGGAGGAGGGCCGAGGATGCAGCATGATAGCGGAAGGAAAAGGTCTCCGGACCGGCGGAATGGAGGAAACGCATAAACTGGCTCCTTGATGGAGGAAGGAGAGAAGGTGATCCGACGTGGTGAAGTATAACATGGGGCGGGATCCTTGCCAATGGACTGAATATTCCAAAATTTCCTGCAACTGTGGACTACACTCAAACAAGTAACCCGGGCGGGAGGTGAAGTTTGAAGGGAAGTGAGACGCAACCTGGCTTGCATCACGGGCACGACGCAATGGCGCATGACGCTGAGCCAATCCAGCCTGAGCCACCGGAGTCGCAGGGCGCACACGACGGGCACGGTACGCGCGATATGCCGATGGCTGCCACGCATGACGCAGCCGCGCAGGTAAGCCATGCCTCGACGCAGGCACATGAGGGGCACAGCGCCGCGCACGTGGACCATACCGGCCACGAGCAGATGTTCCGCCAAAGGTTCTGGGTCTCGCTCATCCTGTCGATCCCGGTTCTGCTCTACAGCCCCATGATTCAACATTGGTTGGGCTTCTCCATGCCCAGCTTTCCCGGCAGCGCATGGCTTGTCCCGATTTTGTCCATCATCATCTTCGCTTATGGCGGTCTGCCCTTCCTGCAGATGGCCGTGCCCGAACTGCGCAACCGCCAGCCGGGCATGATGATGCTCATCTCGCTGGCGATTACGGTCGCATTCGTCTACAGCCTCGCCGCTCAGTTCCTGCTCCAGGGCGAGACCTTTTTCTGGGAGCTCGTGACGCTCATCGACATCATGTTGCTCGGACATTGGCTGGAGATGCGCAGCGTGCGCCAGGCGTCGGGCGCGCTCGATGCCCTTGCCCGGCTCATGCCCGACACGGCCGAGCGCGAACGGCCAGACGGCACGACCGAGGAAGTGCCCATCAGCCAGTTGCGGAGCGGCGACCTGTTGCTGGTTCGTCCCGGCGCAAGCGTGCCCGCGGATGGTGAGGTGGAACGCGGCGAGTCCGATGTCGACGAGGCCATGATTACGGGCGAGTCGCGGCCGGTGAAGAAGGCGCCGGGCGCGCGGGTCATCGCCGGCACGATCAACGGCGCTGGCAGCCTGCGTGTGCGAGTCACCGCAACAGGCGAGCAGACCGCGCTGGCCGGCATCATGCGCCTGGTTCGCGAAGCACAGACCAGCAAGTCGCGCACCCAGGTGCTGGCGGACAGAGCGGCAGCATGGCTCTTCTATATTGCGCTCGGCGTCGCGCTCCTGACCGCCATCGGGTGGACCCTTGCAACGGGTTTCAATGTGGGCGTGATTGCCCGCGTCGCCACGGTGCTGGTCATCGCCTGTCCGCACGCGCTGGGGCTGGCGATTCCACTGGTCGTCGCCATCACGACGGCCCAGGGCGCGGCCAATGGCATCCTGGTACGCGATCGCCTGGCGCTGGAACGCGCCCGCCTGGTTGACACGATCATCTTCGATAAGACCGGCACACTGACCGAGGGGAAGTTCGGGGTGGTCGGGGTTGCCGTCGCTGACGGCACTAGCGTCGCGCCCGGCTGGACCGAGGCACGCGCGCTCGCGCTGGCAGCCGCGGTTGAGGGCGATTCCGAGCATACCCTCGCGCGCGGCATCCGCCGTGCGGCCGAGGAACGCAGCCTGACGCTGCCTCCGGTGACTGACTTCGAGGCGCTCAAGGGACGGGGCGTCCGGGCCAGGGCAGAGGGCGGCGAGGTCTACATCGGCGGACCGCGCCTCCTGGAGTCGCTGGAACTCGTTGTGCCGTCTGAGATTGCGTCGTCTGAGGCCGCGGCGAGCGCCCGCGGCCGAACGACAGTCTACCTGGTGGCGGAAGCGCCGGATGCCGGCCGGCAGGTCGTGGCTGCGCTGGCGCTGGCGGATGTGATCCGGCCAGAAAGCCGGGCCGCGGTGCAGCGGTTGCACGAGATGGGTGTACGCGTCGCGATGCTGACGGGTGATGCCGAGGCTGTCGCTCGTTCGGTGGCAGAAGAACTGGGGATCGATGAGTTCTTTGCCGAGGTCCTGCCCGAGCAAAAGGACCAGCAAGTGCTGGCGCTGCAGCGCCAGGGCCGCAAAGTCGCGATGGTGGGTGATGGCGTGAACGATGCGCCCGCGCTCACGCGCGCGGACGTAGGCATCGCGATCGGCAGCGGCACAGACGTGGCCGTGCAGTCGGCCGGCATCATCCTGGTCAAGAGCAACCCGCTGGATGCTGTCAAGGTCATCGAGCTCAGCCGGGCCAGCTACCGCAAGATGGTCCAAAACCTGGTGTGGGCGACGGGCTACAACGTCGTCGCGTTGCCGCTGGCTGCAGGTGTGCTCGCGCCGGTGGGCATCATTCTGTCGCCTGCGGTGGGCGCAGTCCTGATGTCATTGAGCACGGTCATCGTCGCGCTCAATGCACAACTATTGCGCCGGCTAAAGCTTGGAGTGGACGACAGGGGTTAGTGTCTATCCGAGAATTGCTGGGGGCCGGTCTCTGACCGTGCCCCTGGCTCGGTCGGAGACCGGCCAGATCGAGTTTACGGATAGATACTTAGTTTTTTCGTGCCGCGATCTTGCTTGCGGAGCGGGACCTGTACGCGAATTGTCGTGCCCTGGCCGTACGCTGACTGCACCTGTATCCGGCCTCCCACTGCCTGTGCGCGTTCCGTCATAAACCTCAGCCCGAACCCCCCGCTCTCGATCTGCTGGGGATCAAAGCCCACGCCGTCATCCATAATCGTGACTATTGCCGTGCCATCACGAGCGGCGACCTGTACGCAAACGCGGCTGGCGCAAGCGTGTTTATGCGCGTTCGTCACCGCCTCCTGGACGATACGCAGCACCTGCGAGATTACTTCAGGTTCGAAGCGTTCGTCGGGCAGATCCGCCGGCAGATCCAGCTCGACCTGAAGTCGATGACTCTGGCTGAAGCGGTGCAGGACCTGTTCGAGTGCGGCGCGGAAGCCTTGCTTGACGGGCGTAGTTTCGCTCGTGGCCGCCCGAATGTAATCGCGCACATCCGCGTGAGCAGCCTGTGCCGCTACGGCCAGTTGGTCCAGGCAGGCGTCTGCCTTATCCGGCCGGTTCTGCGCCAACAGCGCCCGTGCAGCCTCTGTCTGGAGCTTGACGTAGGCGAGCACCTGGCCCAATCCGTCGTGCAATTCCCGCGCCAATTCCTCCCGTTCGCGCAGTGCCGCCACGGCAGCCTGCTGTTCCAGCAGGTCGGCCTGGGCACGGCGCTGCTCCGTCACATCCTGGAGCAAGATGAGCCATCCCAGGGGCGTCCCACGTGGATGCGTCAGGGGATAATGCTCTCCCCGGTAGTATTGCGGCCCGCCGGTCCGCTCGAATATCACCTCGGCGCTGGTGGCCACCTTCTTGCTGAGGGGACCTATCAGTTCAGGATACCGTGCCAGAGCCTCTTGGGCCAGACGGCCGGCGACTGCCCCGCGTTCGAGCCCCAATACCTTCCCGGCCGCAGGATTCAGGTCCACGATGCGGTCTTCTGCATCCAGCACCAGGATACCGCTTGGCAGCCGCTCGATTGCCATGTCGCGACCTATGGGAAGGGCCTCCAGCAACCTGAAACGGAAAATGGCAAGCGCGAACAGCAGGCCGCTTAAGCTCCACACAATAATGACCGGGTCCAGGGGTGGGAGCAGGTCGACATTAGCCATTTCCAGCAGGAGGGCGAGAATCGGAAAAGTCGCGCCGATGAATAACAGCAGGGCCTGGCGGCGATAGATGCCGGCTGAACGCACGAGCTGTCGCGCAAACAGGAAGGATCCTAGGATCGGCAGCATGAAGATCGGCAAGAGCAAGATCGCGTTGAGCACGCCGCGCTCGATCTGGACTACGCCGTCGACCCACATGCGAGTCCAGACGAGATGATGCAGATCGTTTGTCGCGATGAGCGCAGATATCAGCAGGACATTGAGCGCGAGCAGCCATGCGGTGCGGCGGGTGGCCCATTTGCCAGAACTGGCATATTCGAGGGCGAAGTAGAATCCCGCGCTGATGGCCGACAGCGCGGCAACGGCTTCGGTCTTGTGGTGGAGAATGCGGGTCTCCGGCGTCGCTCCGGCCATTTCGATAGCCGTGAAGAACGCCCAGAGCGCCACAAAGAGCTGCTGAACGGCGAATGCAGCCGCACCTGGGATGCGCCGGTGCTGCCAGGCATAGAAGGCGAGCGCACCGCAGACGAGCGCGGAGATAAGCATCGGCCACATATAGGGTGTATACGCGTAAGTGCCCAGCATATCCCGCCCTCCTCGTGCGCTGAGGAAATCATCTGTGCTGATTATATCACATTACTGCTCGTATGTGCGCGTTGCCGTCAGCCAATCCAGGGTGAGCACATGCCCGACCGCACGGACGGTGATGCGTTCTGCAGGGAAGTCAGCGGTGACGTAGGGGTTCTCGTAGCGGGGATAGTCGTGCAGCGGCACGATCTGGCCGTTGCGGCGCAGGGGGCCGTGCCAGCCGAATTCCAGCCGGCCCTCGGAAGGCGAATCATACGTCAGGTTCAGCCCGCTTGTCTGCACGGTGGCCTGGCAGATGCGATCGACAAACCCTTCGAATTCCCCATCGTCTGCGCCGCCGTCGTCGGCCCGCCGCCCGACCTCGCAGATCCAGATGTTCGACGCGCCCTCTGCGATGAGCTCGCGGCCCTGGTCCTCTCCCGGTTCGTCCTGCCAGCGGCAGGGCCGCTGCGAGTACAGTGCGAGATAGCCGTCGCCCTTTACGGCAAACACCCACCCGCCGCGCTCGACCACGGTGTCGAACCGGTCGCGCGGCAGCCACGCGTGGGTGAAGGCGAGCCGGCCGCGCACGTAGAGCGCCGGTTTCCGGTGGCTGCGGTAGATGGCAATCACCACGCGGCCGCACTGGGCCGCCCGCGGGAGCACGCCCGACCCGGTCCAGTAGTTGGGCGAAGGGCCGATGAGCCTGGCGGGGTGGGTAGTGAAGCAGACCGCGTCGGGGCCGAGCGTCGCCTGCCAGATACTCTGCTGGTCGCCGCCATAGCCTGGCCGGTAGTCCTGTGCGCAGCTCAACATAACGTCGGGGGTGCGATAGGTCTGGATGTTGACTTCCTCGCGCGTGTTGCGACACAGGTCCCATTCGAAGAGCCGCGCCAGCAGCGGCAGCGTGTGCGTCCGGCGGAGCAGCGCGAGCAGCTTACGGTACGGCTTGAAAGGCGCGAAGAAGGCGTTGTCCCACCAGCGGAACGCATCGAACATCCGCATGACCAGGTTGACCGTCCGGGGATGGAGATAGGCCTCCAGCGTCAGGTAGACCATCCCATCCTCGAAACTGTCGAACCCGAGGCCCCAGCGTTCCGCCTCGGCCAGCCGGATGCCCATCCGCTGCCGGTTCTCCATGACGGGCCGGGTGGTGTCGCGTGCGATGGCGGCGATGCCCGGCGGCACGCGGTACGCCGGGCTCAACGCGAAGGCCACCGCGCTCATGTTGTCGAAGCCGGAGTACTGGCCCATGCCGAAGAGCAGCTTCGCCGTGTCGGTCGTGCCTTCGTTGCCGGCCCATTTCTTGCTGTTCTCGTAGGAGCGGCCATGGCTGCTGCCGAACACGCCGCGATAGCTGTTGAGCGCGAGGTCCAGCAGCAGGAGGTCGAGCACCATCGCCGCGCGCGCCGCGATTTCCGCATCGCGGCAGAAGTCGACCAGGGAGAGCAGAGCTGCGAGGTCCTCATCGTAATAGACATTCGAGAGCCACTCGGAGAAACCGGTGCGGAAGCGCAGGTCCAGCCAGCGGAGGATGCGCGGCCGGTTCAGGGCCATCTTCTCCGCCCCGGTATGGCCCGAATTGGTGAAGATCGCGTCCGGTGCAAGCTGGCCTGCGAGGTACGCGGCGCTGGCATACAGGATGTGATGGTTCTCCGTCCAGGTGCACAGGGAATCCACGCCTGGTTCATTGGGCCAGTATTTGAAGTCCAACACCGTCCGCCGGCAGCGGTCGAGCAGCGCGGGACTCAGCCCCGGATGCCCGCCGAACTGGTACAGCAGACGCAGGACGCCGTGGAGCGCGAAGTCTGCACAGTCGTGCCGGGCGTCGATGAAGTCGAGCGTCGCATGAAGCGCGCCTTCATGGACGGCTCCCCCGGCTGCGAGCCGGGCCAGCTCGTGCCACACGCTCTTGGTGTTCTCTGCGGCCGGATTGGCGAGGCAGTGGGCGAGGAAAGCGGTCCGGCGCTGTTCGAAGGTCATCTCATCCGGCTCTGCTGCGAAGTCATCGGGCCTGACCTCTGCCGGATAGCCGGGCGGCGGCGGAGCTGCCGGGCGAATGCGGTAGCCGGGCGAGGCGTGGACCGTCATGTTTTCCTCTGTCCGATCAGCAGCCGTTCAAGCGCGGCTGCCTCCACAGCAGTCTCCGACGTCTCAGGCTCACCGCGGCGGCGCCGCGCGAGCAGCGCGTTCAGCCGGCCGTGCGCCGTCCCGTTCAGCGGGTAGCGGCTGGCGAAGAATACGGCGCAGGCCACGAGCACGACCGGTAGGAACGCGAAGATGAGGCGGAGCACCAGCACGAACTCCGGCGACTGCGGCTGGTCCACCAGTTGCGTCATCCCGTTGACGACCTGCTCGACCGGCCGGATGTAGCCTGCCCAGCCCAGGACGTTGGCGACTGCGAAGATTGCCAGCGCGGAGCTCAGCTTGCGCGAGAGCGAGATGAGTGCGCCGAAGCTGCCCTCGCGGCGCTGGCCGGACTGGAGCTCATCGACATCCGGGATGTCGGGGAAGATGGCGTAGATCATCACGACGATGCCGCCCGTGCCCAGGCCGACGAGCGCGGCGAAGACGTAGACCAGGAGCCAGGGACTCGCCGGGGTGATGAGGAAGCTGACGAACATCACCGCGATCCAGAGCAGCCCGCCGGCCATGAAGCCGAGCCGCTTGCTGGTGCGGCGGCTGAGCGCGACATAGAGCGGCAGCGAGAGCACCTGGAAGACGAGGAGCGTGCCCGCGACGTAGTTGGCCTCGTCGCCCCGGTTCAGGTAGTACTTCATGAAATAGACGACGATGCTGCTGACCGCATCCATCGCCACGAATGCAAAGAGATACATCAGCAGCGCGTGCACGAACGTGCGGATGCGGAACGGCCGCAGCAGCGTCGCGGCCAGGTCGAGCCGGGCGGGCGGCTTCTGGAATTCGCGCCGCTCGCGTACGGATGCGACGGTCGCAATGAACGGCAGCGCGAAGAGCACCCCAAAGACCAGCCCCATGACGATATAGCCCTGGCGGACATCCCCGAACCCCTTGACGATTTCGAGCGGCAGGAGCGCGGCCAGGATGGACGAGAGCGTGGAGAACGCAATCCGAACCGAGCTGAGGGAGGTCCGTTCGTTGTAGTCCAGCGTGATTTCGGCCTGCAGCGCATTGTAATTCAGCATGACCAGGCTGACCACCGTGGAGAAGAACAGGTAGGTCGCGACGACGAACGCAAAGCGCGCCGCCTCCGAGTCGAGGTTGACCGGGTAGAACAGGCCGAAGAACGACAGGAAGATGAGCGGGATGCCGCCCAGCAGGTAGGGCCGTCGCCGGCCGAGCCGCGTGCGCGTCCGGTCGGACAGCACCCCCTCCAGCGGATCCGTGATCGCGTCGTACACCTTGCTGATGAGGATGACCGTGCCGGCCAGCGCGGGCGAGAGCCGGACGACATCGGTCAGGAAGATGAGATAGTAGAAGCTGACGACGACGAGCGACCCGCCGCCGTAGATATCGCCCAGGCCGTAGCCGAGCTTGCGCCAGAGCGGCAGCTTCTCGGAAGGAGGCGCCGCGGCGCGCGGGTCGTTCGTTGCAGTGTCGGGTGTGGTGTCGGTCAAAGGTCAATCTCCTCGCGGCAGCCTGTGCGGCTCGACCGGTAGATAGTGTCCACCGCAGCCAGGACGGGCAGGGCCTCGGCCGCAGGCGTCAGGTAGGGCCGGTCCGCCATCACCCACGCGCGGAAGCCTTCGAGGCTGCGCTGGAGGGCGTGCAGCCGGCCCCCGACTACGCGGAACGGGGGCGGGCGCACCCCGCGGAAGCGCACGTGGGGCCACGGGCGGTCGCTGTAGTGCGCAGACCCGCGCGCGCCGTAGATGTCGATACTCAACGCCTGCTCGGCGTGGACCGCCATGGAGCTGCACACCTCGACGAACGCGCCGCCGGACATCTCTACGATGCCCTGCGCCAGGTCCTCGACCTCCACATCCGGGAAGGCCCGGCGAGCCGTGCAACCCATCGCGCGGACAGGCCGATCGCCGAGCGCCCACAGCACGACGTCGAGCAGGTGGCTCCCCTGGGTGATCAGCGTGCCGCCGCCCGCGGTGGCGAGCCGCGCGTGCCAGGCCGACGCGCCGAAGTAGCTCTCGTCCCGATGCCAGGGCAGGTGGCAGCGCGCATAGCGGACCACCCCGAGTGTGCCCGCCTGGATCGCGCGGGCCAGGGCATAGCAGCCCGCATCGTACCGGTACTGGTAGTTGACGCCCAGCTTGACCCCTGCACTCTCCGCCGCGGCGACCATCTGCCGTCCCTCCAAGGGCGTCAGCGCCAGGGGCTTCTCAACCAGGACCGGGATGCCCTGTGCAATCGCTGCCTCGACCATCGGCCGGTGCAGGTGGTGAGGCACGGCCAGGTAGAGCGCGTCGGGGCGTGCGTCTCCTGAGAGCAGTTCCGCGTAGTCGGTGCAGGCCTGCGGGATGTGGAAGCGCCGGGCGAACTGCGCGGCGCGCTCGGCGGAGATGTCGCAGCACGCGATCAGCCGGATGCCGCGGTTCAGCCGGGCAAACCAGGCGGTGTAGCCCGCGACGTCGCCGCAGCCGACGATGGCGAGGCCGAGCCGGTTGCTGTTTCCGGTGTCATCTTTGCTTGGATGACGCATCTGCTCAACGATCCCGGGGCATGTGAGGATGCCGCATCATAGCATCGCAGATCAGATGCGTCAATGCCGCGCAAGAGCGGAGCGTGCTTCCTCGGTTGGCGCGCGGCCATCGCGAATACGCGAATCAGCCCGCGAATAACCGAATTGATCCGCCGCGGTGCGCGGCCTTCGTTCATTGGGGGCGCGCCCACAGGCGCATTCGGCGTAAGCACAGCGGCATGCGTGATGGCTGCGCCCCCGTCGCGAGACACGTGCTAACTGTGCGCGGGCCGCAGCTCACACGTCACGACTTCCGCCCCGCGCACTGCCAGCTCGACCCGGCGACCTTCAATAACGTCAAGCGGTTCTCCCGGCTCCTCGTTGAGGTTCAGCCGCTGCGCGGACGCCAGTGGCACGCCTGGCGTCAGGGTCGCGGTCACCGGCCCGCGTTCCACATTGTAAAAGCGCACGACCAGCCCCTGTCCGTCCTCCGTCCGGCGCACGGCGCTCAGGATGAGCGTCTGCGGTTCGATTTGGAGGAAGCTGAACGCGCCGGGCAGCGGCCCCCCGCGCGGCCACGGGATCGTCTTGACCTGCGCCGGGTCGTCGCGCGTGATGTTCATCTCGCGCAGGTCCAGCCCTTCGTGCGTGTCGGCCCGCGCGAGGAGCAGTGGTGCGATGAAGTTGTAGGCCCACGGATACGCCGTCCGCCAGTCGCCTGCGTGCGGGACGATGGCATACTCGTAGGTATAGGCGCCGAGGCACTGCGCGCCGGGCGTCGGGACGAGCGGCCCGGCCGCGACGCGTCGCGTCGCCAGATCGTCGCGGCTCAGCCAGCCGACGCTCCGCAGCAGCGTCAGCGCGATGCGCGCGGCTCCCCCCTCGCGCGTGACCTCGACCGCGGGCAGGCCGCGGTTCAGCACCATCAGCCCGCGGCCGTCTGCGCTCACATCGGTGAACGCGCGTTGGTGCATCAACGAGGTCGGGTCCTCGACCCAGCCCGCCGCGTCGGGCAGGTCCAGATCGCGCTCCATGACCGCGAAGGCCTCGTCCACAGCGGCGTGCGTGGCCTGCAGGCCCGTGGGGAACAGGACGCTGAGCATGTGGTCGCGGGCGCGGTTCTCGACCTCCGTGCGGATATAGAGG
>DAOUGK010000038.1:0-14800 GCA_034429055.1 Anaerolineae bacterium | reverse complement strand
GTGGCATGTACCCGCGACTGAATGGATGCCTGACATCCTTGATTGGGTGCTGATCTTCCTGATGGTGGGCTGGTACGAGGAACTGCTCAACCGGGGCTACTGGCTGGTCAACCTGTCGGAAGGGCTGAATCGTGTCCTGGCGGCGCTCATTACCAGTATAGCGTTTGCCCTGTTGCACGCCAACAACCCATCTGCGTCCTACGCCAGCACCGCCGGCCTCTTCGTCAGCGGGCTTTGGTTCGCGTACACGGCCTTTGCGTCCCGCGGGCTGTGGCTGCCGGTCGGCGCGCACATCGGCTGGAACATCTTCGAGGGGGTGGTCTTCGGCTTCCCGGTCAGCGGACTGACCACCGCCACGCTCATCCGGCAGACTGCGCTCGGCCCGGAGCTGTGGACGGGCGGCCCGTTCGGCCCGGAGGCGGGGCTGATTCTGCTCCCCGCGCTTGTGCTCGGCGCTCTGGCGGTGTGGGGGTATACGCGGGGTCGTTCGTAGCAGGCATTTGTGTGCCCAAGGCTGCGGATGTGGCGTTGCCTCCGCCCCAGACCGACACAAGAGCGAGCCAGAAAAAGAAGACCGTTGCCTCAGCCCTCGAAGCGATAGCCGATCCCGCGCACAGTGACGATGCGTCTGGGGACCGCTGGATCCGCTTCGATTTTCTCGCGCAGCCAACGGACATGCACGTCCACCGTACGGCTGTCCCCGGCATAGTCGTACCCCCATACGCGATTCAGGAGCAAATCACGGGACAGCAGCGCGCCGCGATGCCGGATGAGTTCGGCCAGCAAGCCGAACTCTTTCGGACTGAGGATCAGTTCCCGCTCCCCCAGCGTAGCACGGCGGCTGATCAGGTTCAGCACCAAGCCCTCGCCCAGCCCAGGCGTCCCATCGCCCGCACGGAGCTCATCGGAGGGCTGACGCGGGATTGCCCGGCGCAAGAGTGAGCGGATGCGCGCCATCAATTCCCCTACACTGAACGGCTTGGTCAGGTAGTCGTCGGCGCCGCTCTCCAGTCCGACGATTCTGTCTAGCTCGCCGGTGCGCGCGGTGAGCATCAAGATCGGGATGCTGGAGGTTTGGCGCAGACTACGGCAGACCGTGAGACCATCGAGTTCCGGCAGCATCAGATCAAGGATGAGCAGGTCAGGCTTCCGCGCGTGCGTGATCTCCAGGGCCGCCATGCCATCAGCAGCCGTCAGCACGTCATAGCCCGAGCTGCGCAGGTTGAGCGCCAGGGTCTCGCGCAGCATCGCGTCGTCGTCAACAAGCAAGATTGTTTCGGCCATAGGTGGGTTATCAGATATCGGGTGAAATGAAGACGGACGTATTCTTTACAGGGCTACCGTTCATAGCCTATCAACCCGGTGTTATGCCAGGATGAAGGGGCGGTTAGCGAACGATAAAGAGGATGTTAAGGATTCGTAATATGATTCTGACCGAGTGTCAACGGAAGCCATCGCTTCCATCAATTCCTGTCATGTGAACTGCGACAGGCAGAGGTTAAGGGCACCCTGGTCGTGCACATGTAACGGCAACATAATCTACATTAAGGGAGCTTCGGAGTATTTTATCTAGAGCTTTGCGCTGGGTTAACAGGCGCTTAAGCGGGGGCGGCTAGACTCAAGCCACCCGGACTATGCACCTGGTACATCATTCTTTTGAGGAGTATAGCCATGCGTTTCTCGAAGTGCCTGTTCGCCCTGTTGGCCCTGGCCCTAATCGCCCTGACCGTTGCGCCTGTGGCGAGGGCCCAAGACCCGCAACCCCTCGTCTCGCTGGACGACCCGTTGGCCCCGTTCCTGGAGAGCCGGGCCTACGCGGTCAAGATGGGTGCCACCGCCGAATTTCGCAAAATGGAGTGGGTGGCGGTGGATCCTGAAGGTATGAAGCTTTACCTGGCGATGAGCGAGATCAACAAGGACATGTCTGACGACCAGGGCGATATCCAGCTCGCGGAGAACAACTGCGGCATCGTCTACGTGGCGGACCTGGACGCCGCGTACGATGTCAAGAGCCTGCGCCCTCTGATCATAGGCGGTCCTTACAAGAAGGATGCCGAGGGCGACCGGTGTGATGTCAACAACATCGCGAACCCTGACAGCCTCTTCGTGGATCCGCAGGGGAACCTGTGGATCGGCGAGGATACGTCCAATCATATCAATAACATGATCTGGCGGTGGGATGGCAAGGAACTGGTGCGCTTCGCCACGCTCCCCGCGGGCGCCGAAGCCACCGGTGTGATGATCACCCCGGCCAACGATCTCTTCTTCAGCATCCAGCATCCCAGCGCCACGAGCATCTACCCCTACAACCGGGCCGTGGTAGGTGTGGTCAACGGGTTCAAGGCCGACCAGGCCTTCGAGTCGGTCGGTGTGCCCGAAGGCGACGCGATGCACACTCTCACGATGGCCGGTGGCGCATTCCAGGTCATCGCCCGCGTCGGCGAGTCGATTCCGGCCGACATCTCCGGCCATCGCTGGGGCCAGATCAACTACCTGGCCGGCAGCCAGATGAATATTTGCAACCAGCCCGATGGCAACGTCTTTGTGGCGACCAACGAGGCCGCGACCGAAGGTTACCTGGTGACCAACTACGAGTGCCGCCCTGGCGGCGTGGGCAAAGCCTACATCCGCCAGGCCGACGACCGCTGGGAAGTCCTGGAAGGGGAAAATATCAACTTCGACAGCGTCGAGGGCACCTGGAACAATTGCGGTTCCAGCCTCACGCCGTGGAACACGGTGTTGAGCAGCGAGGAGTATGAGCCGCCGGCGATGACTGATTCCTGGCGCACTAACGTGCAGGATATGACGAAGTACATGGGCAGCCAGGCCAATCCGTACGACTACGGCTGGAACGTGGAGCTGATCCAGGACACCGCTGGTGACTCCGTAGCGACGTTGGTCGAGAAGCGCTACGTGCTGGGCCGCTTCAGCCACGAGGTGGCCCTGACCATGCCAGACGGGAAGACCGTGTACCACGGTGATGACGGCACGGGGGTGGTCTTCTTCAAGACCGTGGCGGACGAAGCGGGCGATTTGAGCGCCGGCACGATCTACGCCGCAAAGGTTACTCAGCAGCCTGATGAGAGCCTGAGTCTCACGTGGATTACGCTCGGCTCCAGCACGGATGATGACATCGCTGAGGCATTGATGGACATGGAACTGCCGACCGAGTAAGGTCGCCTGAGCCCCCAATCGGGGAAAGAAGGAACGGGCCGGCGCCCTCACGGCAGCCGGCCCGTTTGCGTGGCCGTGCGGTTTCCTCGGTCGGCAGTCGGCGCCAGGCACGCTCAATGGCAAAGGACAGCTTAGTTGCTGCGGACCAATTCAGCAAAGGAGTTCTTCGATTCCTCGGCCATCATGAAGCGACAACCTGCATAACGACAGTCAAGATACCGTATGGTTTTCTGGGTGGAGTAGTGAAGCAGCGTCCCCAGCGTCGTTGTTCCAAGTGGATGCACACTCGCGGGACTCTTGGCTGCAAGGTCTGCAACCGAGTGACCGGAGTAGTGTCTCCATAGGTGTTCCCGTTCTGATTCTGTGATCCAGCCGAAGGGAGTATGGCAATTGACGATGAACGCGAGAGTGCAGCGGTTCACTCCTGGTGGGATGAAGGAGTCATCGAACCTGTGTTGCTGTTCGACTGCTGCGGTAATGAACTGTGTTAGTGAGAGATTGCCTGTCTGCCATAACTCTTTCAGGAGTATGATGTCCTTTAGTGCGCCCGCCCCATGGTTTCGCAACTCGGCTTCATGATTGTATGAGACGAAGGAGTGCAGCATGAGATCGAACGTGGCTTGCGAAACCATGGTCACAGCGGAGGTGTTGGACTCGATATGCCGCGCCACGTATTCTAGCAGCTCAGTCAATCTCCATTCGTCTATTTGTCTGGTGACCCACGATCGTAGCCCGAAGAACGCCCAGTCTACGATAAACCCTGCAGCAAGTTTTGATCCCATTGATGCAACGGCGTTTCCGACCAGGTGACCGCCGCCTGGCGCAGGACTCAAAAATGGATCCAGCGAGAACGTGGCGCCCTCTTTGAACATCCAGAATGGATCGAAGTTGTCTGGTAAAGCTGACATGCTACCTCCCCATATGGCATGCGTACATCGTTATGGCTTGAGTTCCCAGGCCCAGCAGCGCAAGGAGCCACTGCCGCACACGTTTGTTCTCGAGTTCAGTGTTCTCGACCATCAGATTGCTCGACTCAACGATCGGATGTCGAGGTTCTCGGCCATTTCATTGTACCAACTGTAGTAGTTGAGCAGACCAAAATACATCTTCGGATCCCGTAAGCTGCCCAGGTTGCGGAAGCAATCCTTGTCCAGGAACGTCGACTTTAACGGCTGGCGCGACGCATTCCGAACCAGATGGCGCTGCTGAAGAAGAAGCCACCCAACAGGTACAGCCAGAGCTTGGGCTCGCGATCCACTGAGGCGACGTGCTGGGCCCTGGGTGGGAGGGCCGGAAAAGTGAGCACATAACTGACGAGGTCGTTGATCTCGCCCTCTGTCAGGGTGCCGCGGCCTTGCTGTGCCCAGGCCGGCATGGCCGTCCCCCCAATCCCGGCCATGAGCGCAGCCCTGACCGTCAGGTCCGGCCGGAGCGATGGCCAAACCCTGGCCAGTTGCGGGCCGATGCCGCCTGCACCACGGATGTCGTGACAGGCGATGCAGTGGCGGACGTACAGCCGCTCGCCGTTTTGCGCATCCCCTTGCACCGCCGGAATCTCAGGCAGCGGGATCATAAGGAAGTCCTGGGGATCAGGCGTGGGGGGTGTGAACAAGACCTCGGGCAGGGCGGGCGGCGCATCGAGCGTTTCGAATGCGGTGATATAGGCGACGATTGCCCGAATCTCCCGCGTCCTCAGTTCCCCCCCTTCGCGCCGGCTGAACGCCGGCATGGAAGTGCCGACCTTGCCTTTGTGGATGTTGCGTTCGATCGTTTTTTCCGCCAGACCGGAGCCCATGCGGTACACATCATAGGCCAGGTGGCACCGATGGCACTGCTGGGTGTAGAACCACGCGCCCATCGCGATCTCGCTGCCCTCGATGATCAGCTTAACCTGGGGATCGAGCTGCGGTTTCGGCGTGGGCGTAGGGGCGGCTGCATGGCCCTGGGACGGCATGGTTGGGCTCGGGAGTGGCGTCGGCGTCGGCTGGGGCGGCAGCGCAGGCAGGTCGGGGGGCGCGCCTGATTCCTCCCACGCGCGCATGAATGCAATCAGTGCCTTGATCTCCTTGCTGCGGAGCGGTCCGCCGCGCCGGAAGCCCCAATCCACGAAACAGCCGCCGCTCCCGCCTTCCAGCGCGGCCGCCAGTTCGGCGTCGTCATCGTAGCCGCTGGCCATGCGCTCCCGGTCATATGGGCCGTGGCACGTCAGGCAGTTGCCCTCGTACAACCAGGCGCCAGACACGACCGGATCCTGTAACACATCGGGATCCTGCGCCTCGCTCACAGTTGGCCGGCCGAGGAATGCCAGCAGCACGCCGGCGGCGATCAGCATGGGAAGCGGCCAGACCGCGCGGCGCCACCGGCGCCCATGCAGACGGCGCCCTGAAGTTTCTTGGCCGCGCATCTGCATGTTACTCCAATGTGAGCAAATAGCTCACCAAGTCATCCAACTGTTCGTAAGTAAGCACGCCGCCACAGCCCAGGCCAGGTCGGTAGCCCTCTACCACGAACGCATTTGGAATAAGGAACGACTCCCGGAGGTACTCCGCGGCGGAGTAGCCCGGCACACGGCCCTGTGCAGCCGTGGCGACCTCTGCCAGGTTGGGACCGGTAGCATCATCTTCACGGTCCGACGCTGCATGGCATTCGGTGCAACCGGCCGCGTTGAAGAGCTGTGCGCCGCGCGCCACCTGCTCCTCACTCGAGCCGCGCTCTGGCGTCGGTACAACCAACACCGCGGCAGTGAAGCTCCCCAGGGCAGTCGCCTCCCAGTTACGCACGAAGGCCGAAAGGTCTTCGACCTCATCCGGCCGCAAGGGACCACCATAGGCCTGCGACCAGGCTGACATCGCGACGCTGCCGCCGCTGCCGGCATACAGCGGCCGTGTGGCCGTGATCCGTCCTTGGGCGATCGAATTCTGCACGTACGCCGCCAACGTGCCGGCCCATCCTACTTCGCGCAGGCGATCACTGAAAAAAGAGGCAGTGTTCAGGGCTGGACCGAGCTGCCCAACCCCCTCGCCGTTGACACCGTGGCAGCTCTCGCAGTGCTCGGCAAATAAGGCGGCGCCAGCCTCGATCCGCATGGCTTGCTGCATCCGCTCGTGCTGTGCCATCCGAGACTCTTGCATCTCTCCGGCTACCATCAGCAGGACGACCAGTGCTAGCGACGCGAGCGCGCCCACCAGCAGGTTGGCCTGGGCGCGGGTCATGGCGTCACCTCGCCGGTGGGTTGGATGTGGGTCCCCTGACGGTGCAAGTAGATCTCGCGTTCATACATCCGACGCTCATCCCCCTCTGGATCGGTCCAGCCGATGCGCAACGTGACGCGCTTGAGATCCTGCTGCCATTCCTGAATGATGAGCAACGCCTGTGCGTTCGGCAGCTGGCCGTTCGTTCTGGCCGTGTCCACCTGCTGCGCATACGCTGCGAATACATCTCGAAATGCTGGCGGCAGGTCGGTGCCGTCGGCCTGGCCGACCACGAACACGCCAACTGGCAGCGCATCGAAAGGAACGCGGCGCAACGGGCCGAGACCTTCTTCTGGGGCTAACGCCTGGGCAATCGCGGTCGCACGCGGCAGCGAGATGCCGTATGAGGGTAGTCCCATGTAAGTGAGGACGCCAAGCCCGATCAGCCCACCTGCAGCCAGGGCCAGGGCTGCGGGACGCCGGCGCCACAGGCGGCTGGGGTTGCGATCCAGGAAAGGAACCAGGAACAGCAGCGCGATCAGGATCGTGGGAACCAGAACCCCCATGAAGGTCTTGCTGCCCAGCTTGAGGAGCCCCTGTATCCACAGGAAGAACCAGGGTGCCTGGGCTTCCAGCGGCGTCTTGAGCGGGTTGGCGTGGCTTTCCAGCGGCGTGTCGTAAAAGAAGAGCGCGGCCACCAACAACACCAGCAGCGTGACAGCCACCAGAGCGCCTTCATGGATCAAGACATCCGGCAGTAGATCCACCCGGCGCAGGGCAGCCTGCCGCGCAGGCTCGGGCAGATCGCCTTCTTCGACGCGCGCAGGCAGCGAGATGCTGTGGAGGCGCGCGACGCGATAGTAGTGGACCCCGAGCAGGATGCTCGCCAGCAGCGGCAGCAGCACGACGTGCAGCAGGTAGAAGCGCAGCAGGCCATCGCTGCCGATCTCGGCTGCCCCGCGCAGCAGATCGCGCAAATGCACACCGATCCAGGGCACTCCATCGGCCATGCTGGTGCCGATGGTCACCGCCCAATAGGCCAGTTGATCCCACGGCAGCAGGTAGCCGCTGAAGGTGAGCAGCAAGGTCAAGAGCAGCAACGTGACGCCGGTGATCCACGTGAAAGCGCGCTCGCCCATGTATGATTTGGTAAGATACGTCCGCAGCAGGTGCAGCGCTACGGTCACCACCATCAGCTCGGCAGCCAGCCGATGCACATCGCGCAGGACCTCGCCCCACGGCACGCTGGCTTGTAGGCGCAGAATGGATGCGTAGGCCGCATCGGGTGCAGGCACATAGTAGAACATCAGCGCCAGACCGGTGATGGCTTCGATCACGAAGAGAAGGACTGAAAGGAATCCGAGGCGAAACGTATGGGTGAACCAGGTGCTGGCGCAGGCATAAGTACGCGGCCGGATGTGCAGCAGGAAGCTGGCAACGTGCGCGCGGTAGCGAGGGTTGGGTCGTTCGATGGGCTGCTCACCGCGCAGGAGCGCCCGTAGTTCCGCCAGGCTCATCCCCGCAGCCACGGCGCGGGCTGCCCGATCGATCCTGCCGGCCAGCCGTGCCCGCCCCGGAGCAGATGTATCGCGATTCATCGGCTATGACCCCGCTGATTCTTTGCCCGCAATCTTGCGTCCCGTATCCACCAGGACAATGTGGCCGGGATCCTCGTCTGTGCTTTCCTCATCTTCCGCCTCAGCGATCGGGATGCCGTCGGCGCGCGCTTCAGGTCTGGCGTCGGCAAGCAAGACGGGACCGCCCGAGAGCGGGTCTGTTTCGGCGATGATTTCACCGGTGGGCGCTGCCACCTGCACAACGAAGCGATCCAGCGCCCGCGTCGCGGGCCCGACCAGGGGGGTTCCATCCCCGGCGAAGCGCGAGCCGTGGCAGGGACAGACGAACTCGCGATTCTGTTCGTCCCAATTGCAGAGACAGTCCAGGTGCGTGCAGGCCTTGTGGAGGGCCAACAGGCCATCGTCTCCCGACACCAGCCAGAACCGTCCTGCAGGCTCATGGATGGGAGGGCTGCCGGGCGGCGGCAGTTCAGCCGCGGGGCCCATGTTGATGACGCTGCCGAATTCACCTGGCCGGGGCTGCGGCCGGGCGAAGCGCAGGCTGGCGCGCAGGCCTGCGCCGGCCGCCGCAACCAGCGAAATCAGCCAGGTGTAGCTCAACAGCTCGCGCCGTGAGATCCCGCGCAACGGAGCGGTCACATTATGCTCGGTCATGCTCACCCTCGAACTCTCTGTTGTGAATATAGCATGGGCTTCATCCGCGTCTGATTGAGCATGTCAGATCTCGATCCACATCTTCCAGGCCGATGGGATGTCGCCACGCACCGTGAGGTAGCGCGTGCGCGGTAGCTTCGGCTCGATCAGGAGTTTCATGCCTGCCTCGTGCGGCGTGCGATCCGCCTTGCGCTGATTACAGCGAAAGCAGGCTGTGACGGTGTTGCCCCACGACGAACGCCCCCGCGCGAAACTGGCAGCACGTGGTCAACCGTGGCTTCACGCGCGGAGCACTGTTTGCCGCAGTATGCGCAGGTGTAATGGTCGCGCGCCAGCAGGCCGCGCCGGGTCCAGGCCGGAGGATTGCGTCGAGGAACATTGACATAGTATCGAAGGCGTAACACCGTCGGGATCGCCAGCGAGTGCTCCAGGCCGACCAGCGGAACGGTGTCAGCGCCGATTGCTTCAGCCCTTTCCTTCAACAGCAGCTTGGCTGCCCGCCGCAATGAAAGGACGGTCAAGGGCTCATAGGTGGCGTTGAGCAGCAGAACACCTGTCATCGTAGCTCATCATGCCATCGACCGCGTGGCAGGCGCAGCGGCAAAGAACTCACGGAGGTCGCATGCCGTGAGTGCCGCTACGCACTGATCTCCGTCGCTGTAAGCATTGGCAGCGCGAATGTCTCGGCTGGCACACCCCACGGCACCACACACAGCAGATCGGGAAGCGCTTGGAAGGGACTGATGGCAACATATCCCAAAGCAATCGCCCAGGCATCGGTCCACGGCTGAGGCTCTGGCCCCGCGGTGTTCTGGCGCTGTACAGATAAGGTGTTTGTCAGGTGAGGGTCCGGTTCGAAGCGGTACTTCGCAAGACAGGAATCGTAGGCCGGCGCGGTGAGCAGCGTGCCTGCTAGGCGTTTGCGAGGGAGGTTAGGCACATTCACGTTGAGAATGATCGGTGCTGGCTCCGGGTGGGTCTGGCATAGCTGCACTATTTCATTGAGTGCTGAGGCTGCTGTGTCCCAATGCATCACGCCGGTCGCGCCCGCAGCCAGGGATATTGCGACGGCCGGGATTCCCATCAGGTGGGCAGTCAATGCCGCGCCGACAGTGCCGGAATAGAAGACATCGCGGCCGAGGTTGGCGCCGTGGTTGATGCCGCTGACGACGAAATCAAACGGTCCGCCAAAGGCGCCACTTAACCCGACATGCACACATCCGGCAGGTGTCCCGCTCAGCCCGAAAGCCGTGACATTTGCAGGACAACCCTCCGGGTGCTGATAGCTAAAGAAAGAAACGGATCGACTGGGTGGCAGCGCTGCACTGTATCCGCTGTAATTACCGGCTGGTGCGACGACTGTGACCTGGCCTAAAGCGGTCAGCGCCTGGGCTGCCGCCCAAATTCCCGGCGCACTGATGCCGTCATCGTTGGTGAGGAGGATGTTCACGGTTGCTGTCTCTCTGGCCTGTCAGGATAGATGTCCCCGGTAGTATTAAAGTACCAGGGACATCGCGTCTTCGGCAGCCAGTGCAAGCGTACCCGAGGTGTGCGAAGGGGATGCTAAGAGCACATTATCGCAACGTTAGCAGTTTGTAAAGGTTTGGTAATCTGACCACTGAGAAGTCACCGACGGCTCGAGGTTGTGCTCCTGGGTGCTCAAACGCGCTCGATGACGCGCTGCAGCCGGCCGCGTACCTCGCCCGCCACCTCGCCCAACTGGCTGTTCTCGACCGCTGCCATCGAAGCCAGGGGGTCCACGGCGGACACCTCGACCTGCCCCGGCGCGTGCTCCTGCACGATCACGTTGCACGGCAGCATCGTGCCGATCTTATCCTCGGCCAGCAGCGCCTGGTAGGCAAAGGGCGGGTTGCACGCGCCCAGGATGCGGTAGTTACGGAAATCCACATCGAGCTTCTTCTTGAGCGTTGCCTTGACATCGATCTCTGTCAGGACGCCGAACCCCTCCCGCTTGAGTTCCTCCGTCACCCTGGCAATCGCCTCGTCGAACGTCATCTGCACGGTCTTGGTGAAATAGTAGCTCATCTTGCCCTCCCAAGGGTGTAGATGCAGCGGGAAGATCATGGTTACAGCGCACGGCTGATTGACCGGCATGCCCCGCGATGCTAGACTCGTATATGAGTTGAGTCCATAGTCAAGCGGACCGCCGAGCACGAGCTCGGCCAATCCGGCGACAAGGAGGGACGGTCATGGTCGAAACGGGCATCGTCCGGCTGTTGCGCGAGCCACCCGTCTGGCTCCGGCAGGCGCGCATCGGCCTGGTGTCGCATCCGGCGGCAGTGCTGCCCGACCTGACATCCACGCTCGATGCGTTGCTGGCCGCGGGCGCGCGACTGACGGCGCTGTACGGCCCGGAGCACGGCTTCGACGGCTCCACCGCCGACGGCGCAGCGGTGGCCGACGCCGTGCATCCCCGTACCGGCCTGCCCGTTTTCAGCCTTTACGGGCCCGCCAAAGAACCGACTCCCGAGATGCTCGACGGGGTGGATGTGCTGCTGTTCGACATGCAGGATGTCGGCGCGCGCTTCTACACCTTCATCAGCACCCTGTACCACCTGCTGCGCGGCGCGGCCCGCGCGGGCTGCCGCGTGGTAGTGCTGGACCGGCCCAACCCCATCGGCGGCGCAGCGGTTGAGGGGCCGCGCATCCGGCCGGGGCTGCAATCGTTCGTCGGCATCCTGCCCATCCCCATCCGCCACGGCCTGACGACCGGCGAATTGGCGCGCTACATGAACGACCGCTGCGCACTCGGCGCAGAGCTGGACGTCGTCCCGCTGGCGGGCTGGCAGCGGCGCATGTGGTTCGACGACACCGGGCTGCCGTGGGCGCCGCCTTCACCGGCCATGCCACACCTGAGCACTGCGACGGTCTATCCGGGAATGTGCCTGATCGAGGGGACGAATCTGTCCGAGGGCCGGGGCACCGCGCTGCCGTTCGAGGTGGTGGGCGCGCCCTGGTGCGACGGGTACGAAATCGCCGCGTGGCTCAACGCGCTCGATCTGCCCGGCGTGCGCTTCCGGCCTGCGCACTTCGTGCCATCTGCCAGTAAGCATGTCGGCCTGACCTGCCACGGCGTGCAGGTGCACGTGACCGGCCGGGATGTGTTTTGCCCCATCGAGACGGGGCTGCACGTGGTGGCTGCGTTCCTGGCCGATGGGCCGGACCGGTGCACGTTTCTGCCGTCGAGCTGGGAGGGCTGCCCGCCGCATTTCGACCTGCTGGCGGGGGATTCTGCGATCCGCAAGGGGTTGGCCGCCGGTGTGTCGGTCACGGACCTCGTGGTAGCCTGGGCAGAGTCCGCGCGCGAGTTCCGCCGCGAGCGCGCACCCCACCTTCTGTATGAATAATAGAACGCTGATGAACGCTGATGGTCATGATTTTCAAGATCTCTAAACCTTATCATGCAGATCATGATTATCAGCGTCTATCAGCGTTCTATAGAGTTCTATTTCGCCGCAGCTCTGCGCCGGCGGCTGGCGGCAAACTCCGGCGCTTCCTTGACGGCCATGCCCAGCACGCCGAAAGAGCGGAGAAACGCCGATGCCCCGGTCCGCTGCAACTCCAGCACCTTGTCCCCGACGGACGGGAAGCCCTGCTCGTCCGGCGTCAGCGTCTCCCAGTTGCGGAAGAGCCGTCCCCAGTCGCTGCTCAGCGCGGCGCGCACGCGTTTCGCACCGATGAAGGGATACCAGATGGTGTCGTGGTACGCGACCGAGGCCAGGTAGCTCCACGGCGCGAGCACGGTCTTGAGCGACCACTCGATCGGCTTCTTGAGCGGGCCCCAGTAAATCTTATGCTGCATCCGCGACGCGAACGTCATCTTTTCGAACGGGCCGGTGAAGTGCCAGTTCTCCGCGGCCGCGTCCACGTCGCCCACGATCTCGATCTCCCGCGGGTCGCCGCAGCCCAGCCCCAGGTCATGCGCGAGGCGGATGTACTTGATGGACAGCGGGTCGAACCCCATCAGCTTGGCAGCCAGTGCGTCGATCGCGACCTGGTCGTTCGACGCCAGGATGACGTTCTTCGCATAGGGGATCATGCAGCGCGGCCCGGGTCCGTCGCCTGCGAATGTACCGTCCATGACCGCAAACACGCCCCGGTGGATGCGCTTCTGGATCATCAGCAGGTCGACGAGGGTCTCGTGGATGACCGGATGCGTCCAGTGGCGGCGCTCGTTGAGCAGCCCGCCGAAAGCGTTCTTCATCGCGCCGGTCGTTGTCGTGAAGATGTGCGTCTTAACCGTCGGCAGGTGGATGATGTTCTCTCCGATGAAACGGCGAGGAATCATGAAGCCGTCGGGATAGACATCGTTGAGCGCGAGGAACTTCTTCGTCAGGTCGCCCACCGCCTCCCCGATGGGCATCCACTCCTCGCCCTCGTACAGGTGGGCGTTGCGCAGCCCGTGGGCCTCTACGACGTTGACCTGCTTGTTCTCGCGCTCGCCCAGGTGCGCGTCGATGACGACCGTGCGGTTGTGGCACGCGTGGATGAGGTCCGGGTCATAGCCGTCGGCCTTCAGCGCGCGGATGACGCCCTCGAGCTGCCACGGCGTCGTGGAGCTACCGGGATAGAAGAAGTGCCACGAGATATTAACCTTCAGCGCGGTGTCCGCGTCCTTCGCCAGGACATCCTGGTAGCCCGCCAGGTTCAACAGGCGATGGTAATCCGCCAGCACCGTGCGCGGAGATGTGCGCAGGATGGCGACTTTGCTTTTGCCCAATGTACGATACTCCTCAACAAAAAGGAAGCGAAGCGCACCTGCAGCTTCGCTTCTTGTGTGGGCCCCCCGGGATTCGAACCCAGGACCAACCGGTTATGCTTCCCACTGCGGCTTTCGCCGCCCCGCGACCTCCGCCCGTCCAGGCTCTCAGGCCTGATGCCTGTCGGCCCGGACGCACCCGGAGACGGGTTTGTGGGCTGGACTATCCCTTCACCCTGAGGATCGGGTTGCCGGTCGTCATGCGACCTGCGCAGCCGCCCCCGGCGGGTGCCCGCCGTCTAGTCTCTACACCTTCCCCACGAACGAGTTCGGGGCTTGGCTCGGGATCACCATGTCTTCACGACGTAGGCTTCCCCGAGTTTGGCAGGTATCACCCGGCAGTCTCCCGCCGGGCAGCCCTTGACGATGTGCGACGGAGGACATTGCTGTCATCCGCCACCGGGATCGCCACGAGCCGGCCGCTCTAACCGCTGAGCTAGGGGCCCTCAGACGCCTGCCAGTATAGCAGCTAACGCGTTCTTTGGCAAGCTCATTCGGGACTCCCGAACGTAATTGGAGTCGAGGCTTCAGCCGGTGGGCGTGCGGGCACGCCGGTGGGCGTGCGAGTGCGTCGCTGACTTAACCGGCTGAAGCCTCGACTCCGGCTATGTTTGAAATGGATGCCTTCTCCCCTTCACCCTCACAAATAATAGTCGAAATCGTGTTCGGTGCGCACCCTGCGCCGGATGGCGAAGATGTGGGCCGGCAGATAGCGCGGGTCCAGCTCCACGTAGTTGCGCGAACCGTGCCAGATATAGCGGGCATCCGTCAGCAGATCATGTACCTGGAAGGGTTGGTGATAGTCGAGCCCCAGGTCTTCCAGCGGCAGATTGATGAAGCCCGACTGCCGGTAGCGCGGGTCGAGATTGACGACGACCAGGACCTCGTTCGTGCGATCTGCGTTGCTCTTCGTGAACGCGATGAGCTGATCGTTGTCGATGTCGTGGAAGCGCAGGTTGCGGTTGGCATGGAAGGCCGGGTTCTCGTGCCGGATTTGGTTGACGCGTCCGATCAGCCCACGCAAGCTGTCCGGCCGGTGGATGTCCCACGCCTTGATCTCGTACTTCTCCGAGTCGAGGTATTCCTCGCGGCCGGGCGCGAGCGGCCGGTTATCGCACAACTCGAAGGCCGCGCCGTAGATGCCGTAGCTAGGTCCCAGCGTGGCCGCAAGCACCAGCCGCGTGATGTGACCGGCCCGCCCACCGTACTGGAGATACTCGGTCAGGATGTCCGGCGTGTTGGGCCAGAGGTTCGGGCCGCAGAAGTCTTTCACCTCGGTCTGCGTCAGCTCGGTGAGATACTGCGTCAGCTCCCACTTGGTATTGCGCCAGGGGAAGTAGTTGTACGACTGGGTGAACCCGCGCTTTGCGAGGCCGTAGAGGGCCGCGGGTCGCGTGAATGCCTCGGCCAGGAAGATGGCATCC
>DAOUGK010000037.1:0-6324 GCA_034429055.1 Anaerolineae bacterium | reverse complement strand
GCGGGTGCGGCGACATGTCGCTGCCGGAGTCCCTCCCTGCGCGGTCCTGAACGCGCGCCGGACTGCCGTCGACGGCAGCATCCTGAGCGGGTGTACGGCTCCGCATAGATGACGAGACCTCGCCGGTCGAAGCATCCTGAGCGGGTGCAGGGCGCAACGTCCGTAACGCGCTGCCGCCAGTCGGAGGATGCGGCTGAAGTTCGGTTGTCATCCGGCCAGACTGCGTGTGGGCGTCTGCGGCCTGGGCAGGCGCGGATCTGGTGATCGGCGTTCCCTGTAGGTTCGACGCTACGGCGCGCCTCCCATCAGGCGACGAACGCTCGCCCTTCGGAGCATCCTGGGCGGGTGCATGGCTCGACACCGGCAAGGGCACATCACCCGTCGAAGCATCCTGAGCGGGTGTAGGGCGCAACGCCGGCAACGCACTACTGCCAGTCGAAGGATGCGGTTGAAGCTCGGGTGTCAGCCAACCAGGCGTCGATCGGGTGGTCGGCGCTCCCTGTACGCTCGACGCTGCCGCGCGATTCGCATCAGGCGACGAACCCTTGCCCTTCGGAGCATCCTGAGCGGGTGTACGGCTCACCGCGGGCAGCGAATCATCACTAGTCGGAGCATCCTGAGCGGACCTGCCACTCAACACTGATGACGAAGTATCATCAGTCGAAGGATGCGGCTGAACTCCGGGAGTCGGCCGGTCAGGCGGGTCATAGGCTTCCCGAACCGGGACGGGGGCCGATCTGGTGATCGGCGGTCCCGGCATGTTCGAATCAGACTGCGCGTATGTGTCCACGTCCGCGGGCATGCGGGCACGTCCGCCGGTTGAAGCCGCGACCCCGCTGAGGCTGGGAGCTCCTGCGTCGCGCAGCTCTGACACCCCAACATCCCCTGCCACAGGAGGCTCCCATGGAGCGCCGGACACCGGCTCGAACAGCGACATCGGTCGCGGCATGACGAAGCGCCCCCTGTCAGGTGCACTGCTCGTTCGTGCGATCAGGCTGTCCAGATAATGCATCATCCACCGGCCATTTCCAGGTAATACTGCCGCCGCCATGCGGGCAGGGCCAGGATATCCGCCTCGCGCCAGCCGTAGGCCGACGCCAGCACATGCACCTGGCGCAGCAGATGGTGCGCCCAGGTGGTCAGTTCGTTCCAGAAGAACGCCTCGATGTCGAAGAGCGCCTGCCATTGGTGGCCGCAGGCCGGACAGACCAGGCTCAGCTCGATCTCGGCCTGCGGGTCCACGACCTCCAGCGCGGCATCCACTGCCTCTGCGATGGCGGCCTGCGCCGCTTCGCTCAACGGCGGTGCGGCCCGGAGCTCTGCCTGCGGTGCAAGGTCCGGCGGGTCGACAGCCGTGACCGAGACGAGACAGCGCGCCAGCAGCGCCTCGCGGGTCGCGGCCCCATTGGCGGCCAGGGCCAGCAGGTCGGTGCTGTCCGGTGCGCGGAACACGACCTCATACCCGTTTACAGCCACCGTGTGCGTGGATGGGCTGCTATCCAGCGGCGCAGCCTCACCCGCACGGACATCCGCCACGTTGAACGCCAGCTCCACCTCTTCCGCACACCGGGGACACCCCACTACACCGGTCACGCGGGGCCCGAAGGTCCACTCGCGGAGCGTGAGCAGCAGGCTGTCGCGCTGCCCGATGGTCAGTCGGGCGAGCGCGTCCGGCTCTAGCTCCGGGCAGGCTGAAGTCAGGAGCACGAGTGCGCGGCGGGGCGGCGGCTGCGCATACCCTTGCGCCCAGGCATCCAGCAGCTCGGTTGTGCTGAGGCCGCGCACGGCGCTTAGGCCGGTTCAGTGAACGACGGCTCGGTCGGCTCGGCCACCTCGTAGTCGCGCTCCCAGCCCTCGTTCTCCAGCTTGATGGTCTGGATGGCCACAGCGTTGGCGTTGGCGTCCAGGTCAGGCAGGGCTTGGAACTCCGACACCCAGCAGCGGTACACCTTATAGGCGAGCACCAACTGCCCGGCCTCGTTGTACACTTCGATGATGACGTCCTTGCGGAAGTCCTTGAGCGAGACCTCGGCCCCCAGGCCCGAGCCGAAGTTCCAGATCTTGTTCGCCCACTTTTCGAATTCCGTATCGTGGGTGACCCCGCGCTCCAAGGTGATGGCTTCGTACTTCGTGCGGCCCGGCGACTTGCGGCCGGAGCTCGGATCGCCGCCTTCGCGGTGCTCGACAACTTCGGTGGTGCGCTTGAGCGCCCCGACCTTGCTCACCCCGGCCACATAGCGGCCATCCCACTTGACGCGGAACTTGAAGTTCTTATAGGGATCGAAACGCTGAGCATTGACGCTAAACTGGGCCATGACTGCCTCCTTATGCCTGGGTCGACTAGGCCACGATCTGGCCCGCCATCTGCTGAATCTTAACGATGACGAACTCGGCAGGCTTCAGCGGCGCGAAGCCGACGAGGATGTTGACGATGCCGAGGTTGATGTCGGCCTGGGTCGTGGTGTCCTTGTCGCACTTGACGAAATACGCCTCGCGCGGGGTGACGCCCTGGAACGCGCCCTGCCGGAACAGACCCTGCATGAACGCGCCCACGTTGAGCCGGATCTGCGACCAGAGCGGCTCATCGTTCGGCTCGAACACCACCCACTTCAGCCCCTGATACAGGCTCTCCTCGATGTACAGCGCCATGCGCCGGACGGGGATGTACTTCCATTCGCTCGCCTTCTGGTCCGCGCCGTCGAGCGTGCGCGCGCCCCACGCCACCGGCCCGATGACCGGGAAGGTGCGCAGCACGTTGATGCCGATGGGGTTCAGCGCGCCGTTCTCCAGGTCGGTGAGCTGCACGGGGAGCGTGACGTTGCGCAGCACGGCCTCCGTGCCCGCGGGCGCCTTCCAGATGCCGCGGGTCGAGTCCGTCCGCGCGTAGACGCCGGCCAGCGTGCCGCTGACGGGGACGTTGCGCGGGCGGTTGCCGTTCGCCACGTCCGGGATCAACACGCGTGGGAAATAGACCGCCGCATTCTTCGAGCGCAGCCCGTCGTTGGCCGTCATCCACGTGATCATCTCGGCCTGCTGGTCGGTGGCTTCGGGGATGTCCACGATGAGGAAGGCGCGCTTCTCCTCGCAGTAGGCCAGCGCGTTCGTCATCAGGCTTGTGAAGCCGCCGGCGTCCAGGTTGGCCGCGGCCGGCAGACAGAGCAGGTTGAAGATGTCGGGCGCGATGTCGTCCAGCGCGTACAGGCCTGCCTTCGGGGCCGTGGCCGTGCCGGAGAGCAGGTTGGCATCGGGTACGCCGCTGTCTGCGCCGCCCGTCAGGTTCTGCCATGCGCTGTCCGGGGCCCCGCCGCTGCTGGTAGGCGTCGCGAGCGTGGGCAGCCCGCCCAGGCCCGCCTCGGTGAGATGGACGAGCTGCGAATCGGCGTTGACCACTGAGACTCCATAGCGCGCATCCGTGAGGGTCGTGCTGAGGTTGCGGTAGGTCTCTGTCGCCAGCACCTGCACCTTGCCGCCGCCCAGGTCCCTGATTTCGCGCGCGAACAGGTTATACCGCCCGCTGCCCGCGTCGGTGACGGCTACCTGGAGGTTGTCGCCCCAGGCGCCCGGGTTGGCCGCTTCGACCGTGAGGACTGCGCCGCCTCCGTAGCCGCCGTTCAGGTCGACGCTGGACGCCAGGGCCGCAGAGGTCGCCACGCGCACCACCCACGCAATCTGGCCGCCGTTGAGGTAGTATTGCTGGATGGCGTAGCTGGCCTCGCTGGCCGGATTGACGCCCCCGAAGGTGCGCTCGAAGTCGGCAAAGCTGGTGATCCGGACGGGCAAGTTGACCGGCCCGCGGAGAAATACGTCCACGAAGGCCGTGTTGGACGTGCTGACGCCCGTGATCGTGCGCACGCCGCTGGGAACTTCTTCGATGTAGACACCCGGGTAAGTGTACGGACCTGGCATGTTCTATCCTCCTGATTGATCCACAGAAGCCTACCGTGGGGGGCCGACGCGCGAACACTGTTCGCACGTCGGCTCCCCCGACGACGGCTACCTACCGCAGCGATTCCCAGAGCGCCAGGTGGCGCTCAGCTGACCGTTGACAACTGTTCGCATGGCAGTATGCGCGGGCTGCGGATGTGGTTTCATCGCGCAGCTTGGTGTCGTCCAGCAGGCGCCGGATGCCCTGGACGAGGTCGGATGGCTGGTATGTGGCTCCGGCCAGCTCCTCAAACCAGCGGGTGGCCGAAGTGAGCACCGGCACTCCCGATGCCAGACCCACATGCACCGCACCGCTGGCCGACGCATAGGGTATATCGTCGTACCAGAACACCAGGATATCGGCCTCGGCAGCCAGGCGGCGGCAGACTTCCTCCGCCGACAGGTACTCGCGCACCCGGCGCACCGGCAGCCCGGCCGCGGCCTGCTCCCACGTAGTCTCATTGTGTGCGGACTTCGAGTGGCTGAACAGCAGCAGCTCGGCCTCCTCTCCGCTGCCTTGCAGCGTGCGCAGCGCGTCGAGCAGCTTCCAGAAGCCCTTGTAGGCCTCCAGGAAGCCGAACGCGCCGATGACGGCCGGGGCGCCGGCTCTGCCGCGCATCTGCTTGCGCGGGGGGAACCAGGTGTGGCAGCCGTACGGGATGTGCTCCACCCGCTGCCGGGGCCAGCGCGCACGCAGCATGTCCGCGCCGCGGCGGGTCAGGCTGACCAGCGCCGATGCTTCCTGCTCCCACGAGCGGGGCTGACTGCGCACCGAGTGTTCGGTCACGATGACCGGCACCCGCGCGCCGCGCGCCTGCACGACCGCACGGGCCAGCTCATTGTCGCTGAAGAGGCTGTCCTCGTGTTGGATGTGGAGCAGCCGGGTGCTGCGCAGGTCGGGCGGCGCGGCCGTGACCTTGAGCGGCAGCCGGCGGGTGTCGACGTGCGCCAGCAGGTCAGCCGTGTATTCCGCCACCCCGCACGCGCGGCCCCAACTTGGTGTCCAGAAGGTATCCATCCGGCGCAGCGGCCGCGGCGGCCGGAGATGCGCCTCCAGGATGTCTGCGGCCGCGGGGGCCTTATCCCAGATGTTGCGGCGCTCGGTCGCCCAGGCGGACGCGGCCCGGCCCAGGCCGCGCGCCTCGTCCCGATGCTCGGCCACCCAGCGCAGCCGTGCCGCGACCTCCGCGACGTCCGGCACGCCGATGACTCCTGATCCTTCGTGCGGCGCGACGTTGTACGGCTGGAAGCGAGCCGGCTTGACGGCCAGCACGCAGTCACCCGCCTCCGCGCAGACATCCGCCTGCCCCTCGGAGTCGAGCGCAATGACGGGCAGGCCGGTCGCCATGCCCTCGACCAGCGGCAGGCCGAACCCTTCGTTGCCCAATGCCAGCAGCACGTCGGCCTCGCGATACCAGTGAGCGATGCCGCGCGTCGGCTCGTTGTCATCGAGGAACAGGATGCGCGGGTCATCCGGCGCGTAGTTCCGGTAGTGGAACCGCGACTTGATGATGAGCCGCGCGTCCGGGTCGCCATCGAACGCCAGCTTCCACGCGGCGATGCCCTCCGCCGTGTGCTTGCGCAGCGCATACGGCCCGACCATCAGCGTGGTCAGTCCCGCGCGCTCAGGTCGCTCCTCCCAATGGTAGACCGCGGGGTCGATGCCCTCCGGGATGACCGCGATGGGCACGGACACGCCGCTGCGGCGGCAGGTGTCGGCCACGAAGCGCGTGGGCACAATGACCGCGCGGCTGCGGTTCAGCCAGGCAGGCCATGTGCGCGGCAGTTCGCTGGTCTCCCACATCGTGTTAATGAAGAGGTCAGGGGTGGACAGGTGGCGCTCGATGTCGTCGCGGAGCCACGAGAAACAGAGGACCGGCCCGCCGGCCGGGGGAGCCGGCTGGCGCGACAGCGCGATGAGCTCCGGCGAAAGCCCCTGGGGGTCCAGGCCGAGCGGCGCGATATGGACGGGCACGCCCGCGCGCGCCAGCCCCAGGACCAGGTATTCGGCCAGGCTCCCGTAGCCGTCGTAGACCATGAACGGGGCCACGACCGTCAGCCCGCCGGTCTGTGCTGCAGGTCGCGCGGCGGCCCCGCGCTTGCCCTGGCGCAGGTTGACGTAAAATGCCCCGTCGCCGTTGAGCCGGTGCGCAACTTCGTCCAGCGGGCGGCGCTGCCAGCCCGCGGCCGTCAGGCTGCGCGGCGCGGCGTTGTCAGTGTGCAATACGCCGATGTAGAAGGCCGGGTCGTGAAGCTGCGCGATGCGGTCAGGGGCGAATCGGGCGCTGAAGCCCACAGCGTGGGGCGTGTCCTGGCCGGGGAAAGGGTGTGCGGCCCAGGCGTCCCGGCGATAGAGCAGGGTCCCGCCTGCCAGCCAGCGCGAGCCGTGATTGGGGCAGT
>DAOUGK010000036.1:0-2130 GCA_034429055.1 Anaerolineae bacterium | reverse complement strand
AGTGCCTTGACCGCTGCGCCCTCGGGCCTCTCATCGCGTACATCCGGGTCGATCTTGATGAAGAACGCGCCCATAGCCCGCGTCTCTGCCTCGAGGCGCGCCAGCACCGCATCCGCCAGGCCGAGGTCCGACCAGTCGAGCAGCGGGCCTTTGGGCGCATACCCGACTGCGGGCGACAGACGCGCCGGCAGCCGTCCCACGATGCGGCGGAACAGCAAAGCGGCCGCCGCCGCTACGGGCGGTGCCGCAACCGGTTGGCCGTCGCTACGCCACAGCAGCCGCTTTGCCTGCCAGCCGGTTTGCAGCTTGGTCTCGCCCCAGGCCCAGCTCTGGAGGATGTGCGGCGCGGGCAGCGCCAGGAGCGCGGCGTCCCACTCTGCGGCAGCGGTGACCGCGGTCACGTCGGGCATGGATCAGCCGCCTTCCTGCCCCGCGCGGCGCACGCGCAGCGCCAGCCGGTAGAGCGCATAGCCGGGCTGCGAGAGGGGCAGATCCCACGCACCCGTGTAGCGCATGACGCGGCCGCCGAATCCCTGCTTAAAGCGATAGACGCCCCACAGCCCGCCCTCGCCCCAGCTCTCCGGCTCCGCAAAGGCCGCGGGATTCGCGCCCACCTCGTCAGGAATGCCCCACAGGTCGTAGACCGCACAGCCGCGCGCCCGCGCCCACCGCATCGCCGCCCACTGCAGCGCGTGGTTGGGCATCACGCTGCGACCCTCGTCGCTCGACGCGCCCCACATGTACCATGCCATGCGGCCCAGCGCGAACACCGCAATCGCGCCGAGCATTTGTCCTTCGTGCTCCGCGATCAGCCACGTCGCCAGGCCGGATGGCACGAACAGCTCTGTCGCGCGGGCATAATAGGCCGCGTTGTGGACGCCGAACCCGTCGCGCGTGCCGGTGACGTCGAACAACCGCTGGATGGCGGGCAGGTCGTCCGCGCCGCCCGCGCGCACAGTGACGCCCTTGCGCTCTGCCAGCCGGATGTTGTAGCGCCACTTGGACTTCATGGCCGCGAGGATCGTCTCTTCGTCGCCGGCCAAGTCGATGTGGATGGTGCTGAGCGGCTGGACGCGCTGCGGGCTGGGCCGGAAGCCGAAACCCGTCAGCAGCGCGGCCAGCTCCGCGGACGGGGGCAGTTCCGGCTCGATCTTGATGAGCGCAGCGCGCGCCTTGCGGCTGAACTCGCGCGCCATCGTCAGCACCGCGCGCACCTGCTCAGTGTCGGCCCAATCCACGACCGGCCCGCGCGGAACATAGGCCAGCGTCTGCCCCCACGGCAACCGGCGAAAGAGGACGCTGGCCCCGCCGAGGATGGGCGCGTCCGGGCTGGGGATGGTGCGCAGGATGGCCCGCTGCCCGGTCCAGCCGAAACCGGCCTTCAGCTCGGCCCACCGGCTGGTTTGCAGGATGTGGCCGGCCGGATGGCGCGCCAGAAACGCATCCCACGCCTGGTCGGCTTCGGGGATGGCGCGGCCGGCGTGCGATTCGCGCTGCGTGATCCACACATGCTTCGGTTCAGGGACGTCGCGATAGAGTGCGTCAAGGTCTCGGGTCATGCAGGGGATTATACCCGATGTGAGTGCGGGGGCACAGAACGTGACTCCCCCTCTCCCGAAACCGCAGTTTCGGGAGAGGGGGGGCGAGCGCAGCTCGCACGGGGTGAGGGCTGTCTCAGTCCCGCGGTGTGTACTCGATGCGCCGGCAGTCGATGGTCCCGGCCCGCACGTCGAGGAACGGCTGGCCGTCGCGCACGCCGACCGTGCCGTAGCCCGTCGCGGTGGACAGGAAGGCGCGGAAGTCGTCGCGGACGGGCGGCTTGAGGTAGAGCACCTTGTCGACCGCATCGTAGCGCGCGCCGCTCATGCCCTGCAGCAGCGCGTAGGAGGCCATCGCGCGGGCATACCAGTGGCCGCACTCGTACTCGTTGAACGGATTGCGCACGCGGCCGTCGTACCGGTCGCGCACGGCGCGCACGATGTCCAGCCCCTCATCGATGTGGCCGTTCATCATCAGGTGCGAGGCGACCTGGTACTCGATACCCGTCCACACCTCGTTGCTGTAGACCATCGGCAGCGTCAGCGCGCCGCCCTTCGGCCAGGTGCACAGCAGCAGCCCGGCCTCATGGCC
>DAOUGK010000035.1:0-14209 GCA_034429055.1 Anaerolineae bacterium | reverse complement strand
CGCCTCTACATCTCCGATGTGCCGTTCGAGGAGCTGGGCTTCAAGGGTCTGCCTGAAGAGCGCGTGGCGCAGTACAGCGAACCGATCATGAAACGGACGCCAGTGATTGCCCTGGGCGTCGCAACGGTGGCAACGGGCCTGTTCTCTCTGCTCGGCCGCCACGCCGAACACGGCCACACCGATAGCGAAAGCGAATAGGCACGCGCAAGTTGCGATACGGGAGCTGACATGACTGCTACAACACAACCTACCCCTTCGTTTCGACAGGGACTATCGAATCTTATCAACGAGGCGCTATCCAGCATCAACTGGCTGGTCGTCGTCCTCGGCACGCTGACGCTGGCGGGCATCGTCGTCGGTGTCTGGCGGCTCTTCACCGGGCTGGGCGCGTCAACCGGCTTGAACGATGGCTTTGCCTGGGGCATCTGGATCGGCTTCGACTTCACGCTGATTGCCTTCTCCGGCGCCGGCTTCACGATGGCCGCGGTGGTGCACATCCTGGGGCTGGAGCGCTTCAAGCCGGCCATGCGGCCTGCCATCATGGCCGGCTTCCTGGGCTACATCGGCGTCCTGGCCCTGCTGGTGCTGGACCTGGGCCGCCCCGACCGGTTCTACGGGTTCATGATCAACTTCAATGCGCACTCGCCGCTGTTCGAGATCTGCTGGTGCGTGTTGCTCTACTCGATGGTGCTGGTAGTGGAGAACACCCCCCCGCTGCTCGAAGGCATGGGGCAATCGCGCTGGGCGCACCGCATCGAGCGGCTCCTGGCGCCGGTGGTCATCTTCGGCGTCACGCTGTCGTCGCTGCACCAGAGCACGTTGGGCACGTTGTACTTGCTGATGCCCTACCGCCTGCACGAGCTGTGGTACACGCCTATCCTGCCGCTCCAGTTCTTCACGTCCTCGGTCGTGGCCGGGTTGAGCATCGCGATCGTCACTTACAAGATTGCCTGCAAGGTGCGGCGAACCCCGGCCGACCTCAAGGTCGGCGCGGGGCTGGCGAAGGGCGCCATGTGGGTGGCTCTGATCGTAGCAGCCTTGCGCATCGGTGAGGTCATCTACGCCGGTCACCTGCCGCAGCTCCTGACGAGCGACCCGATGAGCCAGCTCTGGCGGGCAGAGGTTGCAGTGGGCCTGTTGCTCCCGATGCTGATTTTCGCCATCCCATCCCTGCGCGAAAGCAGCATGGGCCAGTGGCTCGGTTCCCTGCTCTTCCTGGGGGGCGTGATGCTCAACCGGTTTAGCTGCACGCTGTTCGCCCAGACGGGCCGGGAAGGCACGGCCTACCTGCCCTCGGCTATCGAGTGGATTTCCACCATCGGTGTGCTGGCCGCGGTTGCGCTGGCCTGGTACATCGCCATGCGCATCCTGCCGGTGGTCCCGCGCAAACAGGTGAAGACCGCCAAGCCCGCATAGCGCCGCATAGCGGTCAAGCACAACATCTCACAGCCTCACGCGTCGGGTACGATGGGTGAGGCTGTTGTCTTGGTCAGGGCCAGCACAGACGTGGTATACTGGGGGCGTCTACATCTCTCCTGGAGGCAATGATGACTTCTCCGCTCCCCTTCAACGGCCTGGGCATGAGCCTGGGCAACCTGGCGCAACTCTCCCGCGCCGAGACGCATTCCATCAGTGCCGAGAACCTGACCGGCGCCAAGGGCCAGGGCGGCATGGCGACCGAGGGACCCGGCGCGCGCGCCGCGGTCGAGCTCGGCCGCGGCTGGAAGATTGCACCCTGCATCGACCTGCCGCCGAACAGCACCGTGACCCTGGCAGATATTGAGGGCTCCGGCGCAATCCAGCGCATCTGGATCACCGTTGACCCGCGTGCCTGGCGGCGCGTCATCCTGCGCTGCTACTGGGACGGCGAAGAGACGCCCTCTGTCGAAGTGCCGCTGGGCGACTTCTTCTGCAACGGCTGGGGCGAGCGGTGCAACGTCAATTCGCTGCCCATCTCCGTCAACCCGGCCGGGGGCTTCAACAGCTACTGGGAGATGCCCTTTCACCGGCACGCGCGCATCACCGTCGAGAACCTGACCGCCGAACGGGTCGGCGGGTTCTTCTACACCATCGACTACACCCTGACCGATGTGCCCGCGGACCGGGCCACGTTCCACGCACAGTTCCGGCGCAACAACCCGCTGCCCTACATGCAGGATCACACCCTGCTCGACGGCGTGCGCGGCTGGGGTCACTATGTCGGCACATACATCGCCTGGGGGTCCAACAACTCCGGCTGGTGGGGCGAAGGCGAGATCAAGTTCTACATGGACGGCGACACCGAGTGGCCGACCATCTGCGGGACAGGCACCGAAGACTATTTCGGCGGCGCGTGGGGCTTCGAGTTCCCGCAGGGGCAGTATGGCGTGTACACGACGCCCTTCCTGGGCATGCCACAGGTCATCAAGCCGGACGGCGCGTACCAGAGCCAGCAGCGGTTCGGCCTGTACCGCTGGCACATCATGGACCCCATCCGCTTCGAGCAGGACCTCCGCGTCACCATCCAGGCGCTCGGCTGGCGCAAGCCGTTGGACGGCCAACTGCGCTACCTGCCGCTGCAGGATGACATCGCCTCCACCGCGTTCTGGTATCAACAGGAGCCGCACGCGCCGTTCCCTGCGCTGCCCGATGCGAACGGGCTGGAAGTGGTGTGACGGTGGTGTGACGCGCGGGTTTCGGGCGAGAACCAGGATTTCCGAATCTAGCCGGAGTCGAGCTTCAGCCGGTTTGGACGGCTGTGTGCGTCTACGTCCAAACCGGCTGAAGCCTCGACTCCAATCCCCCGCATGACCGGTCAGGGCGGGAATATTCGTGAGGATTGGCGTGCAAGGACAACAAGACGCCTTTGTGGACGAACAGGGACGGCTCGTCCTGCCGGCGGAAGTGGCCGCGCGCTATGGCTTGCGGCCGGGCGAGACGGCTGCATTGACGACAGAGACCGGCGGGCTGACGGTACGCCGCGCGGCGAGCAGCCTCGCCAAGCTATACATCGAACCCACCAACATCTGCAACCTGGCGTGCCGTACCTGTGTGCGCAATATCTGGGATGAGTCACTGGGCAGGATGGACGAGGCGACCTTTGCCGCCATCCTGGCGGGGCTGGAGCAGTTCACCCCCCGGCCCAGCGTGTTCTTCGGCGGCTTCGGCGAGCCCCTCAGCCACCCGCGCATCCTGGACATGGTGGCGCGCGTCAAGGCCCTGGGCTGCTACGCGGAGATGATTACCAACGGCACCCTGCTGACGGAGGCCCGCGCGCGCGATCTGATCGACCTCGGGTTGGACCGACTGTGGGTCTCGCTGGACGGCGCGCGACCGGAGAGCTACACGGATGTCCGGCTTGGCGCGGCCTTGCCGATGGTGCTCAAGAACGTCCAGCAGTTCAGCGACCTGCGCGCGCCCCGGCTCCCACGACGGCCGGAACTCGGCATCGCTTTCGTCGCCATGCGCCGAAACATCGCGGACCTGCCCGCGGTGCTCAGCCTGGGCGCCACGCTGGGCGCATCGCAGTACCTCGTGACCAACGTGATGCCCTACACCGCGGAGATGCGCAGCGAGCTCCTGTATACCCGCGCGCTCAACGACATCGCCTACCTGCCCTCGCCGTGGACGCCGCACCTCGACCTGCCCAGGATGGACTTCAACGAGGTGACCGCACCGGTGCTGTACCAGGCCATGCGCAGCAATCGCAGCATCACGTTCTCCGGCGCGACGCTGGGCGATGCGAACAACCGCTGCCCCTTCATCGAGGCCGGCGCAGGCGTGGTCGGCTGGGACGGCAGCCTGACCCCGTGTCTCCCGCTGCTGCACGACCACACCAGCTACCTGAACAACCGCACGCGCGTCAGCCGCCGCTATATCGTCGGACAGTTGCCCGGCCAGAGCCTCACAGAGCTGTGGTACGAGCCGGAGCACCTGGCATTCCGCCGCCGTGTGCAGACCTTCGATTTCTCGCCCTGCACCTTCTGCGGCGGCTGCGATTGCAGCCTGAGCAACGAGGAGGACTGCTTCGGCAATCCCTACCCCACGTGCGGCGGCTGCCTGTGGGCGCAGGGGATCATCCGATGCCCGTAGGCCCGCAGCTCTCCGTGCACGCGAACCTCTGGCTGGAGGTGGAGGGCCAGGTCGTCCTGAGCCGCTGGCGCGTCCAACTGCTCGAAGCCATCGACGCGACGGGTTCGATCCGGGCCGCGGCCGGCCAGATGAAGATCACCTATGCGCTGGCCTGGCACCGGCTGGACGAAATGGAACAGGCGCTGGGCCTCCGCCTGGTCGAACGCCAGCGCGGAGGCGTGAAAGGCGGCAGCGCTCAGCTGACCGCGGCCGGGCATGATTATGTCGCCCGCTTCCGCCGCTTCGCCGACGAAGCCGACGCAGTGATCGAGCGCCTGTTCGCCAAGGCGTTCGATAGTGCACCCTCTGCCGGCGATTCTAAAGGCATGGACGCGCCAGCATCCTGAGCGGAGCAGCGTTTTTCCGCTGCGCAGTCGAAGGATGCACCCGCCGCCACAGGAATTCCAAATGCAGGCGGCAAAGCATCCTGAGCGGAGGCCCGCAGGGCCGCAGTCGAAGGATCGCCACGGTGCAGGCGCACTTCGACTCCGCTCACCGCCAGCGGCGGCCTCCGCTCAGCATGCCTGCACTCGCGCGCACATTTGGAATTCCTGCCCGCCGCGGCCGATTTGCGTGCGCGGCAGGATGATGTATAATCCACTTTGCACTTCACATCACAATCCGTACGCTTCGCGCAAGGGAGTCTGTGAGACCCAACCTCTCACCGCCCATCACTGAGACGAAGCGCCGAGAGCTAACAATCCATCTTTCGGGGCCATTTGCAAGCGGCAGGCCGTTATATCGATAGGATATAACGGCCTGCCGCTTTTCTGTTCCCCGACCAACCCAACGCAAGCGCAACATCATTCAAGGAGGAAGATATGCCACTGGGCGGATTTGTGAACCGGGTCGCCTGGATCGACCTGACGACCGGACACATCGACTACAAGCCGATCGACGACGAAGATGCGCGCAAGTACATCGGCGCGCGCGGACTGGGCGTGAAATACGTCTACGACAACGGCCCCACAGTGGACGCGTTCTCGCCGGACAACCTCCTGTGCTTCATGAACGGCCCCCTGACCGGCACCGACGTCAACATGAGCGGCCGTCTCGCGGTCGTGACGAAGTCGCCGCTGACGGGCACTGTCACCGACTCGCACCAGGGCGGCTGGTCTGCGGCGCGGCTCAAGTGGGCGGGGCTGGACGGCCTCGTTTTCAAGGGCAAGGCGGAAACGCCGGTCTATGCCCTGGTGGAGAACGGCACAGTGACGCTGCACCCGGCCAGCGACCTCTGGGGCACGGGCGTGCATGAAACCATCGAGACGCTCAAAGAACGCCACGGCGAGAAAGATGTCAGCGTGATCGCCATCGGGCAGGCCGGCGAGCATCTGGTCAAGTTCGCCAACTGGATGAATGAGAATGACCGCTCTTCGGGCCGGGGCGGCACGGGTGCGGTCGGCGGCTCCAAGTATCTCAAGGCCATCGTCATCAAGGGCGTCCACGCCAACCGGCCCCGCCCTGCCAACCGGGAAGCCTTCCGCGCAGCGCAGAAGGTGGCGCTGGCACAGCTCACCGATGAGCGCGTCGTGACCTCCCCGCGCAAGGGCGGCCTGTCGGTCTACGGCACCAACGTGCTCATGAACATGGACAACGCCCTGGGCGGCCTGCCGACCCGCAACGCGCAGCACACCAACTTCGGTGATCGCGCGGAACTGCTCAGCGGTGAATATGTCAAGCAGAACATCCTCGTCGACGACCCCACCTGCCACGCCTGCCCGGTCGCCTGCAAGAAAGAGGTCGAGGTCACGGAAGGCCCGTGGAAGGTCCGCATGGAGAGCATCGAGTACGAACCGGCCTGGTCGCTGGGCGCGATGTGCGACAACGACGACATCCGGGCCGTCGCGTTCATGATCGATCGCGCCAATGACTGGGGCTTCGATGCCATCGAAATCGGCGTCGTGCTGGCGATGTATATGGAATACACGCAGCGCGGCCATGCCAACGGCGACGGGCTGGCCTGGGGCGACACGCACGCCATGGTCGAAATGATGCGCAAGATCACGTTCCGTGAGGGCGTGGGCGACATCCTGGCCGAAGGCACAGGCCAGGCTGCGGCCAAGCTGGGCCATCCCGAGTTGGGCATGCACGTCAAGGGCCAGGCCATCCCGGCCTACGACCCGCGCGGCATTAAGGGCATGGGCATCGGCTATGCCACCTCCAATCGCGGCGCGTGCCACCTGCGCGGCTACACCCCGGCCGCTGAGGTGGTCGGCAACGTCCTCGGCCCCTCGGAAAAGGCCGACCCGCTGGCCTGGGAGGGCAAGGGCAAGCTGGCGATGATCTTCCAGAACGTCCATGCCGTGACCGACTGCCTGGATGTCTGCAAGTTCGGCACCTTCTCTCAATCCCTCGACGGCTTCGCCGCGCAGTATACGGCCATCACCGGCGCGCCCTGCTCTGCAGACTACCTGCTGAAAGTGGGCGAGCGCGTCTACAACCTGGAGCGGCACATCAACAACCTGTGCGGCATCACGGGGAAGGACGACACCCTGCCGAAGCGCTTCCTGAACGAGCCTTCGCAGTCGCCGGGGTCACTCGGCTCGGTCTGCGAGCTGGACAAGATGCTGGCGGAATACTATGCGGAGCGCGGCTGGGTGGACGGTGTAGTGCCCGAGGCCAAGCTGCGGGAGCTGGAGATCATCTGAGTTCCTGGAGTTGCCGTCAACGAATTCCAGCAACGAATGAGCGAATAGCTGCTCCGGACCGCAATTCGTTCATTCGTTCCCGGCGCCGCAGCGCCATTCGTTGACGGCCGTGCCTTTGCGTCGTAGTGGCCGGTCTCTGACCGGCCACTACGCATTTAACCACCACCAATCGGCGGGAACATCTTCAGGTCGTCGCCTGGCTTGACCTGCGTCGTCAGGCCCGCGAGATACTGGATGGGCCGGCCGTTGACCAGCACTTGGATGGAACGGCTCAGGCTGCCATCCGCATCCCACAGCTTGGCGGCGAGCGACGGATGCGCAGCCGCAGCCTGCTGCAGGATCGCGCGCACATCGGTGGGCCCGGTCACGTCCAGTTCGATGACGCTGGCGCCCACGAGGTCGCGCAGCGTCGCATACACGCGCATCTGCATGGTCAGGAGCCCCCTTTTGCGCCCGCCCACGGCGCAAACTTCTCCAGATTGCTGCCGCCGATGAATTCGCGCAGGATGGAGTTATCCGGGATCGGATCAGATGGCACGGGCTCGAACCATTGGAGGAAGGCCAGCAAACGCTTCGCCTCAGTGAAACCGGGCTCGCCCGGATCGATCTGGCGCAGCAGCGGCTCGGCTAGCGGCTTCAGCGCAGACAGCTCGTAGACCAGCGCAGAGTTGAACATCACATCCGCGTTTTCCTGGTACGGGAAGATGAAGTCGCGCTCGCCCCGATGGACGCTCTCCCAGCGGCCGATCGTGTCGGCTGCGGTGTAGCCGCGCGTGCGCGCGTCGCGCACGATGCGCCGGATGAGCCGGTTGTCGGTCGTGGAGACGCGGTTGTGCCGGTCGATGTTGAGCTGCGTCAGCGCCGAGATATAGATGCGAAAGACCCGTTCGGCGGGAATGCCCGAGACCAGCCGCGGATTGAGGCCGTGGATGCCCTCGATGAGCAATACCTGGTCGGCGCCCAACTGGATCACGCTCCCTGGCTCGCGCTTGCCCGTCACGAAGTTGTAGTGGGGCAACCGGACTTCCTCGCCGGCCATCAGCGCGGCCAACTGCTCGTTGAACAGCGGCAGGTCCAATGCCTCCAGCACCTCGAAGTTGTAGTTGCCCTGCTCGTCGCGCGGGGTTAGTTCCCGATCCACGAAGTAGTTGTCCAACTCGACCGCGATGGGGCGGACGCCATTCGCCAGCAGTTGCACGGCCAGCCGTTTCGAGAAGGTTGTTTTGCCCGACGAGGATGGCCCGGCGATGAGCACCAGCCGCAATTGCTCATGGTGCTCCGCGATTTGCGTTGCGATGCGCGCGATGCGCTGCTCATGGCGCGCCTCTGCGACCAGGATAATCTCCCCGGTGCGGTCGGCCAGGATGGCGTCATTCAGCGCGCCGACATCCTGCACGCCGAGAAGCCGCAGCGTCTGGCCGTACTCGCGAAACACCGCAACGAGCTTCGGGTACTCAACCACCGGCTCCAGCGCCGTGTTCTGCCGCCGCGTCGGGAAGCGCAGGATGAAGCCCGGATCGTAGGGATGCAGATTGAAGTAGGGCACGTAACCGGCAGAAGGCGTCATATAGCCGTGGAAGTAACCGGCATACCCACGCATCTCATACAGCACCAGGTAGCTCTTGTTGCGGTGGCGCAGCAGCCGGACCTTGTCTTCTTCCCCGCGGCGATGGAACAGCTCGATGGCATCTGCCAGCGGCGCGCGCTGCTTACGGATGGGCTCATCCAGCGCCACGATCTCGCGCATCCGCGCCTCGATCTGCGCCAGTTCCACAGGCGTGAAGGGCGTGCGGCCCTCCACCTCGCAGTAAAAGCCGCCAAACGTGACCGAGTGGTCCACGGTCAGGCGTGCTTCGGGGAACAACTCGCTCGCGGCGACGACCAGCAGAAACGTAAGCGAGCGGCGGTAGATGCGGCTGCCGTCGCGGTCATCCATGCCGAGCGGCTGGACGAGGATATCGTGCTCCACCGGGTAGGTCAGCTCGCGCAACTGGTTGTCGATCAGCGCGGCAACGATCGGGCTGGGCCAGGGCTGGTCCGCGGCCGCTGCGCGGACATACCACTCCAACAACATGCCGACGGGCGCCTCATACGTGCGGCCGTCCGCGAACTTGACCTGAGCCGTCGTGCGCGGCTCTGCCCGCACAACCTCGACCGGCGACGCCAGCGTCGTAGTCATTAGACAAATCCCTATCTAGGTCAACGCAGGTGGGTATAACGAGACCCCGGCCACAGCGGTGGTTCCGGGTTATCGGTTATTACCATCCTGGGACACTGGCCGCGCGATGCCGCAGCCGATAATCTTCTCATCATACGTCATGCGCAACTGCTCGCCGGGCTGCATGATCAGGTAGTCACCGTCCCAGTCGCCGTCCACCAGGCGCTTGACCAGCACGAGGTCGCCCGCCACCCGGTCCACAACCCAGCCGCGGCGGCTCGCATCCGCCTCGGCGCGCGCCAGCGTCTCGGAGATATCCGCGACGCCCATATCGATGACCGCCGCGCGCTTGTAGTGCTGCTGCCATCCGCCCAGCACTTCCATGAGATAGTCGGCGTTGTCCTTGCCGAACTTGGCGACGTATTCCTCATAGGTGTTGTTCAGTCCCATGTCGCCAGCGCCCAACGCCAGTGCGCCGCCGCCGCCGTCGTCGCGCTCCACGTAGTCCTGCGCGTACCAGTAGGTGCCGGGGAAGTTGTCGAACTGGTAACGGTAGCTCTCGCGGCTGCCCAGGAACAGGGTGATGCAATCATGGGCGCGGGGGATGACCACCGGAATCTGCCGCGCGATGAGGCCGGCGGTGGCCTGCCCGCACAGGCCGTAGCCCATGGCGATGGTGTCGTACGCGGGCTGGCCGTTCGGCAGCGTGCGGGCGGAGGCCTCGTCCACCGCAGCCTGCAACGTCTCCCGCAGGTTCGCCGGGTCGTTGTGCAGGCCGCGGCGGAAGAGCTGGATGTCAACGATGTGGGGCGATCGCGCCGCGGACAGATAGAGCGGCCGGGCCAGGACTTCGCAAGCGATACACATCAGGCGCATGTTACACTCTCATAGGTTCGAGGGATATCAGGCATAAAGGTCAGCCGTTATATACTGAAGATCACAGACGTCATTCTAACACGGATAGAATCTGAGGAGAAATGCCATGCCCAACCCGGAAGTCATCTCCCTGGGCAACATGCTGGTCGAGATCATGCGCATGGAACTGGACCGCCCGCTCGATCAGCCGGCGGCGTTCGTTGGGCCGTTTCCCAGCGGTGACACGCCGATCTACATCTCCACGGTCGCGCGGCTCGGCCACCGCGCGGGATTCATCGGCGCGGTCGGCGCGGATGACTTCGGACGCTGCCTGCTGGAGCGGTTCGCAGCCGACGGCGTAGACTTCAGCTGCGGTCGCATCCTGGCGGGCCACACGACCGGTGTTGCGTTCGTGGCCTATTTCAGCGACGGCAGCCGCAAGTTCATCTTCCACTGGCGGCACGCGGCTGCGGGCCAGCTCGCACCCGATTTCATTCAGCCGGCATACATCACGGGTGCGGCCTGGCTCCACGTGACCGGCTGCAACCTGGCAGTCGCAGAGGGCGCGCGGGATGCCTGCTACCGCGCGCTCGATTGCCTTGCACCGTCCGCGCGCGTCAGCTTCGATCCCAACATCCGGCCGGAGGTGCTGAGCGCCGCGCAGATTCGCGAGCTGGTTGGCCCGGCCATCGCGCGGGCCAATGTCATCCTGCCCAGTACGGGTGAGGCCGCCATGCTGACGGGTGCGGCGGACGATGAGGCCGGCTGCCGCCTGTGGGCGGAACAGGGCAAGCTGGTTTTCCTCAAACAGGGCGCGGCGGGCTGCCGCATCTTCTACGGCCAGCACGATTTCTGCGTGCCTGCATTCCGCGTGGACGAGGTAGACCCCACCGGCGCGGGCGACTCGTTCAGCGCCGGCGTAACCGTCGCACTGCTGGAAGGCCTGGACCTGCCTGCCGCGGGCCGCTTTGCGAACGCAACCGGCGCGCTGGCTGTGACCGCACGCGGCCCGATGGAAGGCGCACCGTGGCGCTGGCAGGTAGACGCCCTGCTCCGCACAGCCTGAGACACCTCACTTCCGAATCAGGTAGGGGGTGTGGTTCAGGCGCTCGGCCCCCGTTGCGGTGATGACAAAACCATCCTCCATCCGCAAGCCGCCCCACGGCGTATTGAAAAGCGGGATGTCGATGGAAACGACCATGTCCTCCGCGAGCACGGCCGCGCTGCTCGGGCCGAAGATGGGCGGCTCGAACTCGATGACACCGAGGCTGTGTACGCCGGAGTAGAGGAAGTACTGTCCCAATCCCGCGGCCGCGACCACCTCCCGCCCCAGCGCCTCGACGGCGCGGCCCTCGACGCCCGGCCGCAGCGCAGCCGCACATGCTTCCTGCGCCCGCCACGCGGTTTCCAGCGCGGCGCGAATCTCAGCGCCCGGATCACCCAGCAGCACCGGCCGGCCGATGGCCGCGTGGTAGCCCTCGTAACGCGGGGCCACGGTCAGCAGCACCAGGTCGGTGTCGCTGATGCGGCGGAAAGTGGAGCGCGCCAGGATCGGGCCGGAGTTGGGACCCGAGGCTACGATCGTGTCGATGCCCGTACCCTCAGCTCCCGCGCGCCGCATCGCGGCCTCCGCCTCAGCCGCGACAGCGCGCTCCGTCACACCGGGGCGGATTGCATCGACTGCGGCCGCCAGGCCCACCTCCGCGATGCCGTAGGCGTGGCGTATGACAGCCAGCTCCGCGGCCGACTTCTGCCCGCGCAACTCGCCTACCGGTCGCTCCACGTCGACCCACTCCGCCGCGGGAAGCGCGGCATGGAGCGCGGTCACCGTCTCCGCAGACATCAGGCTGCCGCCCGCCAGGCCCACGCGGCGCAGCCGGCCGGGGTCGCCTGCAACCGCGCGCACGATTTCGCTGAGGCTCTCGATCCGGGAGTAGGGATAGTCTTCGTCGGGATGTGTGAACTCCCGCAGCACCCGCACATCGGCCACCTGGCCCACCCGAAGCGCGTACCGGTCGCTCTCTGGTCCGCACAGCAGGGTCGGCGCACCGGACGCAGGTATGAGGAGGCACATAGGCTCAAAGTGTACCGGCACGTTCGCCAACCAGCGCACGTGTGCGGGGCCGGCGACCGCACGGTCGTCGCCGTAGGCCAACAGCAGGTCGAGCCGGTGTTCGGCCATCAAGGCCTGGATGCGCTGCCAGCGGCGGGGATACTCGTCCACGGGAATCATGGGCAGGGATGCGGTCGGGGTCATGGGCCGTCCTCCTGAGTTTTGATCCATGATACCACAGCCCTTGTGCGATGGCCCGTTCGCTTTCTGACCCCGCTTTTCATCATTTGACAAATGTCGGGCAACCTGATATAAAGCATCCCACAATCGAATAGGCCCATACTTTCATCCAGAGAGGCAGAGGGACCGGCCCTGTGAAGCCTCGGCAACCCGGACAAACCAGGGTGCCAATTCCGGCAGATTCGATCTGGAAGATGAGAGATAGGCGCACAGTCGCTCCTGCTCATCCCCGGACGCGTTAAGCATCAGGGGATTTTTGTTGCCAGCCGCCCATGCAGGAGCATCGTGCCGCAGCGCCTCCTCGTCAACCGGCGAGGGGGCGCTTTTATTTTTGCGGCCAGTCTCGCGCTGTGGCCGGTCTCCGACCGAGCCACCACAGAATCCATCGACGAAAGGGACCTACACCGTGACCGCAGATCGCACTTTCGGCTTCACCACCCGCCAGCTCCATGCCGGGCAGCAGCCTGACCCGGCCACCGGCAGCCGGGCCGTGCCCATCTATCAGACAACCAGCTACCAGTTTCGCGACACGGAACATGCTGCGAACCTGTTTGCGCTGAAGGAATTCGGCAATATCTACACCCGCATCATGAACCCGACGACCGACGTGCTGGAACAGCGCATCGCCAACCTGGAGGGCGGGGTGGGCGCGCTGGCAGCTTCCTCCGGCCATGCGGCGCAGACCATGGCCATCTTCGCGCTGTGCGCGGCAGGCGACCACATCGTGACGAGCAGCCGCCTGTACGGCGGGACCTATAACCAGTTCCGCTATACCTTGCCGCGGCTCGGCATCGACGTGACCTTCGTGGACCCGACGGACCCGGCCAACTTCGAGGCCGCGATCCGCCCCGAGACGAAGATCCTCTACGGCGAGACGCTGGGCAATCCCGACATCAGCGTGTTCCCCTTTGAGGAGGTCAGCGCCATCGCGCGGCGGCATCATATCCCGCTGATGATCGACAACACATTTGCGACACCCTACCTCTGCCGCCCGTTCGAGTGGGGGGCGAATATCATCACCCACAGCACAACCAAGTTCATCGGCGGCCACGGCACGACCATCGGCGGGGTCATCGTGGACGGCGGCAACTTCGACTGGACGAGCGGCCGTTTCGCCAACTTCACTACGCCCGACCCGTCGTATCACGGGCTGGTGTATGCCGACCTGGGTGCGCCCGCCTTCATCCTCAAGACCCGCGTGCAGACCCTGCGCGATGTGGGGGCATGCCAGGCTCCCATCAATAGCTGGCTGACTGTGCAGGGCATCGAGACGCTCAGCCTGCGCATGGATCGGCACGTCAGCAACGCGCAGGCCGTTGCGGAATGGTTGCAAGCTCATCCGCAGGTCAAGTGGGTCAGCTATCCCGGCCTGCGCAGCCACCCCGACCATGCGCGAGCCCAGAAGTATCTCCCGAAGGGGCCGGGTGCAATCCTGGGCTTCGGCGTCCGCGGCGGATTGGAGGCCGGGCGGCGCTTCATCGAACGGTTGCAGCTCTTCAGCCACCTCGCGAACGTGGGCGACGCGAAATCGCTGGCCATCCATCCCGCCAGCACGACCCACAGCCAGCTCAGCGAAGACGAGATGGTAACCGCAGGCGTCACCCCCGACTTCATCCGGCTGAGCATCGGCCTGGAAGACATCGACGACATCCTGTGGGACCTCGGGCAGGCGCTGGAGTAACGAGTAATGAGTAACAAGTGATGAGTAAGGGCAAGGAGTGATTACTCGTTCCTCCTTACTCATTTCTCCTTACTTGTTACTCATTCCACCCATGAGGTTCACCGATGAAACCATCCACCTCCAACGCGCTGGACATCATCCAGCCGCAGATATTCACCTTTGCCCATGACCGGCCGTTCGTGATGGAGAGCGGCGCGACGCTCAGCCCCGTCACGCTGGTGTATGAGACCTACGGCCAACTGAACGCGGCCCGGTCCAATGCGGTGCTGGTCTGCCACGCGCTGAGCGGCAGCGCGCACGCGGGCGGGCTGGACGCCGCGGGCCACATCGGCTGGTGGGATGACTGCGTGGGACCGGGCAAGGCGTTCGATACGGATCGCTTCTTCGTCATCTGCAGCAACGTCCTGGGGAGTTGCTACGGCTCCAGCGGGCCGACCAGCGTCGACCCGACCACGGGCCAGCCC
>DAOUGK010000034.1:0-5919 GCA_034429055.1 Anaerolineae bacterium | reverse complement strand
CTGGAAATCGAGCTCCCGTTTCTCCAGGTGACGCTCGGCAGCTTCCAGCTTGTGCCGGTGATGCTGGGCGACTATATCGGGACGCGCGGCGCAGTCGAGCGGCTGGACCGGCTGGGACGTGCGCTAGCCGCGCTCTGGGAGCCAGGCACGCTGATCGTTGTCTCGACCGACCTCAGCCACCTCGACAACTATGCCGATGTGGTGCGCACCGACCGCAAGCTGGTCGATCTGGTGCAGACCTTCGATGTATCCGGGCTGACCGAGGCCCTGCTCCACGAGCAGGTGCAGGCGTGCGGGGCCAGCGGCCTCATCGCGGCGCTACGCGCTGCGCAATTGTTGGGCGCGACCGCCGCGCACGTCCTCCATTACACCAACTCCGGCGACGTGACCGGCAACCGCACGCCCGGCACTTACACCGTCGGCTACTTGGCCGCAGCCGTATGTCGCTGATCGGCCGCGAGCCGTCGGGCCGGTGAGCAGCCATGCTCTACGCTGACGTCTGCGTCAACACCCCGCTCGGCGCGCGGCTGACCGCGCCCGGCGCGGAGGATGACCCCCTGCTGCGCACGTTCACCTACGAGGTTCCCGACCGGCTCAGCGGGCGTATCGAGCCGGGCCACCTCGTCTGGGTGACTTTCCGCGGCCGCCGGCTGCAGGCGATCGTGCTGCGACTCTTCGACGCGGCGCCCGATTTCAAGACGCGCGAGATTCTCTCCCTCGTCTGGGCGCAGCCTGTGCTGACGCCAGTCCAGCTCGCGCTGGCCGCGTGGATCAGCGAGACCTATCTCGCCCCCCTGATCGAAGCCCTGCGACTGATGCTGCCCGTTGGATTGGCGCAGCGCGGGCGCAACGTCTTCGCGCGCACGCGTGCGGCTGCGCCCGCGGGCCTGCCCCCCAACCAGCAGGCCCTGCTCGACCGCATCACGGCTGCGCCCGGCGAATGGGCGGAAATCAGCGCGGGACTCAAGCGCGTCACGCAGCGCGACGACCTGGAGCCGCTGATTGCGCTCGGCCTCGTGACGCGCGAGGTGGCCTTCCCCGCGCCCCCGCCGCGCGCCAAGACCGACCGGCAGGTGCGGCTGCTCGTGCCGCCCGGCGAGCTGCCGCGCGTGCTGCCGTCTTTGGGCCGCAGCTCAAAGCAGGCGGATGCGCTGGCGCACGTGGCTGCGGCCCCTGCCGGCCTGCCGCTCGGAGACCTGTGTGCGGCCGCAGGCTGCACGCCCGGCCCCGTGCGCGAACTCCAGAAGCGCGGGTGGGTGACGATTACCGGCAGCGGGCCGGCCGCACAGGTAACGCTGGCGCTGCCGCCGGAGGAAGTCACAGACACCCTGGTTGGGTTGCGCGGGGGGCAGAAGCAGCGTGCCGTGCTGGAGGCGCTGGCCCGCCACGACGGCCCTGCATGGATCGGGTGGGTGTATGCCAACACCGGCGCCACGCTGGACACCCTGCGCGATCTTGAGGCCGCGGGCCTGGTCTCCATTGCGGAGGAAATGGTCTGGCGCGACCCGATGGCGGGCTACGACATCCAGCTCGACCAGGCGCTTACGCTCACCGATGACCAGCAGGCCGTGTGGGAGCAGATTGCCGGGCAGATCCGGCAGGACGAGCAGCAGGCCACGCTGCTCTACGGCGTGACCGGCTCAGGCAAGACGGAGATTTACCTGCGCGCGCTGGCCGAGACGCTGCAGCGCGGCAAGCAGGCCATCGTGCTCGTCCCTGAGATTGCGCTCACGCCGCAGACTATCCGCCGCTTCGCCGCGCGCTTCCCCGGCAAGGTGACGGTCTGGCACAGCGAGCTGGGCGAGGGCGAGCGGTTCGACGTCTGGCGCCGCGTGCAGACGAACCATCCTGCGGCCCAGGTGGTCGTCGGCTCGCGTTCCGCCCTGTTTCTGCCCTTCGTGCGGCCCGGCCTGATCGTTGTGGACGAGGAGCACGAGCCCTCCTACAAGCAGGAGCGCACCCCGCGCTATCATGCCCGGACGGTCGCGCTGGAGCTGGGGCGCCTCAGCGGTGCGGCAGTCATCCTGGGCAGCGCGACGCCTGCGCTGGAGACCTACTATGCCGCGCGGCGCGCGGAGCTCGCGCTGCTCACCCTGCCGGAGCGCATCCGCGGGGAGCTGCCGCCTGTGCGCGTCGTAGACATGCGCCAGGAGCTGCGCGCGGGCAACCGCAGCATGTTCAGCCGCGCGCTGTCCACCGGGCTGCGCCATATCCTCAATGCGGGCCAGCAAGCCATCCTCTATCTGAACCGTCGCGGCAGCGCCTCGCACGTGCTCTGTCGCGACTGCGGGCACGTGGAGACGTGCGTCCGCTGCAGCATCCCGTTGACCTATCACGGCGAAGGGCAGATGCTCATTTGCCATCACTGCAACCGGCGCTATCCGCAGCCAGCGACATGCCCGGAATGCGGCGGCAGGCGCATCCGCTATTTCGGCGTCGGCACGGAACGCGTGGAAGAGGCCATCCATTTGGAGTTCCCCCAGGCGCGCACGCTGCGCTGGGATCGCGATGTGACGGGCGCGAAGGGCAGCCATGACGCCATCCTAGCCAAGTTCGTCGCGCACCAGGCCGACGTCCTCATCGGGACGCAGATGATCGCGAAGGGGCTGGACCTGCCCCTGGTGACGCTGGTGGGCGTGGTTGCCGCGGACACCGGGCTTTTCCTGCCCGACTTCCGCGCGGCGGAGCGCACCTTTCAACTGCTGACCCAGGTGGCCGGCCGCGCCGGTCGCAGCGAGTTGGGCGGCGAGGTCGTGGTGCAGACCTACGAGCCGGAGCATTACGCGATCTTGGCTGCCAGCAACCACGATTACGAGAGCTTCTACCGGCAGGAGATGGCCTTCCGCCGGGAGCAGGGCTATCCGCCCATCCGCCGGCTGGCGCGGCTGGTGTACTACCACGGCCAGCGCGCGAAGGCCGAGGCGGAGGCTGGCCGGCTGGCGGCGGAGCTACAGGCTGTCATCAAGCGCGGGGAGCTGGCTGACACGGGCCTGATCGGCCCCGCGCCGTGTTTCTTCGCACGCGAGCGGAGCGAATATCGCTGGCAGATCGTCATCCGTGGCCCGGACCCCGTGGCGCTTCTGCGCCAGGTGGCCGTGCCGCCCGGCTGGCGGCTCGATGTAGATCCGGTGGACCTGCTGTGAATGACGAATTGCGAATTACGAATGATGGCGCAGGCATCCTGAGCGGGTGGACGGCGCAATACAGATGACAAAGAACCGCCAGTCGAAGGATGCAGGGTAGCACGGCAGGCTGTGGTGATGGATAATCAGCAAGGCACGCAAAACGAAGGAAGCGCGAACATGTCACGTATACACTGGAATGCCCTGCTCGTGCTGCTGGCCCTGGTGGGTGCAGCCTGGATTTGGGCCAACCGGCTGCCGGTCGACGGGACTGCGACGGCAGGCGCGGGCGGGCTGCCCCCTGCGCCCGCGGTCGGCCACCCTGCGCCCGACTTCACATTGACGGGCGTCACGGGCGAGCCAGTGACGTTGGCTGCGCTGCGCGGGCAGCCGGTCGTGCTCAACTTCTGGGCGACCTGGTGCCCGCCGTGTCGCGCAGAGCTGCCGGAGCTGCAGGCAGCCAGCGAGCGGCTGCAGGGCGAGGTGGCGATTGTGGGGGTCAATCAGGCCGAAGCCGCTGAGCGAGTGCGTGCCTTTGTGACTGACCTGGGGCTGACGTTCACCATGCCGCTGGACGAGCGCGGGCAGGTCAGCCGCGCGTACAACGTGCGCAGCCTGCCCACGACCTTCTTCATCGACCGCACCGGCGTCATCCGGCGCATCCAATCCGGCGCGCTGACCGAAGCCACCTTGGCGCAGGCGTTAGAAAGCGTGTATCCCTGATGCTTCCTGTGCTGCAAATCGGGCCGCTCGCCATCCAGACCTACCCGTTGGCGCTCCTGCTGGCAGGCTGGGCCGCGCTCGCCGTCGGCGCTTGGGGCGCGCAGCGGCAGGGGGTGGATGGAGACCACATCTACAACGCAGGGTTGTACGGCTTTCTCGCGGGCGTGGTTGCCGGGCGGGCCGGCCATGTGGTGGCCTACTGGTCCAGCTATCGCGGCCAACTGCTCGAAATCTTCGGCTTCAACACGCAGGCGTTCCTGCTCTGGCCGGGGCTGCTGGCCGGGCTGCTCATCGCGGCGTGGTACATCTACCGCCATAAGCTGCCCCTGGTGCGCGTGCTCGATGCCGCCGCACCGGGCGTCCTCACCGGCATCGCCATCGCGGGCGTCGGCGCGCTGCTGGTCGGGCGGTCCCCCGGTGCACCGGCGGACCTGCCCTGGTCGGTGGACCTGTGGGGCGTGCGCCGTCATCCGAGCCAGTTATATGAGGCGGCGGCTGCGTTGATCGTGGCGGGAGTGGCCGCGAACGCGCTGCGCGGGGGCGCGCGGCCCGGTGCAACCGCGCTGGTCGCGCTGCTGGGCTATGGGCTGAGCCGCTGGCTGCTCGAACCGTTCCGCGCAGAGAGCATCACCGTGCTTGGCGGCTTGCGGCTGGCGCAGGTGCTCGGCCTCGCGGTGAGCCTGGCCGCGCTGTGGGGGTTGGCGCGGCTGGTTGCGCGACCGCAATCATCCCTGCGCCACGATGATGATGCGCCGCTCGTCCGATAGTGCCGTGGGCACGGCGGGGTAGGCGGGCAGCAGCTCCTCGACCGTGAACCCGGCTGCCTCCAGCGCGGCGACATACGCCGCAGCAGGCCGGATGCGTAGCGCGTGCTCGATGTTGAACCGCTCCACGCGGCCCGCTCGCTCTACTGTGAATGCCTGTTGCATGTGCCAGATGCCGCCCCGCGCATCATAGCGGTGCGCCTCGCTCACCTCGACGCTCCCCCACGATGTCACGAAGCGCGTCACGACAGGCGGCAGCGGCTCCTCTCCCAGCGTGGCGACGTAATCAAAGTTATCCACGATGAGCCGGCCGCCGGGCTTGAGGCCGCGGTGCAAGCTGCACAGCGCGGCGGAGAGCGTCGCATCCTCGTGTAGGTAGGCCAGCGGCGACTCCAGGCACAGCGCCGCATCGAAGCAAGCGGCAAACGGCAGGCTGCGCAGGTCCGCGCGCACCAGTTGCGCGGCCGCGCCGCCCTCGATCAGCGTTTGCTGTGCAACCTGGAGCATGGCCCGCGACAGATCCACGCCCACCATGCGATACCCCATCTGCGCGAGCGGCAGGAGGTGCCGCCCGGTGCCGCAGCCCGCATCCAGCACGCGGTCGGGCGGCAGGGGCAGACGGCCGCGCAGGTAAGTGACCTGGGCGGCGAGGAACGCGGCATTGGTCGCTGCCGCGACGGGGTCCGCTGACTTTGCGCCGTACAGCACGTCGTAGACCGCGGCCCAGGCAGCCTGGGGGTCAGGTGCAGGCTGTACGCCGCGGCCTTCGCGCTTCGCAGTCTTCACCCGCGATAATCCTCGGGCGTGTCGATGTCCTGCAGCACGTCCGGCGTCGGCCAGTCCACCCACGCGATGTCGTCCCGGTGTGCTTCGATGATGGGTCGCGCGCCGATGTCGCCGCCCAACCGCGCGAACTCCGGCCAGGTGACGCGGTCGAAGAGGACGGGGTTGCCGCGCTGCCCGGCATGGCGCGGGGCCACGACCGGCGCCAGCGTGGTTCGGTGACGCATCACCAGGGCGGAGAGCAGTTCCGGCGTGATGCCTGGTTGGTCAGCCAGCAAGAATACCACTGCGGAGGGCTGGCCGCCGGTCGCTGCGGTCGCGGCCTCCAGTCCGGCTCGCACGCTGCGGCTCTGGCCTTGCGCCCAATCGTGGACCGTGACGACATCCAACGCGGCTCGGGGCAGGCTTTCCAGCAGCGCGGCCTGCACCCGATCGGCCTCCGCGCCCGCAACGAGGATGACCCGGTCGATATCGGGGCAGGCGAGGGCCTGCGCTGCAACGTGCGCGACGAGGGGCCGGCCGCGCCA
>DAOUGK010000033.1:0-3610 GCA_034429055.1 Anaerolineae bacterium | reverse complement strand
CCTTCGTGACAAAGGAGAAGGTGCTCCCCGGTTAGAAGATCATCTGAACTGCCGCCGCAAGTTACTTGTTGTAAGGCTCGAGGACACCCTGGTCGTTATAGATATAGGCATAGTAGGGGATGTCTCGCCGATCGCCGCGCTCCGTGAACAGGAGCGGGCCGGTGATGCCGGTGGCGTCGGTCATGGTGCGCATGGTGGCGGCTACTTTGTCAGGATCGGTGCTGCCGGCCTTCTCGATGGCTGCAACCAGCGCATTGAGCGCGTCAGCCGCATAGACAGCCCAGATCGACCCCGGAAGCTCATTGTACTTCGCCTTGTAAGCATCCAGGAACGTTTTCGACTCCGCGAAGGTCAGGAACTGGGGCATGGGTTCATTCAGGTGGATCGAGCCGGCGATAATGTCCTTCCCGGCGATTTTTTCGAATTCGGGGGTGGGGACGGAGTTGTTGCCGATGAAGGTGCTGGTCACGCCTGCGTCGCGGGCTTGTTTGAGCAGGAGCGCCGCTTCAGAATAATAGGCGGTGTAGAACCACACATCCGGGTTGAGGGCCTTGATCTGGCTGACCACTGCGGAGTAGTCGCTCTCGCCGGGTGTCACCGCATCGTTGTACACGATCTCGACCTGGCCGGCATCGACGTAAGGCTGCAGGAACTTGATGGCGTCTTCAGCCACGCCCTTGCCGTAGTCCTGGTTGTCGTGCATCACGGCGATCGTCTTAGCGCCCAGGGTTTCTACCGCGAACTTGGCGAAGAACTCCGACTGGGTGTCATCACGTCCTGCCGTGCGGAAGAAATAGGGGCGCTGCTTGTCCATCGTCAGACGGACCGCGGTACATCCGTAACCCACCGAAACGACCTTGTTGGCGTCGTACAGGTCAGCCGCGGGAGCGGTCACCGAAGAGCCGTAGGAGGCAATCACTTCCTGCAAACCCTGAGAGATCAGCTTCTGTGCAGCAAGGGCGCTGTCCTTGGGGTTGGACGCGTCATCCACAACGACAATCTCGATCTGCTTGCCCAGGACCCCGCCCTTATCGTTGATCAGTTGGGCGGCGACCTCCACGCTCTGTTGGGCCCACTCGCCCTCGGCCGCGAACGCGCCCGTCAGGGGAGCCTGAAGGCCGATTTTGATAGTGCCGGCCGCTTCGGGTCCGGCGGCCGGCGGCGTGCAGCCTGCCACCGCAAGACCGAGCATCACGACAACCAGAAACAGAGACAGGCGTTTCATCAGGTGTCCTCCTCGTGAAAGAGAGTATGGGATTGTGTGTCTGGCCCACGGCGGGCCGGTTGGGACGGTGTGAATCAGGGCGGTCGGTGGGTGGTTGTTACGTCACCCCTTTCGCATCGAGGAACAATGCCAAGCATAACGCTAGACAGAACGTTGTGGATTATACATACAATCGGAAGTGGCGTCAATGTCACAGAAAAGGAGCGGCGGCAGAAACTCGCCCCGGGCGAACTGCCCAGGGCGAGGGGGATACTATCGTGCGTGCGCGGCTGAGGTCAGGCTGCGCCGGAGGCTTTCTTCTCATCGGTGGCCGTATAGGGCTGGTGCAACTGCACCGGCTGGCCCCTGAGCCGCAGGTTGAGCAGCTCAACGAACACCGAGAAGGCCATCGCGAAATAGATGTAGCCCTTCGGAATGTGCACGTCCATGCCTTCGGCTATGAGCGTCATGCCGATGAGCAGCAGGAAGCTGAGCGCCAGCATCTTGACGGTCGGGTGGCGCTCCACGAACGCGCTGATGCTGCCTGCGGCCAAGAGCATCACGCCGATGGCGATGATGACCGCTGTGATCATCACCCAGAGCTGCCGGGCCATCCCGACTGCGGTGATGACCGAATCGAGCGAGAAGATGATGTCCAGCAGGCCGATCTGGACAATCACGCCGGTCATCGAGACAACGGGCTTGTGGACCGGCTGTTTCTCCTCCATGCCTTCCAGTCGCTCGTGGATTTCGTGCGTGCTCTTGGCGAGCAGGAAGAGGCCGCCGATGATGAGGATCAGATCGCGACCGGAGATCTCCTGGCCCAGGATGGTGAAGAGCGGGTTGGTCAACCGCACGACCCAGGAGAGCGACAGCAGGAGCAGCACACGGGTGATCAGGGCAAAGAGCAACCCAAAGCTGCGCGCGCGGGCCTGCTGGTTCGCCGGCAGCTTGCCAGCCATGATGGAAATGAAGATGATATTATCGATGCCGAGGACGATTTCCAATACTGTAAGGGTCAGTAGTGCGACAAGTGCTTCCACGTTGATCAGGTCTGCCATCAATGCCACTCCAATCTCGTGTGTCGTTTTTGTTTATAGAGCCAATACGTTTAGTCGCGCCTGCACAGGTGACGATGCATTGTGCCACAAGCCGTGTCCCTGTCAAACTCGCTGGTCCGTGCTCCAGCGGCCCAGCCGGTCGATGTTGCCGCGCCAGTCGGCCCGCTGCGCGCGTCCCTCGGTCAGCGCCGCGACGACATCCGCGAGCATCTGATTGACGGGCGTCGCAACGCCGTGCGCTGTGCCCAGCCGCGCGACCGCGCCGTTCAACCACGCGACCTCGGACCGTTTGCCCTCAGCCAGCGCGATGTGCAGCGACGGCATCTTGCTGCCGCGCCCGCCGGACACGAATCCGCGCAGCACGCGGCCCAGTATGCCCGTCGGCAGCCGCTGCGCAAGGGGCGCAAACAGAGCCAGCGGATAACCCGCCAGGTTGACGGGCCGGACGTCAAGCGCGGCCATGACGCGGAGCGCCTCCTGCCACGTGCGCGCCTCCAGCCGTGCGGCCTGCGGGTGGGCCATGACCTGTGCCGGGGTCCAATCGAGGATGGCGCAGGAGGCGTTCGCCAGGAGGTTGAAGAGCAGCTTCGACCACTTGAGCGCCCGGTAGTCGGCGTAGGTCGTCACCTCGAATCCCGCTTGGCTGAGTGCAGCTGCGGCTTGAGCAACTCCCGCGGCCCCGACCGCCGCAAGGCCCATGCGGTAGCGCGGCCGGTGCACCTGCACCTGTCCTGCGGCGGGCACGGAAACGGGCGTATCCAGCGCACCCGCAATCACCCGGTCCGCGCCGAACGCCGCGGCCAGGGCTTCTTCGTTGCCGACGCCGTTCTGGAAGGAGACCAGTGGGGGGAGCGCATCTCTCAGCGGGGCCAATTCTCTGATAATGTTCGCCGTATCATACGCCTTGACGGTCAGGCAGGCGAGGTCGAAGCGGTCCGGCCCGGCCAGCGCGTCCGCGGCTGAAGTGGCGACCTGCGGGCGCGTGGTCTGCCGTGCGCCGTCGGGCGCGATGAGCGTCAGCCCATCGGCAGCCACCGCGTCGCGCAGCGCGGCCCGCCCGACGAGCGTGACGTCCTGCCCGGCCAGCGCGAGCCGCGCGCCGATCAGCGAACCGACTGCGCCAGCGCCGATGATGAGTACGCGCAACCTCACCCCTGCTTTCCAGGATGACAATAGAACGCTGATTGACGCTGATAGGACTGATTTTACATGATCTCTTTGCGAATCATGATCAATCACTTCAACCAGCGTTCATCAGCGTTCTATTCGTCTACCCCATACGCCTCTGCGAGCACCTGCAGCGTGTGGACGACTGCCAGCCCGCTGCTGCGTGCGATGTTCCAGC
>DAOUGK010000032.1:0-6882 GCA_034429055.1 Anaerolineae bacterium | reverse complement strand
TGAACGGCATCGCTGCCGCGGACCCGCTGGAGCGCCAGGGCCCGGCTGTGCCCGCCTCCGGGCAGGGCGTGCGGCTCGCGCTGCGCGCCTACGGCATCCAGACGGTGGTGTTGAGCTGATAGCCCGGCCCTCACCCCCCTCTCCCACGCCTATGGCGTGGGAGAGGGGGGTGAGGGCCGGGCTATCAGCTCAACACCACCGTCTGGATGCCGTAGGCGCGCAGCGCAAGCCGCACGCCCTGCCCGGAGGCGGGCACAGCCGGGCCCTGGCGCTCCAGCGGGTCCGCGGCAGCGATGCCGTTCACCGTCCAGCCGGGCTGCAACGTCACGTCGGCGGGTTGGCCGTACGGCTCGTACACCCGCACGACGACCGCGTGGCCGTCCGCGGGCTGGTCCTCGGCCAGCTTCACAGCAGAGACGACCGCCGCGTCCGAATCGCAGGCCAGCCACGACTGCCCCGGCTTGAGCGTTCCGCCATGCGCAGCGGTCACCGTTGCGACGAGCGGCTGATTCAGCTCCGCGGCACGGCGGATCGTGCCCGCCGTACGCCAGTCGCCCGCGTGCGGGTAGAGCGCGTAGGTGAAGCGGTGGAGCCCTTCGTCCGGGTTGTTGTCAGGCTCGTAGGACGCGCGCACCAGCGTCAGGCCCAACGTGTTGCCGTGCGCCTGGTGGCCGTACTTGCAGTCGTTGAGCAGCGACACGCCGTACGCGGGCGGCTCACCTGCACGGCCGCGGCCGGCGCGGCCCGCCGCCGGTTCATCCTCCGACACATCCGCCCAGCGCTGCGCGGGGACCTCCCGGCCGTCCGCCGGGCGGGCAACCGCGCCGAAGGGGATCTCGAAGGTTGCGTTCGTGCCGCGCAGGAAGGGCGCAAACGTCGTACGCAGCATCGGCGCATCGGCGTGCGCGCTGCCGCGCTCGTGCCAGTCCACGATCGTCTCGAACTCCACGCGGCGCAGGCCCCGGTACAGGTGCACGTACTGGGCAAAGCTGGAATTGAGGAACCGGCGCTTGATCTCGATGACGCCCGCGACCGGGCCGGATTCCACGACGCGCACCTCCGCGCCGGTCAGCAGGTTGTCGCTGCGGGTGATGTCGCCGATGTTCCAGGCCGACATGGGGTGCGGCTGCTCCCAGAGGATCTGCAGGCGGTTGAGCATGCCCGCGTTGACCTTCGCCTCCGGGCCCCAACCGGCCCACGGCCCCGCCACATCGCGGCCGGCCTCGTGGTCGACCAGTTGATCGAGCGCGCCGGACTGCGGGTTGACGCGCAGCCGCAGGATGCCGTTATCGAGCGTGTTCGCCTGCGCGTCTGCGACGACCCCGGCTGCCGGCGTCGCTTGCAGGTCTGCCGGACGGTAGACGCGCAGCCCGAGGCCGGGCACCTGCTTCGCCACGAACAGGAGGTCGTTGGCGGCCTCCGGGCCGGGACAGAGCTGGACGGGCACGAACTCGCCCCGGTCGTCGAGCAGGCCTTCGGGGATCTCGCCCTCGAAGGCCGCGACCGGCACGCGCACCACGTCGTCGCGCTCCCACGCCAGCGGATTGAACACCGCGATGCGAATGCCGTCGCCCGGGCCGGTGTCGGCGGCCGCGGCCAGCCCGGCGAGCGCGGTCTGCGTCACCTGCGCTGCGGTGTCCAGCACCGCGTTCAGCCGCTCGCCGGCCTCGCGGTAGGTCACGCCGATGGCACAGCCGCAGAGGATGTCGTGGAATTGGTGGAAGCAGGCCGTCTGCCAGGCCTCGGCCAGCGCGGCCGCGGGGTACTGGGCGCCGGTCAGCACGGTCGCCAGCGTCGCGGCCGTCTCAGCGGTCAGCAGAGTGTTTTCCGCGTCGCGGTTCAGCCGCTTGATGTCGCCGTGGCTGGTATAGCAGCCTTCGAAGACGGTGTTGAGCTCCCCGCGCACGACCGGCAGCCCCAGGTGATAGCCCGCCTTCTGGCCGCGGTCGAGTGCGTGCAGGCTCTCCAGTTCAGCCAGGGCCGCGTCATAGAAGCCGGTCGCGGAGCTCATGCGTACGCGCGGCAGGAACGGCTCGGCGTCCAGCCGCCGCGCCATTTCGATGTCGCGTGCCGTGCCGCCGCCGCCATGATCGCCCGCGCCGAAGACGTACAGCCCCACATGGGTGCCCGAGGGTTGCGTGAAGGCAATCGTCGCGCCCGCGATGTTCGACGGCGTGACCTCACCATTGTAGCCCGCCGGATCCTGCACGCCGAGCACGCGCGAGCCGTCCGGTCCCTCCCACCAGAAGAGCGGGTGGCGCCGCCCCGCGCGGCAGAAGTAGTAATACTTGATGCCCGCCTGCGCGAGGAGCTGCGGGATGGTGGCCGGATGGCTGAAGGTGTCCGGTTCCCAGCAGATGACCGGGTCCACCCCGAAGCGTGACCGGTCAAAGCGCCGGGCATGGAGCATCTGCCGGGCCATCGCCTCGCCGCCCGCCATGTTCAGGTCGTTCTCGACCCAGGTGTTGGCGGTGACTTCCCAGCGGCCCTCCGCGACGCGCGCCCGGATGCGCTCGAACAGCGCGGGGTCCGCGGCCTCGGTCATCGCGTAGGTGGCTGCCTGGCTCTGCGAGAAGTGATAGTCGGGATACTTCTCCATGAGCCGGTCCATCGTGCTGAAGTCGCGGCGGCAGACGTCCACCGTTTCGGCCATCGGCCAGAGCCAGTTCATGTCGATGTGGCTGTGCGCGACGACGAAAGCCGTGTAGCGCTTCGCCTCGTCCGCAAAGGGCGCGAGCTGGGTGCGCGCTGCGGCCGCACCGGCGTGCCAGGCAGCCCAGTCATTGGCTGCCAGCGCATCGAGCGGCAGCGCGGCCGCAGCCCGCTCCCACGCGCGCTGGAGCTTCCGCGCTTCGGCGTCTTTCGCACGCTTCGCGAGCGTGTGGGTGAAACTCAACTGTGCGGCCAGCAGGTCAAGCTCGAAGATGGCGTCCGCCAGCCCTGACGCGCGCAGGTTGGCGTGGACGAAGAAGCCGAACCCGTCTCCCGCGTTCGCGCGCACGGCCAGATGGAGGGGCGTGCCCGGCCGGTAGTCCTCCACCAGCAGGAGCGGCACGGGCCGAGAGTCGGTCCAGGAGGGCTCGCGGTACCGCTCCACGCCGTCCACGTAGACCGACGCGCCGATGGCGAGGAACACCTCCATCTCCAGCCGCGAGCCGGCCAGGGGCAGCCCCTCGACAGTCTCCGGCAACTGCACCACCGTGCGGAACCAGGCCTCGCCGTCCTGGGATGACCAGGCATGGCCCAACTGGACGGCGGGCCAGGCGCTGTCGTCGTAAGCGGGCGCAGCCAGCGCCGCGGCATCCTCTCCGGGCGCCGCAATGCGGAACTTCCACCTGTCGTTGACCAGCGGCCCCTTGAGGGCCTTGATCTTCGCCTCGATCGCGGCCTTCAACTCATCCACGCCCAGTACATGCTTCTTCGCCATGACGATCTCCTTGCTTAATAGAACGCTGATGACGCTGATGAAACTGATTGACGCTGAGTTTTATGGACTTCAAGCGGAGCAGTGAGGATGCTCGCTCCGGGACCCGTCATCAGAAAAGCATCAGCGTGCATCAGGGCCAAGCTTCGCTTGGCACATCAGCGTCATCAGCGTTCTATTTCCTATGACTTGAACTTCGTGAACTGCGGGAGCCACGCGCGGTTCTGCTCCAGCATCTGGTCCACCATCTGCTTGATCTCGGCCAGCGACAGCACGCTCGCGGTGAGCGGGTCGTGGGCGACGGCCTGGTACACGAGCCGCGGGTTGCCGGTGAGCGCAGCCTCGACCGCCATCTCCTCGATGGCCGAGCTGAGCCCCGTCAGCAGCGCGAGCTGCGGCGGGAGCGCGCCGACGTGCACTGCTTCCAGGCCCTGCCTCGTGGCCCAGACGGGCACTTCGACGCACGCGCCCTGCGGCAGGTTGGTGACGAGGCCGGTGTTGGAGACGTTGCCGTTGAACTGGAAAGGCTCGCCGCCCTGCAGCGCGTTGATGATCGATGCAGCGTACTCGTGCCCGCGCTCCAGCGAGATGGGCGTGTCCTTGGCGAACCACTCGCGCGCGGCTTCCTTCCAGGTGTCGTTGCGCTTCGTGTATTCCTTGAGGATGTACGCGTACTCGCCCGGGTTCCAGCCCGTGCCGTGCGTGCAGTACTTCTCGATGAGGTCGGGCCGCTTGCGGAACCACCAGTTGTATTCGGAGTTGTGGCCGCTCGACTCGGTGATGTAGTAGTCGAGAGCGAGGAACATCTCGTTGCGCACCTGTTCCTCGTTGTAAACCTCGGGCCGCTCGGTGATGGCCTGGCGGATGAGCGGATACGCGTTCTTTCCGTTCCACTCGTACCTGACGTACCAGGCCATGTGGTTGATGCCCGCGCAGGTGTAGGTGATTTCCTCGTACGGCGCGCCGATCCACTTTGCCAGCATCATCGCGGTGCCCTGCACGCTGTGGCAGAGGCCGGTGAGCTGGATGGAGGTCTCGCGCTGCATGGCCCGGCAGAGCATCGCCATGGGGTTGGTGTAGTTCAGCATGGTCGCGTCCGGGCAGTAGCGTTCCATGTCCTTCGCGATGCCGATCATCACGGGGATGGTGCGCAGCGCGCGGAAGATGCCGGAGACGCCGCGCGTGTCGCCCACGTTGGTGTCGACGCCGTAGGTCTTGGGGATCTCGATGTCGTGGCGCCAGACGTCCGTGCTGCCCGCGAGAATGGTCACGAGGACGGCATCCGCGCCGTCTAGCGCGGCAGCCCGATCCTTGGTCGCCTCGACTTTGGCAGGATACTGCCCCATATCGACGATCTTCTGGACGGACTTCTGCGCGAACTCGAGCCGCTCGTCGTCGATGTCCATCAGGCTGAGCGTCGCGTCCTTGAGACGCGGGAAGGTCAGGATGTCACGGACGAGGCCGCGGGTGAAGCCCACGCTGCCCGCGCCGATGAAGGCAATCTTGGTCATGGGAATGGCTCCTTGTGTATGTCGCAGACCTTCGAGGTTTCGGGCCAACCGAAGGTTGGCACAACCTCGAAGGTCTCTGCCAGGGTTATCGCGCGGCCCAGAGGAACCCGCGCGTCTGAATCTCGCGCGCCTCGGGGACGTCGAAGTCCTTGGCGACGTGGCCGAGCGACGAGTAGAACACGCGGCCCGCGCCCCACATGCGCTTCCAGACGACCGGCATGACGCAGCCCTTCGCCCACGGCGCTTCGGGCCGGTCGAAGGTCGTCGTCGCCAGCACTTCGTTCGACGGGTCGACGTGCATGTAATACTGCTCGGAGTGCATGTCGAAGTCGGCCAGCCCCGCGGTGATCGGGTCCGTGTGGTTGGTGATGTTCACCCGGTAGTCGATGACCCCGCCGGGATGCGCGACCCACTGGCCGCCGACCATCCACTGGTACTCGGTGTTGTTGCGGAACGCATCGCCCATGCCGCCGTGCCAGCCCGCGACACCGACGCCGCTCTTGATCGCGTTGAGCAGCCCGGCTTCCTGCTCGCGGGTGATCGTGCCCATCGTCCACGTCGGGACGACGAGGCTCAGCCCAGCCATTTTCTCCGCGTCGAGGTACGCATCGAGCGTGTACGACACTTCGACATCGAAGCCGTGTGACCGCAGGATGGGCGCGAAAATCTCCGAGCACTGCCTCGGCTCGTGGCCTTCCCAGCCGCCGACAACCATCAAAGCCTTCTTCATTGATCGAGTTCTCCTGTCCGTAGATTCATGGGCAGGGCAGCCGGCTGGCGGCAGGTGCTCGCCAGTTCCTGGTGCCGGCCCGCCTGGGATGCATCCTCGAACGCCAGCATGGCGTCGAGCACGTGATAGGCCAGCTCGCCGCTGGCGCGATGGGGCCGGCCCGATGCCAGCCCATAGGCCATGTCCGCGACGCCGATGCCGCGGCTGACATCGACGCTATGGGTGTGGGGCACATCGCGCCACTCTTTCGAGTCCGCGCGGCGCACCATCACCTGGCCGCCGAAGGTGTTGGGGTCGGGCACGCTCAACGAGCCCTGCGTGCCGTGGATTTCGATGCGCGGCAGGTTGGCCGCCCACACATCGAACGTGGTGATAATGGTGCCGATGGCGCCGTTGGCGAACTCCATCAGTCCGGCGACGTGCGTCGGCACCTCGACCTGGACGCGCGTGCCGTACTTCGGCTGGCTGGTAATCAGGCGCTCGGGGAAGGTGATGCGGGTCATGCCCGCGACCTTGCGGATGGGGCCGACGAGGTTGACCAGCGCGGTCAGGTAGTACGGCCCCATGTCGAGCATCGGCCCGCCGCCGACCATGTAGTAGAAGGCCGGGTCCGGGTGCCAGCTTTCGTGGCCGTGGCATGTCATGAACGCGGTCGCGGCGATCGGCTCACCGATCCAGCCGTCGTCGATCAGCTTGCGGCAGGTCTGGATGCCGCCGCCGAGGAACGTATCGGGCGCACAGCCGACGCGCAGTCCTTTGGCCGCGGCTGCTGCGAGCACCTGCTGACCCTCTGCGCGCGACAGGGCCAACGGCTTCTCGCAGTGGACGTTTTTGCCCGCCGCGATGGCCGCGAGGTTGACCGGCGTGTGCGCCTGGGGCGTGGTCAGGTTGACGACGATCTGGATCTCCGGGTCGGCCAGCAGGTCGTCGACCGTGCAGGCACGGGGGACGTTGAACTCGGCGGCACGCGCCTCTGCCCGCCGCACGTCGATGTCAGCCAGCGCGACAAGGTCCAGCACCTTGAACGCGCGGCAGCCTTTGATGTACGCGGGACTGATGTTCCCGCAGCCGATGATGCCGATTTTGACTGGGTTCATGGGCGGCTCCTGATACGAAATGAGTAACGAGTGACGAGTAACGAGTAATTCTCTGTCAGCAGGTTGGCGTCGAGGCTTTAGCCGGTTTGACTGTCTACACATATAGCCAGGCTAACCGGC
>DAOUGK010000031.1:0-13362 GCA_034429055.1 Anaerolineae bacterium | reverse complement strand
GCTGACGACGGCGCACGGTCAGTCGAAGGATGTGGGAATGATGGCCGCGTATCTGAGCATCCTGAGCGGGTGGACGGCGCAATGCTGACGACGGCGCACGGTCAGTCGAAGGATGTGGGAATGATGGCCGCGTATCTGAGCATCCTGAGCGGGTGGACGGCGCAATGCTGACGACGGCGCACGGTCAGTCGAAGGATGAGGGACGCCAGCGCAACGCTGTGCGCATCGCGCGCCTGCTCATCGCCATCGTCCTGGTGTGGAACGTGCAGTGCGCGCTGGCGTTCATCATCGCGCCGGACGCGTATGCGCCGGGGTTCGAGTTGACCGGCGCGCCGGGCAGCGCGGCCGTCCGGGGGATGGGGGTGCTGTTCCTGATGTGGAACGTGCCCTACGCCGTCGCGCTCAGCCATCCGCTGCGGCGCCACGTCTCGTTATACGAAGCTCTCGCCATGCAGACCATCGGCCTGCTCGGCGAGAGCTTTATTTACGCCACGCTGCCTGCTGCGCACGCGGTTGCACGCGGGAGCATCGCCCGGTTCATCGCGTTCGACGGGGCCGGAGTGGTGTTGCTGGCGCTGGCGGTCGTGCTGGTGCGCCGCGATCTCACGCAAAGACGCCGAGAACGCCAAGATGTCGTTAGCGCCAACTAGCAGGGGTGGGAGCCATGCGGTTGTAGAGCCACCTCACCCAGGGGCCCCGGTCGCGCCAAACGGCCTATCCTCGACCCGCTGACCGGCGCTGCACGGCAGCCTCCGCTTCCGTTACACTCCAAGCATCAGTGCCAGCTGAACCACCCCACTTCTGAGGTCAAGCATGAAACTGTTTCTCGTGAGCCTGTTGGTTCTTCTCGCCATCGGCGGGATGACTGTGACGCCTGCCTTTGCGATGGACTCTTGTGACCACGAAATGGCGCACGACCCGACGATTGCGGGCCTGGCAATGCACGTCGCGCACGCCTATGAGATGGGCCACATCGATAACTCCGGCACCCGAACCGCCTTGCTGGCGCTCCTCGACAACGCAAGCCGGGCCGCGGAGAAGGGCACGATCGCGCAACAGGTGCAGGCCCTGGAGACCTTCATCCAGTTCGTCGAAGCCCAGTCAGGCAAGCACATCGCGGCAGATTGCGCCGCGCATCTTGTGATGCATGCCGGGCATGTCATCATGGCTTTGCAAGGGGAAATGTAGGCCGGCACGACGTGAAACCGCCTGTCAACCAGAGTGAAGGTTGGCAGGCGGTTTCACGTCTATCCGAAAAGGGGTAGCTTAGTCCCTTGTGGGCGTACTAACGGGCACAAGGCCCTAGACTACGACTTTTCGGATAGACGTTTAAATTAACTTACTCCGCTTTCACTTCCTCGATCAGCCAGTACTCGCGGCCCGCGCTGTCGCGGCCCAGGTGTCCGTAGTCGACGAGCGACCGCCGCAGGTACGACGTGTCGGGATTCAGCTTCGCCAGGTACTCGTTGATCTGCTTCTCCGTGTAGCGCGCGGCAGGATCCAGCTCCTGCACCATACGCTTCGCCACGTAGCGCACGATGATCTCCATCTTCTTCGGTTGGGCCGGGAACGACTTGATGCGCCCGTCCGCCGTCGTGAAGTTCGCCACAATCTTCTCGTCAAATGCATCCATATTGACCTCCGCTGCCAGCTTCGGCAACTCATCGCGGCTCATGAGCTGCCGGGCAATTGTGTTGATTTTGTCCAGCCGCAGGGTATAGACGTTGTAATAACCTTGTGCCTCCGCCGTCACCAGCCCGGCATGAACCAGGTAGGACAGGTGGTGTGAGACGGTGGATTCGCTCAGTTCCAGCAGGGCAGCCAGTTGCTCGCCGTTGTACGGCTGCTGCGCCAGCAGCCCCACAATGCGCAGCCGCTTCGGCTCCGCCAGGGCCTTGAAAAACTCCTGCAATTCATCGAACATCGTGCCTTTCGCCATCGACATCTCCTCGAATCAATTCGATGATGATAGAACTGATTATATGGATGTCTTCGGAAAAAGTCAATTTGGGGCACGGGCTCTGTGTGGGTCAGGTTGCAGCGCTGTTGCCGTGGAACCGTTCGATGAAATACGGATAGAGCTGGGTGGCGTTCGTCACCCGGCTCACATCGAGAGGGGCGTCGGGTGGGGTGATAAAGAAAGGGTATTCCTGCGCGCCGCCGATGCCGCCGTGGGTGGCAGATTGCTCTTCGAAGGTGACGATTCGGCCAAAGGTATTCCACGCGCCGATGAGCACCAGGTCGCCGCTGTGCGGATAAGAGAGCAGGCGGGCGACGTCTGCACAGCTTTGCTCCGGCTCCGCGAGGCCGTGCGGCAGGCGGTCGGGCGTCAGGCCGGCCGTGCCGCGTGGGGTCACGACGACGGGCCGGCCCGCCTCCAGCCCCAGCACCAGGCCGATGCCGGGATGGTCGTTGAGCCGGTCGATCAGGTCCGGATAGAGCAGTGCCAGCTCGCTGACCTCCATCCGTTCGTCGCTGACGCGGAAGTAGATGTGAGCCAGGTTGCCGGAGGCCCGCACGATGACATCGGCCCCGCGCGCGAAGTCGTAACTGTCTTCCGTCTCGGCGGGCGCCGGTGGCAGACGACGATCGAGGCGGCGGCGCAGCGCGTGGGCCAGGCGCTGGGCACGCGGGGGCAGGTGCGCCTGGATGCCTTCCAGTTCGTCGCGCAGCCAGCGGGCCTCATCGCCGGAGATATCGGCCTCCGGGTTGTCCCACCTCACCGGGCCGCCGGTTTCATCCCATGTGACCGAAGCCCGGACGCACTCGGCCACGAACTGGCCGAGCGGCTTCTTCGGGTCGATCCGGCGCAGCGGAATAGCCGGCGTCATGCCGTGGTCGGAGCAGATATATAGCTCGGTCTCCGGGGCATAGCGCCGCCGCAGGTGGTCAATCTGCCGAATGTAACCGTCGATGCGGCGCAGCGCGCGCAGCGCCTCGCTGCCCAGCGGCCCGTCGACGTGCGCAATCTCATCATACCCATAGAAGTTGACGTAAATGCGCGCGACCCCGCGAAAGACATCGAGCAGCACGCCGAAGGTCTGGACTTCGCCGAAGACCACATTGGTCAACACCTGGAGCACCGGTTGGATGAGGGTCAGGCGGCGGCGCAGGCCGCTGCGCACCCACAGCGCCAGTGTGCGCACGATATCGCGCGCCAGCTCGTACAGGCTGAGCCCAATAATGCGGACGATGCGCCAGGGGATGAGTGCGAACAAGAGCGCCCAGCCCAGGCCGCGCAGGTGCTCGAAAAAACGCTGGCGGCCCATGCTGGACAGCGTGAAGAGCGCCAGCCGGGCGTCGCCGTCGAGCAGGTTCGTGTAGCTGGAGCCGCCCGCGAGGATGCCGGTGCGACCGTCGGATGCGCGCGCCTTGATGCGTGCGGCGAAGAAGGGCGATTTGCAGTGGGGGGCGAGGCCCGTGTCCTTCTCGTACCAGCGAAACGCCGGGATATCCCAGTTATCGCCGTACATCAGGCCCGCCTGCACCGCGGGCGTGCTGCTGGGCAGCCCGCAGCGCCAGCGTTGGAGCCGGTAGCCCTGCGCCATGAATCGCTGGAGGGTGGGTACGTAGCTGCGGGCCAGCGCCTGGAGCAGATACTCGTGCGCCAGGCCGTCAATCTGGATGATGATGAAGCGCCGCGTCGCGCCGTCCTGTGCCGCCATCGCCCCGCGATAAGGTCGCCCGGTCAACCAGGAGAAGAGCAGGGCAAAGAACCCAGCGATTTCCGTGAGCCAGCGCGGCATGATGGCGCGTCCCCCTACGGTGACAAGGTGAAGAGGTGACGGGGTGACAAGGTGAAGAGGTGAAGAGGTGACAAGGTGAGTGTGGATGGGTGGGTTTTGCCGTTGAGGGCACGACTCGGAATAATGGATAGAAGCCTCAACCGGCAACTCGACATCACCATGTCACCATGTCACCCGGTCACCATGTCACCCCGTCACCTCTTCACCTTGTCAGCCGTCACGTGCAGCGCGGCCATCGCTTCGGCCACGCGGCGCATCGAGCCGAGCGTCACGATGCCGACGGCCCGGCCATCCTCCACTACGACGGCGGCAGGCTGAGGTTGCATGCGCTGCTGCGCGACGGCCAGCGTCTCATCCGGGGTGAGTTGCACCCACTCCCGCGCGACGTGCTGACTGAGACGGGCCGCGGGTCCCGCGGTGCGGACGGCAGTGAGCAGGTCGGTGCGTGTAGTCAGGCCGACCAGACGGCCCCCGTCGAGCACCAGGAAAGTGGACTGGGAGACGGGCGCGATCTGTCCGATGACCTCACCGAGCGTCTGAAGCGCGTAGAGCCGGATGCCGAGCGGCTGCATGGCCTGGCGCACCGTGAGACCTCGCAGCGCGTCGATCGTCGTCGCTTGTTGGCGCTCCTGCCAGGCCGATGCAAATACGAATAGCGCCACCAGTCCGAGGAACAACTGGCCCGTCAGCAGGGCCACCGTGCCCATGATGACGGCGATGATCTGGCCGATCAGCGAGGCGATGCGCGTAGCCAGCGCGGTGGGCAGGATGGCCGCCAGCAGTGAGCGCAGGAGCCGCCCGCCGTCCATCGGGAAGGCGGGGATGAGGTTGAACAGCGCGAGCAGGGCATTGTTGGCTGCCAGCATCAGAACGAGCGACTGCACCGACATGTTCGTGAAGAAGCGTTCGAGCCGCCAGGGCGCGCGGGCGAACTGGCCGAACGTGTCCGGGCCGATCCAGAGGAGCGCGAGCAGCCCCAGTCCGACCGCAAGCATGACGTTCATGGCCGGGCCGGCCGCGGTGATGAGGAACTCCTGGTACGGCTTCTCCGGCATGCCCGCGATGCGTGCGACGCCGCCGATGGGCCAGAGCGTGATGTCGTGGACCTTGACGCCGAAGAGCTGCGCGACAAGGCTGTGGCCCAGCTCGTGCAGGATGACGCAGGCGAAGAGCAGCACGGTGAAGCTCACCATAAACACGACCCCGCGCAGCCAGTTGCCCTGGCTGCCGCTCAGACCCAGCCATGCGGCCCAGGCCAGAATCAGCAGGAAGCTGGCGTGGATGCGCACGGGGATGCCCCGCACGGTGAGGATTTTCACTGACGCCGCCATGGTTGCCCTTTCTGTGACCGGGTGACAAGGTGACACGGTGACACGGTGACAAGGTGATGTGGACGGGCAGGGTCGTTCGAGCAAAGGCATGAACCGCTACGGTGGAAAGAAGGCTCAAGCTACAACTCAGCATCACCTTGTCACCTGGTCACCTCTTCACCTTGTCACTTCGTCCCGTCGCCCCACCGGAATTGCAGCGCGTGCATCCGGCGGTAGAGGCCGCCTTCCCGGCTGACCAGGTCCGCGTGCTTGCCTTGTTCCACCACCCGGCCGCCGTCGAGGACGACGATCCAATCCGCATTGGTGATCGTGCTCAGCCGGTGCGCGATGACGAATGTCGTACGGTCGCGCATCAGCCGTTCCAGCGCCTCCTGCACGGCCTGCTCCGACTCGCTGTCGAGCGAGGATGTCGCCTCATCCAGGATCAGGATGCGCGGGTCCTTGAGCAGCGCGCGGGCAATCGCCACTCGCTGCCGCTGGCCGCCGCTGAGCTTGACCCCGCGCTCGCCCACGGGCGTGGCATAGCCCTGCGGCAGCTCCTGGATGAAGTCATGGGCGTTCGCCGCGCGGGCCGCGGCCTCGATCTCGTCATTCCCTGCATCCAGCTTGCCATAGGCAATGTTGTCGCGCACCGTGCCGGAAAAGAGCGCGGTCTCCTGCGGCACAATGCCGATCTGTTCGCGCAGGCTGCGCATCTGCACGTGGCGGATATCCTGGCCGTCCACGAGGATGCGGCCTTCGGTCGGGTCGTAAAAGCGGGGGATCAGGTTGACGAGCGTGGTCTTGCCTGCGCCGCTCGGCCCGACCAGCGCGACGACCTGCCCCGGCTCGACGCACAGGTCGATGTCGCGCAGGACGATGCGCTCTTCCGCCGTGTCGCCGTAGTCGAAGCATACGTTCTCGAACTGCACCGCGCCCTCGATATGCGGCATCGCAGGCGCATCCGCCGCGTCCAGCAGCTCCGGCGTCGTATCGAGCAGTTGGAACACCCGCTCGCTCGCGCCGAGCGCCTGCTGGAACTGGCTGTAGAGGCTGGTGAAGGCGGCGATGGGCGCGGCAATCATCATGGTGTAGAGCAGGAAAGAGATTAGCTGGCCGGGCGTCAGGTTGCCCGCGATGACCTCCCGGCTGCCGAACCACAGGACGAGCGCAATGCTGCCGTAGGCCAGCAGACCGATGATGGGGCCCAGCGTCGCGCGCAGCCGAACGCGCTTGACCGCCAGCCCGAACAGGCGCTCGGTGCCGGCGCGGTAGCGGTCCACCTCGTAGGGCTCCCGCGCAAACGACTTGACGATACGCACCCCCGTGATGGCCTCTTCGGCGGTCGCGCTGACCTCGGCCAGCGTGTCCTGCACCTGGCGGCTGAGGCGGCGCACGAGGCGACCCAGGAGGATCATGCCGAGCACGGCCAGCGGCACCACGGCGAGCATAATCAATGTCAGCCGCCACGCCATGACGGAGATGATGACGACGCCGCCCACGAACATGACGATGTTCGAGAGCAGGCTGAGCAGCACGTCGGTGACGGCATTCTGGATCGTCGTGACGTCGTTGCCGAGCCGGGAGAGCAGGTCGCCGGTGCGCGTGGACGCGAAGAAGCTCAGCGGCATGTTCTGGAGGTGGGCGTACAGGGTCTCGCGCAGGTTCGCGACAACGCGTTCCCCGACCCAGCCCATGATGTAGGATTGGGCAAAGCCGAGCTCAGCGTGGACCACGAACAGGCTGACCAGCGCCAGCGTGACCTGGTTGAGCAGGGCGAAGTTGCCGTTGACGAGCGCGCTGTCCACGATCCCGCGCACGGCAAGCGGCAGTGCCAGCCCGGCGAGGCTGCTGAGCACGAGCACAATCGCGGCCACCACCAGCAGCTTCCAGTAGGGGCGGACGAAGACCAGCAGCCGGCGGTAATGGCCGAACAACTGGCCGAAGAACGCCCGGTCGGGCACGGGCAGGTCATCCGTGATGCGCGCCCGCGGCCGAGCGGGCTGCGCGGTTGTTGAAGTCGCCATGCCGCCAGTATAACGGTTGCGGGAGTGAGCGTCAACAGGTGAACAGGTGAAGAGGTGCACAGGTGAGTTGGAATCTCTTTAGGCGGGGCCGACACGCCGGTCGGCCCCTACCTACATAGGGTATGGGCTAGGCCAGCGGAACGGTGTTTGCCGCCGATGTTAGAGGGGATGCTATGGAGTTGGCCAGGAGGTCCGTCCCGCTGGAAGTTAGGGCACCTTCGACAACCCACAGCAAATCCGGGGTGGCTCTGAGAGGGGTCACGGCGACGTAGTCCGAGGCGATGGCCCAGGCATCCGTCCAGGGCCGGGGCGCAGGTCGTCCGTCGTCTCGGGGCGTCACACTCAGTACATGCTCCAGGTGGGGGTCAGGCTCGAAGTGATAGCGGGTCAGGCACGATGTGTCGGCCAGCGATGTGACCAGCGTGCCCTTCAGTTGCGATGCCGGCAGGTTGGGGACGTTGACGTTGAGGATGACCGGCGCGGGTTCGGAGTTAGCTTCGTACAGGTGCATGGCCTTACGGAGCGCCCAGGACGCAGCATCCCAATGTGCCATCCCTGCAGGGCCTGCGGCGAGCGATATCGCGATGGCCGGGACGCCCAGGAGATGTGCGGTCAGCGCAGCGCCGACGGTGCCGGAATAGAAGACGTCTCGGCCCAGGTTAGCCCCGCGGTTGATGCCGCTCACGAGCAAGTCGAACGGACCGCCGCCGAGCGCCCCGCTCAGGCCCGTATGAGCGCAGCCGGCCGGGGTAGCCGCCAGGCTGTAGGCAGTCACACCAGCGGGGTGACGGTCACCGCGCTGGTAGGGGATGCAGGAAACCGAGCGGGTCGGGGGCAGGGCAGCCCCGAAGCCGCTATAGTTGACCGCTGGCGCAACCACCGTGACCCGGCCCAGGCTTGCCAACATCCGCGCGGCGACCCAAATGCCTGGCGCTCCAATGCCATCATCGTTGGTGAGCAAGATGTTCATCGGCGGTCCCCCCGGCTTCTCTCAGTGGGACCGCTCGATCCTGAGCCGGGGCGGTCGGGCCGGGGCGACGCACTGCGGGCATCCTCCCCGCGTAGAGTAAGCAGGTGGGCGATTTCACTGGGCAGGGCCATCCGCCGGCCGAACGCGTCGTGCCGGACGCTGTGCCCCCCGTAGAGCTTACTGAGCGTGACAAGCAGTTTCTGGTGCGGCATCTGAAACCCATCTCCCTTATACGCGTACGTAACATGGTCTGGCACCCTCAAATCTAGCACCTGCGCGCGAAGCCCATGCTAAGAGGCGAATAAGAGGAGATTAAGAATGGGTCAAGATCCGATAATCAGTTGGGTGAGTCGAGTAGATGTGCCGTAAGAGTCCGTAGTGGCGAACCCATCAAACCGCCCTCACGGTGTGCCCCTCCCGGGCACATGCACCCGCATGCGCAGGGCTGACGCGCAGATCGGCGCGACTTTGACAATTCGGCCCATCTTGCCTATAATGTGCGTCTGGTACGGCCCCGGCTGGGCCGTGCCATCGCGTTATTGGCATATTCATGCAGGGGCTGCCAAGACGAAGTCTCGCCCACGTGGCGGGCGCGGTCCCGGGGGAGCAATACAGGATGTATGCAGTGGTGGAGACCGGCGGCAAGCAGTATCGCGCGCTGCCCGGTCAGTCTATCGACGTGGAGAAGCTGCCGGTTGCGGTCGGCGAGCAGATCACGCTCGACCGGGTGCTGCTGGTAGCCGATGGCGACCAGATCACCGTCGGCCAGCCGCTCGTCACGGGCGCCACGGTCCGCGCGACCGTCGTGCTCCAGGACAAGCAGCGCAAGGTCATCTTCTTCCACTATGTGCCGAAGAAGCGCCAGCGCAAAAAGCGCGGCCATCGCCAACCGTTCACCCGGCTGCGGATCGAATCCGTAGACCTCGCCTGAGCCCAGGCTGGAATGGATTAAGTCCCCTTACGGGGCAGGAGATATCGAAATGGCTCACAAAAAAGGTGGCGGCTCCAGCCGCAACGGTCGTGACAGCGCCGGTCAGCGCCTGGGCGTTAAGCGGTTCGGCGGTGAGCATGTGCTGTCCGGCAGCATCATCGTCCGCCAGCATGGCACCAAGTTCCACCCGGGCGTGAATGTCGACCTGGGCAAGGACTTTACCTTGTTTGCGACGGCGGAAGGCTTCGTCAAGTTCGAGACGAAGAACGGCCGCTCGCTGGTCAGCGTGTACCCAGAGGCGTAACATGAAGGCGAAAATCCATCCGAAGTACTATCCCGCAGCGCGGGTCATCTGCGCGTGCGGCAATACCTTTACGGTCGGCTCTACGACCGAGGAACTCAAGGTCGACATCTGCGCGGCGTGCCATCCGTTCTATACGGGTGAGCAGCGCATCGTCGATACGGCCGGCCAGGTCGATCGCTTCATGAAGCGTCTCGAACGCACCGCGGACACGGTGGAGCAGATCAAGTCGCAGCAGGAAGTCCAGCGGCAGGCTGTGCAGCAGGCACGCCTGGCGCGCCGCCGCGGCGACGCATAACGTTGCGGACTGCAAATCGCAGATTGAAGATTTGAGATTCAAGATGCAGACAAGAGGGCTGGAAACCGGCTGACACCGAGTTTCCGGCCCTTTTCTGTATTCGAGAGCCGAGGAATCCATGCTCTACTTTCAACCCCGCGGCGGCTGGGTCGAGGTCATCTGCGGCAGCATGTTCAGCGGCAAGACCGAGGAACTGATCCGCCGGGTGCGCCGGGCGGAGATTGCGCGGCAGCACGTGCAGGTGTTCAAAGCCCGGCTGGACGACCGCTATTCGGCATCTCAGGTTGCATCGCATGACGGGTTGCAGTATCACGCGGAAGTCATCGAGCGCGCCGCGGAGATCCTGGACCGTCTGCAACCTGAGACGACCGTGGTCGCGATTGACGAGGCGCAGTTCTTCGATTGGGCGGTGGCGGATGTCGCGCGCATCCTGGCCGACCGGGGTTTGCGGGTCATCATCACCGGCCTCGACCTGGACTTTCGGGGCGAACCGTTTGGTCCGATGCCGCTGCTCATGGCCGAAGCCGAGATGGTGGACAAGCTCCACGCCATCTGCGTCGTGTGCGGCGCGGCCGCGAGCCGCACGCAGCGCCTCATCAACGGCGCGCCCGCGAATTACACCGACCCGATCATCCTCGTCGGCGCGAGCGAAGTCTACGAAGCCCGCTGCCGCGACTGCCACAAAGTTCCCGGCCGCCCCTCTGCACTGAGCAACGGTTAGGCGAAGGGTACGGTTAATAGAACGCTGATGACGCGCCAACCTGCGGTTGGCCCTGATCATCATGATTTCGACTGATCTCTTTTCTTTACTGGAAATCAACAGATGATCAGCGTCAATCATGAGTATCTGCGTCATCAGCGTTCTATTTCGCTTACCAACCGGTCCAACACGGCCTCTAGGTCGGGGGGCAGGGGAGCGGCGAATTCGACGATCGCGCCCGTGGACGGCAGGCGGAATGCCAGCCGGTGGGCATGGAGAAACTGGCGGGGGCAGGCGAAGGGCAGCTTGCGCCGGCCGTAGAGCTGATCCCCCACGATGGAATGGTGGATGTGCGCCAGGTGCACGCGAATCTGGTGCGTGCGACCTGTCAGCGGGTGACAGGCGAGCAGGCTGAACCGCTCGCCTGAAGGTCTCGCCCGATAGATTCCCAGCGTTTCATACTGCGTGCGGCTGGGCCGTCCCTGGCCCGCGGGCCGCACGGCCATCCGCTGGCGGTCGCGCGGGTCACGGCCGAGCGCAGCGTCGATCTCCCCGATGGTCGGCTGCAGCACCCCGACGGCCAGCGCCAGGTACTCCTTGTGCACCGTCCGGGCCTGGAACTGTGCCTGCAGGTCGCGATGGCTGGCGTCGTTCTTGGCGACCAGGATAACCCCCGACGTATCCTTGTCCAACCGGTGAACGATGCCGGGCCGATGCACCCCGCCCACGCCTTCGAGGTCCGGCGCGTGATACAGCACCGCGTTGACCAATGTGCCGCGCCAGTTGCCTGCGGCCGGGTGAACGACCATGCCGGCGGCCTTGTTGATGACGAGCAGGTCGGCATCCTCGTACAGGATATCGAGCGGGATGTCCTCAGGCTCGACATTGTATTCCTCGGGGGCGGGCACGAAGATCGTCACCACATCGCCCTGGCTGACCCGGTAGCTGGCCTTCAGCGGCCGGCCCGCACGCAGGACCTGGCCCGCGTCGATCCAGCGCTGCACTTCGGCGCGCGACCGGTCGGGGAGCTGGTGGGCCAGCCAGCGGTCGAGCCGCTCGCCGCCTGCCTCGACCGCCAAGGTGAGCGGAGCAGGCGTGCCGTCTTTATCGCTAAAGAACCCCGTTTCCTCAGAATCAAAGAAACCCGTTTCCGTGTGAAGCTGCGCTTCACCTGAGGGAACGGGTTTCTGCGAGTCGGGGCCGTTGCTCACAGCCGCTACCCCTTTATTCGTCGCCGCTATGCACGGGGCTGGTGTTGCCGGTGCCGGACGCGCCCGGCTTGCTCACGTTAACCGTCTCCTGGGCATTGCGGCGATCGTCGCGCAGCAGCAGGATGGCGAGCAGGATCGTGCCGACCACGATGCCCGCGTCCGCCACGTTCCACGCGGGCCATTGGTACACCCGGTCGCCCACGGGCAGGGTGAACAGCAGGAAGTCGGTGACATGACCGTCCTGGTGCAGCCGGTCGATCAGGTTGCCGGTCGCGCCGCCGAGCTGGAGGCCCAGCGCCAGCCGGATCAGCCAGTCGCCCTGGTCCAGGTGACGGGCAAAGACGAGCAGTCCGACAATCACGACGACGGCGATGACGATGAAGAAGCTCGCACCGCCCCGGAACAGGCCGAACGCAGCCCCCGTGTTGGTCAGGTGTACGATGTTGAAATAGGGTTCGAGCGCGGGGAAGGGGGTGTAGCTGCCGCCGAGGGGCACTTGCGTCTCAACCAGGCTCTTGGTCCACTGGTCCAGCCCGACAATCACCGCGGCCAGCAGCAGTATCGAAAACCATCTTAGGGCAGATCGCACGGATATCAGCTCGTTTCTTCTACAACTCGGCCACGCGCTGGCAGTGGAGGCACAGGGTCGCCTCCGGCACAGCCTTCAGCCGGGCAAAGTCAATGTCGTCGCTACAGCGGTCGCACTTGCCGTAAGTGCCGTGCTCCATGCGGTGCAGCGCAGCTTCGACAAGCTGTAATGCGCGCACATGGCCCCGCAGCAGCGAAACCGAGGCGGCCTGGTCGAAGGCGGCGGTGGCGTCCTCGGCCATGTGATTGCCCAGGCCCACGTTGGATTCCTGGCTGGCATCCGTCAGCGTACGAATCTGTTGCTGCAAGGTGGCCTGCTGTTCGAGCAGATAGCCCCGCAGCCGATCGAGTCTCTGTGGTGTTAGCATACTGTCCTCGCTGCCGGCGCTTCCTACTGCGCCGGTGCAGCTATTTTAGCGTGAAGTGTGCCAAAGGGCAAGCACGTGACAGGGTGAAGAGGTGAAGAGGTGAACGGGTGAACAGGTGAGTGTGGACGGGTGTGGCCTTTCCGTTGAGGGGATGACCCGAGACGGTGGCAAGCATACGCAACCCGCCATTCCATATCACCTGTGCTCCTCTTCTCCCCTTCACCTCTTCACATGCTACGCCTTGCGCACGCCCAGGGTCACATCCTCGCCGTCGAGCCTCACGGTGGTCGTGAAGGCGTCCGCGACCGGTGCGCCTGCGGTGAAGCTGAGCGACAGCGTATCCGCCGCGATCTCGGCGCCGAACTGCTGCCAGACTGCCGCGAGCGCCGGCCCCGCCTGCACGGTCGTGTGGATGCGGTCGCTGATCTCGAAGCCCGACTTCTTGCGCAACTCCTGGATGTTGCGGCTGACCTCGCGCGCGTAACCCTCCCAGCGCAGCGCATCCGTCAGCTCGGTCGTCACGGCGACCAGATAGCCGCCCTCCTGGCTGACGGCCAGGCCCGGCTTCGGCGTCTTGCGCACCTGCACCTCGTCCGGCAGGACCTCGATACGCTCGCCGTCGACCTCGACGGCGACGCTGTGACCGCTTTCGATTGCCGCTGCGACATCCAGCGGGTCCAGCGCGTTGAGCGCGGCCCGGATAGCCGGGTATTTGCGCCCGTGCTTCTGGCCGAGCTGCTTGGGCAGCGCATGAATCTGCACATCAACCAGGTCGCTGCCGGCCGTGACGGTGTGCAGCGCCTTGACATTCAGTTCTTCGGTGATGACATCCGCGGCCAGACGCATGACGGCATCCGCCTCGCTCCGGTTGGCGACGCCCACGAACGCCTCCGCGAGCGGCTGGCGCAGCTT
>DAOUGK010000030.1:0-6812 GCA_034429055.1 Anaerolineae bacterium | reverse complement strand
TGCGGGGCGCCACGCTGGACGATCTCCCGCCCGGCGGTTTCGGGCGGTTCATCTGCATCGAGGCCGCCATCGTCGGCCAACCCGTCGAGCTGCACCCGGGCCAGACCTGGCAGGGCCGCCAGGTGCTCACCGTCTAAGAGGGCGTTTGAAAAGTCCGAACCCATACTCACGCAAAGGCGCAAAGAGCGCCAGAAACGCTTCGCCCTGTAAATTCTTAGGGCTCGTAAAAGAATAAGTTCCTGCTCTGGCACGGTCGGAGACCGGCCAGAGCAGGAAGTAATACTTTTACAGACCCTTAGCGTTCTTAGCGGCTTTGCGTGAGCTTTTCAAACAGTTTCTTAGCGTTCTTGGCGGCTTTGCGTGAGCTTTTCAGGCAGTTTTATGAGGTGGCTCGGTCAGAGACCGGCCACAGCCACAGGATGGTGAGTCGATTCAGTTCAGGCTGGCGCCCTGGCTCGACAGCCGGCCGCGCAACCCTTCGATCGCCGGGCAGCAAGGCCATGATATACTGCCTGCTGCACTTTGTCAGATTTGCCACGCTCAGGAACTCGACGTGCCCGCAACATCTGCAAACGATCATGTCCATAACAGGGGCCAGGACTCAGTCAGAGAGGAAGTGGTCATGTCCATTCAGCAAGCGATCATCTTCGGCGTGCTCCTGCTGACCCTGGTGCTGTTCGTCACGGGGCGCTGGCGGTACGACGTCGTCGCGCTGCTCGCGCTGATGATCGTTGCGCTGGCCGGCCTCATCCCGGCGGAGCGGGTCTTCAGCGGCTTCAGCAACGCGGCCGTCATCACCGTGGCCGCGGTGCTCGTCATCAGCCGCGGCCTGCAGAATTCCGGCGTGGTGGACCTGCTGGGCGAGCGGCTGCTGCGGCTCCAGGGCGGCGTGACGGTGCAACTGGCCGCGCTCACCGGCATCGTTGCCGCGCTCTCCGCGTTCATGAACAACATCGGCGCGCTGGCGCTGGTCATGCCCGTGGCCATCCAGGTCGCGCGGCGGAAGGCGATCCCGGCCTCGGTCTTTCTCATGCCGCTGGCCTTTGCCTCGCTGCTCGGCGGCATGACCACCCTCATCGGCACCCCGCCGAACATCATCGCTGCTTCGTTCCGGGCGCAGACCGGTGCGCCCCCGTTCCGCATGTTCGACTTCACGCCGGTCGGGCTGGGGGTGGCGCTGGCCGGGCTGCTGTTCATCGTGCTGGCCGGATGGCGGTTTATCCCCAGGCGCCGCGGCCAGGCGACGGCCAACGACCTCTTCGAGATCGAGAAGTACGTGACCGAGGTGCGGCTGCCGAAGGACTCCCGGCTGGCCGGCAAGCCGCTGCCGCACATCAACACGCTGGTGGAGAACGGCATCAACGTCCTGGGGCTGGTGCGCAACGGCGTGCGGCAGTTGCCGCCGCCGCCTTCGACGGTCTTCGCGGCGGGCGACATCCTGATCCTGCAGGTCGATGCCGAGAATCTGAAGAACGTGGTGACCAAGGCGCGGCTGGAGCTGGTGGGCAGCGAGCGCATTGTGCGGGCGGACCTGGAATCGGACGAGGTCATGCTCGTCGAAGCCGTGGTCACCGCGAATGCGCTGCTGGTGGGCGAGACCGCGTTCAGCCTCGACCTCAGGCGGCAGCACGGCGTGAACCTGCTGGCCATTGCGCGGGAGGGCTTGCGCCTGCGTGCGCGACTCGACCGCATTCGCCTGGCCGCGGGCGATGTGCTGCTCCTGCAGTGCCCGGCTGCCACGGCGAAAGACGTGCTGGCAACCCTGGGCTGCCTGCCGCTGGCCCAGCGCGAGCTGCGCATCGGCCAGCCGCAGCGGCTCATCCCGCCCCTGGTGGTTTTCGGCGCCGCGCTGCTTATCTCTGCGCTGGGCCTCGTCCCGGTGCAGATTGCCTTCGTCGCCGCGGTCATCGTCCTGCTCATGGGCGGCTTCGTTTCGCTGCAGGAGGCTTATGCGAGCATCGACTGGCCCATCATCATCCTGCTGGGCGCGATGATCCCCGTGGGCGAGGCGCTGGAGACGACCGGCGGCGCGGCACTGATTGCCGACGGGCTGCTGCGCCTGGCCGGGCACCTCTCGCCGGCTGCACTGCTGGTCATCGTCCTGGTGTTCACCATGTTTCTGTCAGACCTGGTGAACAACGCGGCCGCGGTCGTGCTGACCGCGCCGATCGGCCTCAGCCTGGCGGAGGGGCTGGGCGTCTCGGCGGATTCGTTCCTCATCGCCATCGCCATCGGCGCGTCGTGCGCGTTCCTGACGCCCATCGGCCACCAGTCGAACACATTGGTGATGGGGCCGGGCGGGTACAAGTTTGGCGACTACTGGCGGATGGGGCTGCTGCTGGAGGCCGTGGTCGCGCTGGTCGCCATCCCGCTGATCCTGCTCTTCTGGCCGCTGGGCGGCTGAGGCGTGCGGGACACCGTCTTTCAGCCTCTGCGCCGCCTCAGCCGCCGATCCCCCGCGCGTAGAGGAACCACAGCCCGCCCAGATACACCAGCAAGATCGCCAGGGCGTCGATCTCCAGCAGGAACAGCCGCCGCTCGATGCGCGCCAGGTTGCCGATCAGACCCATGCTCGTCAGGATCAGCCCCAGCAGCGCGACCAGCGCGAACGCCGGGTCGATCGCACCCAGGAAGCGGCCCTGCGTGAAGAAGAAGTCACTGAGACCCAACGTGACCACGTTGAAGGCATTGCTGCCGAACAGGTTGCCGACGGCCAGGTCGAACGCGCCGATGCGGACCGCCGCAATGGTCGTGACCAGCTCGGGTAGGGACGTGACCAGCGCAACCAGGGTCGTGCCGACGAAGCCAGCGCCTAGCCCGGTCATCTCGGCTATTTCGGCGCTGCTGCTCACCAACTGCGGCGTCACCAGGACGAGGACGCCCGCGGCCGCGAGGAAGCCGGCCAGCGCGAGCGGTAGGCGGGGCACGCCCTCCAGCTCGACCTCGGTCGCCGGGTCTGCGGCCGCCCCCGGATTCGCTGCACGGATCTGCTGTACCCCTGCGACATAGATTGCCAGCAGCACCAGGCTGTCCGCGCCGACCCAACCGATGCTTACATCGATATCGGCCAGGATGAAGAAAGCGGCCGTCCCGATCAGCAGGGTTGCCAGGCTGGCCGTCAGCGCATGGCGGGTTGCGACCCGGCGCAGGATGCGCTCCTGCCGGAACAGCATGTCGAGGACGGCGAGCATGAACATGTTGAACATGTTGCTGCCCAGCATGTTGCCGGCGGCCAGATTCGGCACCCCCTGGCGCAAGGAGCTGATGGTGGTCAGTAGTTCCGGCAGGGAGGTGGCGCCGGCCAGCAGGAGGGTGCCGACGAACATGCCGCCGAGCTTCGTGCGTACCGCGATGGCATCGCCGAACCGGGCCAATTGTGTCGCTGCGAGGACGATCACCGCCGCGCTGCCGATGAAGATCAGCCAGACCATGCGCCCTCCCCGCCCTCAGGTGCAGCCGGCCTGAGCGGCACGCCCTTCACCATTGCGAGGGGCCAGGCGGCCAGCACGCCCGTGTCCGGCCCATCCAGGTCGCCAAGGATCCTCTCGGCCTCGGCCAGGCATCTCCGCACTGCCTCTTCGTCGGGCACGATCGCCCAGAGAGTGTAATTGCCTTCATGGCCGGTTGGCCCCGGGCTCCCGATGGCATAGGGCGTCGGGACACGCGGCCGGCGGGCGCGGCGCCGATGGACGCCGGCCGTCTCCGCAATGGTCGCGCCGCTGATTCCGGCACCCTGCCACGCGTCGAGCACCGCGTCCAGTTTCTCTGGGACATCCAACACGAGCATTACCATGTACATGCGCAGCACCTCCTTGCTTTAATCTCCGCTATATGATAATTGATAAGGGACAAATCACTGTCATTGAAGCAGCCTGCGCCAGATGCGACGTGACATCCAGGCATCGGAGACGTCATGGCCCGGAAGCGGATCCTGGTCTTATACAATGAAAGCCCTGCGCTCATCAAGGGCGAGCCGCGCGACATGCTTGCGGAGCAGGGCGTGATCGCATGCGCGCGGGTGGTGGCCGCGGCGCTGGCGCAACGGTACGAGGTGCGGCGCGTGCCGATCCACGCAGACGTGGAGACGGCGCTGGCGGGCTATCCGCCGACCGAGTGGGCGGTCTTCAACCTGGGCGAGGGGATGCAGGGCCGGCTTTTCGAGGAGGCGCGGATCGCCTGGGCGCTCGAGGCGATGGGCTATCGGCTGACGGGCTCGCATGGGAATGCGCTGGCGCGGTCCATCCACAAGGCACATGCCAAGCGGTTGTTCGAACGCGGCGGAATCCCCACCCCGCCGTGGCGTCTGTACCGGGATGCGGCCGAGGTAGAGGCTGGGCTGGGCTTTCCGGTCATTGCGAAGCCGGTGGCCGAGGATGCGAGCCTGGGCATCGGGCCGGAAGCGGTGGTGCATGACGTGGCGGCCCTGCGGGCGCGCGTCGCGCACATCACCGCCTGCTACCGGCAGGCGGCCCTGGTCGAGCGCTTCATCGCGGGCCGCGAGTTCAACGTCAGCCTGTGGGGCGACCCGCCTGAGCTGCTCCCGCTCGCGGAGATCGACTTCCGCGACTTCAGCGACCCCTATGAGCAGATCGTGTCGTTTGCGGCCAAGTGGGAGCCGAGCTCGTTCGAATACAGCCACACGCCCGTGCTGTGTCCTGCAGACGTGAGCCCCCTCCTCGGCCAGCGGATCCGCGACGCGGCCCTGGCCGCCTGGCGGGCCATCGGCTGCCGCGGCTATGCGCGCGTCGATCTGCGGGTCGATGCGGCCGAGCAGCCGTACGTGGTCGAGGTGAACTGCAACCCGGACCTGTCGCCCGAGGCGGGCTTCTTCCAGGCCGTGCAGACCACCGACCTGGGCTACGACGAGATGGTCTGGCGCATCGCCGGGCTGTCCCTGGGGTAACCGGGCGCGACGGTCCGCAGGCGTTACTTCCCTGACACGCGGGCCGTCAGGAGAGCGATGACGTTGTCGGCCAGCGCGTCCTTCTTCGTGCCGCCGCCGGCGCCCACGGGGGTGCCCTGGGCCTGCGCAGTTGCTTTGGCAGCCTCGCGCTCTTCCGGCGACAGGTCCTTCATGCGGCCGCTCTGCGGCGTCACGCCGGGCTCGGGCGTGTTGGCGGAGGCCACGCCGATCTCGGTGTAGTAGGCCTGCAGCATGGCGTTGGTCAGCCGCATGCCCGCAATCGTGGCGACCTGGGCCGGCGTCAGCGTAGCCTGAATCTGGGCCTGCACTGCCGCGGTCTCCTCGGCTGCCGCGGTGGTGCTGTCGTCGAGGGTCTGGAGCGCCTGCCACAGGGGCAGCAACTGGCCGGCCTGCTCCGCGGTGACGGCATCGGCTGAGCCTTCGAGCCGCAGCAGGCCGTAGGCCAACTGGTTGCGGATGCTCAGCGCATCATCGTATGCCTCGGTGAGTGCGGCTGTGGACGCGGCGGGTGTCGTCGCGGCTGCAGGTGCAGCATCGGCCGCCGGCGCGGGCGCAGAGGCGGGGGCAGGGCCGGCGGTCCCGCCGCAGCCTGCCAGGAGAGTCACCAGGCCCACCAACAGGGTCAGCTTCATCAGCGTCTTCATCGTTCAGACCTCACGTCGTTCCGACCTCACGTCCGGCTTACTTCGCTTCGAGCAGCTCGATGACCGCGTCCACCAGCGCCGCAGCCATGCCTCCGCTCGTGCCCGTGCCCCCGCGCTCGGCCCGGCGGGTCGCGCGCGCCTCCGGTGACAGCGATTGGCCGCTGCCCGCGCCCATGGCGGCTCCCTCGCCCGTGCCCACGGACAACCCCTGGCTCTTGCCCCATTCCTGCAGGTCTGTCTGGGTCAACTGCATGGCTGCGATGGCCGTGAGCTGGTCGTCGGTCAGCGCGGCCTCGATCTGCGCCAGCAGCGCATTGGTTTCGGCTTCGCTGGCCGTGCCGGTGCTCGTCGTAGCGCGGATGCCCTGCCACAGGGGCAGGAGTTTGGCTGCCTGCTCCGCGGTGATGGCGGCGCCGCCGTCCTCCAGGCGCAGCGTGCCCAGCAGGAGCTGGTTGCGCTGGGGCAGCGCGCCTTCGTAGCCTGTGACCAGGCGGCTCGCGGGCGCCGCGGCCGGCATGACCGCGGCTGCCGGTTCGGCAGCAGCCTGCGCCCCTGCAGGTTCGGCAGCGGCCTCCGCGGCCGCGGGCGCAGCGGGCGAGCCGCCGCATGCGGCCGCAATCAGGACGAGCAGGGCCAGAAGCCCGAGCGTGAGGGTACGTTTCATCGTTTTGTCAGTCTCCTTGTTATTCGTGGCGCAGCGCGACGATCGGGTCGAGCTGGGCCGCTTTGATCGCGGGATAGTAACCGAAGAAGATACCCACTGCGGCTGCGGCGCCGAAGGCCAGCGGCACGGACGCGGGCACGATCCGCGTCTGCATGTTGCCGAGCCGGCCGAACAGCTCGGCCCCGCCGACGCCCAGAAGCACGCCCGCCAAGCCGCCCACCAGGCTGAGGGTGATCGCCTCGATGAGGAACTGCAGCAGGACGTCGCGCGGCCGCGCGCCCAGGGCCTGGCGCAGCCCGATCTCGCGGGTGCGCTCGGTGACCGAGACGAGCATGATGTTCATGATGCCGATGCCGCCGACCACGAGCGACACCGCGGCCACCCAGGCCAGCAGGTTGCGGAAGGCCTCGGTGGTGGCCTGCTGTGTGCTGATGATGTCCTGCTGGGTCTGCAGGACGAAGTCCGGCTTGGCCGGGTCGACGTCGTGGCGCTCGACCAGCAGCGTCTTAATCTGGTTGGAGACGTTCTCCATGGCCTCCTGGCTCTCAGCCTTCACATAGATGGTGCGGACCCGGTCCCG